>NZ_JCACIN010000120.1:0-117486 GCF_059504425.1 Drouetiella sp.
GCCAATGTAGTTGTCGCCAGTCATCTCACGATGCCTATGTAATTGTCGCGCGATACCCAACGCCGAGAAATTCTCGACTGGTTTCATCTCAATGAAAATCTCCACAAAGTGGGCGGTTCACTCAAGCGTTATGCGCCAAGCCCAAACCCTACTGTGGAAAGGACAAGTCGATGAAACCCTTGCCCTGTTTGTCAATCTCAGGCAGAAACAGGCGAAAAACTTTTGCGCCTATCTGCAAAAACATCGCCATCGGATTGTCAATTACGCTTACTACCAAGCCGAAGGCATTTGTTCGATTGGTTTCGGTGCCGTAGAGTCTGCCATTAAACAAATTGACCGTCGCATTCAGATTTCAGGGGCACAGTGGAAAGCGGACAATGTGCCTCAGGTACTTGCTCATCGTACTGCCTACCTCAACGATTTATTCTCTCTAAAAAGGTGACATGCTCCCTTTCAGATGTTGCTAGCAATAGATTTTGATATTCTCTTGTTTAAGCTCTATGCTGACATTTGCTATTCTCTGAAAGAATCTTACTTATTTTGGTATTTTGTCTCTCAATTTTGGGAACTTTGATAATAATCAATTTAAGTAAGGTGCATTCTTATGGCAAGTGCTGGTTTGAATAAGTGGATTGTCAGTGGCAATTTAGCAGCAGATGCTCAAATTAAAACAGTTGAGTTGCGAGATGGTGATACTGCTAGAGTGGCAACGGCAACGCTATATGTTCAGAAGGTACGGAACCGAGAAGAGTCTTTTATTGTCAGGCTGAGCATTTGGGAGAAGTCTTACGGATGGCGTAAACTACCATTTTTGAAGAAGGGTTCACTCATTATTTGTACAGGTAATATTGAACCTAATCCTTACATTTCTAGCAATGGTAATGTTCCAAAAGCAGGACTGGAAATGACTGTTCTAGATATCGATTTGGATATTATTCGGAATGCGGATGAGGATTTGGAAGGTGATCGCACTGCTAACAGCCTAGATGATAACATGGGATACAAACAGCAAGACGTTGAATCCATAGGAGATAAGGATTTAATATCTGCCTAGGCTGAAGAAGTCCTGTGAAAGCTCCTAGTAAGGAGCTTTCATTTTTGAAATTGTGAAGCTTGTGCTCGATTTTACCTCGCCAGATTTTAATTTGGGGGCGATCGCTGCGGACGTTTATTTGGTTGCGACTGCCTGCTTATAAGCTACCCAACCACCATAATGAGAAATATCTTCCCAGTTATGCTGTTTTACCAATTCATAAGGGTAGAGCATTGCAGTTGCAGTTTCTCCATTTTCTAGCAGAACTTCTGCGGGATACATGTTGGGAGGTTCAGTAGAAACTAGATAGTCGTACTGTTCTGGCGTGAGTTCGTAGAGTTCTCCAGGAATAGAAATTCCGTTTGTTTCGACTTGATAAATAGCAGGATGCCAGCCATCTTGGGCGGCATGCAGACGATAAAGGGGTTGGGTTTTAGTTTGCCGAATAAAAGTAGCAGACTGTAGGTTTTGATGGTCAGGTTGACCCTGCAAGGCAGAGCCGCAGATAAATACGTATGTCATAGTTGGAGTTGCCCAAAGTCTACGAGTTGAAGTATATAAACTTTACACTTTTTCCTATGCTTGCAAATACAGTCCACAAGAACCTCTTAATTCAGTGGACAGGCAGATGGGTTACCCAAAGCGACTATCTCCGCGAAAAGTGTATTGGTACACATTTTTTACCGCTGTCATTGTATACAGTATACGAATAACAAGCAAAACACCTATTTTATAGCGAATGTGCTCTTTAGTAGATCACATTGGGAATTGCCATTTGCAATACTGCTTTGATTTTGTAGATGCGTATTGTGGGGATAGATTCTAGTTTGCTGTAGCGGCAAATAGTAGATTGCTGAAGCCAGAACAAAGGCAAATGCAGCGACGGGACTCGATGAACAACCTTGATTGAGGGATGGGGTATGGAAGTTATTTCTAAGTTGGCGATCAACGGCGATCGTCTCTCTGCCAATATCAATCGCCTTGCCAAGATAGGGCGGATGCCCAATGGTGAGATTTGCCGCCTTGCTTTTACACCAGAGATTTTGCAAGCTCGATATCTGGTGCAACAGTGGATGGTAGAAGCTGGGATGACGGTTCATACAGATGCTGCGGGAAATCTGATTGGTCGATACGCAGGGCTAGCAGAAGATATGTCTGCACTGGCAACCGGATCTCATATCGATACTGTGCCTTCAGGAGGTAAGTATGATGGCGTACTGGGGGTTTTGGCAGGTATCGAAGTTGTGCGGACGTTACGAGAGAGTAAGACGCGTCTCAAGCATCCGCTGGAGGTAATTGTATTTACGGATGAAGAGAACACAATGATTGGCTGTCAGGCAATGTCGGGAACGGCAAAGCGATCGCCTGAAGATTACAAGCCTAAAGCTGAAGGCACCATTGAAACCTGTCTAGAAATTATTGGTGGCAACTGGGATGATCTAGCAGCGGCTCGGCGCACCCGTGCTGACATGGCAGCATTTGTGGAACTCCATGTGGAGCAAGGCGCGGTTTTAGAAAGTGCAGGTAAGGAAATTGGCGTGGTGCAAGGTGTTGTAGGGATGCTGCGAAAGGCAATCTCTATTGAGGGGCAAGCTAACCATGCTGGAACCACCCCAATGGATATGCGTCAAGACGCTCTGGTTGCTGCTGCTCAGGTTGTCTTAGCGGTTCAGGAAATAGCTTTGAGTATGCCTAGTCATCCGGTAGCGACCGTTGGGTTTTTGACGGTAGCTCCTAACGCGGTCAATATTGTTCCAGGTCAGGTGAATTTGACGGTGGACATGCGGGATTTGTCGCAGGACTGCCTGAGTGAAATGCTGGAGCGACTCCAGCTGGAAATTAAGACGATCGCAACTGCTACCAATACTCAAATTGAGCTAAAGCCACTTTTGTGCGTTGAGCCAACTTTGGCAGCTCCGCAGGTTCAAGCGACGATCGCTCAGGTTTCTCAGGCACTTGGATTGAGTCACATTGCTATGCCTAGCCGTGCAGGTCATGACTCATTAGAGATTGGTCGAGTGACGGATATGGGAATGATTTTTGTTCCTAGTCAGAACGGGCTGAGTCACTCTGGAGAGGAATATACGTCACCTGAACAATGCACTCAAGGAGCGAACGTTTTGCTTCACACATTGTTACAGCTTGATGAAATGTATTAGATGAAATTTATCCGAAGCTTTGATTGTTATCTTCGCATCCTTTGTGTATCTTTGCATACAATTTGTCCAGGCTAGGTCTATGTAAAGTTACAGCGTATAACTCGTGAAAGCCATAAACTCTCGATTACTTCAGGCTTCAGTTCTCTAATTCAAGCATTCAAATCATTTTGAAGTCCCCCTCACCCCATCCCTTAGATCTATGAATTCACCTGTTTCCGTTTCTTCTCCAGGCGTAATCTTGGCGCAAGAGTCAGCCGAAAGCAAAATTCAACAGGAGTTGGCTGCTCAGTCTTCTGGGGTGATACTGCGATCGGTGACGAAAAAGTACGGTTCGTTTACGGCAGTCAAGGATATTAATCTGGACATCCCGGCTGGGTCTTATACCTGCCTATTGGGGCCGAGCGGCTGTGGCAAAACTACGACTTTGCGGATGGTGGCTGGGCATGAGGATGTGACGAGCGGAGATGTTTTAATTGGCGATCGACGGGTGAATGATCTGCCGCCTGCCAAGCGCAATTCTGCCATGATGTTTCAAAGCTACGCGCTGTTTCCGCACAAATCAGTCTGGGAGAATGTGGAATTTGGTTTGAAAATGCGGAATGTGCCTCAAGCCGAGCGCAGTCAGCGGGTTAATGAAATGATCGAAATAGTGGGGTTGAGCCAGTTTGCCGATCGCAAGCCCGCTAAGCTCAGCGGCGGGCAGCAGCAGCGGGCAGCCTTAGCCAGAGCTTTGGTGACTCGCCCCCAGGTGCTACTGCTCGACGAACCCCTGAGCGCTTTGGATGAAAATCTGCGGGTAAAAACTAGAGGAGAACTGCGGCGACTGCAAAAGCAGTTTGGCATGACCTTTATTCAGGTCACTCATGGACAGGACGAAGCCTTCTCGCTGTCTGATCAAATTGTGGTAATGGACAACGGTCGCATTGATCAGATTGGAGCGCCTTCAGATATCTTCAGAACGCCAGCCTCTCGTTTTGTAGCTCGTTTCGTAGGCGACAACAACATTTTTGGCGGGCAGGTTAGTGGCGTAGCTTTGGATGAGAAAGGTGCAGTGATTCGATTGGAGGTGGAAGGGATTGGCACTTTCTTCTGTCGAGGTCAGGCTGCTGATCCGGGCATGGCGGCAGCCTGCTGTGTGCGGAGCGACTCTATGGATTTGCTCCCATATCCCCCTGCTGATTCAACGGCTCCTAACCAGCTAACGGCGAGGATTACGGCGATCGAGTTCACGGGTTACATTACGCGTGTCTCGCTGATGGTAGAAGCCACCGGACAGGAAATCACCTACAAGGTGCGTAGCTCCGAGTGGATTAACCAGGCTGTCCCTGAAGGTCAACTTGTCACGCTGACTTGGGCAGTTGAAGAGTGCGTTTTTCTGTCTCATTGATTCTTGCCTCACATTGTAATGTGACGGCTTCAGCGTTCAATTTATTCACCGATTTACAACACCCCCTATGTCTAAAATTTCCCGTCGTCAGGTGATCAGAACTGGACTAGCTGTTGGAGCGGCCTTTGCAGCCACGCGCTGTGCTTCTTCCACGCCAACAACCTCTGCACCCGGTACTCCAGGCAATCCATCTGCCAGTCCAGAAGTCAATATGGGCAAGGCTAAGGATGTCACTTTACGCCTGATTGGAACAGGTGTCTCCCAAATCAATGAAATTCGCAATAAGGCGATCGCAGATTTGGGCTTTAAGTTTGATATGCGTGCCCTCAGCACTGAGGAAAATAATCAAATTGCCATCACTCAGCCTGGGCAGTATGACATCTTTGATGGAGAATACTTTAGCCTGCCGCTGGTAGTACCCTCTGGAAATCTTCAGCCCGTAGACACCAAGAAGATTAGGGACTTTGACAAGATCGTGCCCTTCTTTACCACAGGTAAATTTGAGGGTGCAAAGATTGAGCAAGCTCAGGGCACTTCACCGATTAAGGTGATGTATGTGACGGGGCCAGATTCCAAAGAGTTTTCACCTACCCCAACTGAATGGGCAACTTTGATTCCCTTTCAGTACAATGCGGACACTTTGGGTTACCGACCCGATCTGACGGGTAAAAAGATTGAAAGCTGGGCAGAACTGTTTGAGCCGGCGTTTAAGGGCAAAACTGCAATTTTAGATATTCCTTCGATCGGCATCATGGATGCTGCCATGGTGGCAGAGGCTTCTGGGCTGATGAAGTTTGTCGATAAAGGCAACATGACGAAGGAGGAGATCGACCAAATCACCGACATTTTGAGGCAGAAGAAGCAGGAGGGTCAATTCCGTGCCTTCTGGAAAACGTTTGATGAATCGGTGAACTTAATGACTTCCGGTGAGGTGGTGCTGCAATCAATGTGGTCACCTGCTGTGACTGCGGTAAAGTCTAAGGGTCTCCAATGTGTCTACGGCCCTATGAAAGAGGGCTACCGAGCTTGGGGGGGTGGTTTAGGTCTGTCAAAGAATTTGTCGGGCATTCAGCTTGATGCGGCTTACGAATACATTAACTGGATTGTAGACGGCTGGGTGGGTGCATTCTTGGGAAGGCAGGGGTACTATAGCGCTGTTCCTGAGAATGCGCGTAAGTTTATGAAACCAGAAGAGTGGGATTTCTGGTACGAGGGCAAGCCCGCCGCAACAGATATGATTGATCCGTTTGGCAAAAAGCTGGAGTCCAAAGGCGCAGTTCGGGATGGTGGATCTTTCAAAGAACGGATGGGCAATGTGGTGGTCTGGAATTCCACGATGAAGGAGCAGAAGTATCTCGTTCAAAAGTGGAACGAATTTATTGCATCGTAATGATTTCGTAATGATTGAATGGGTGGGCATTGCCTCACCCATTCCTCTCAGCGTTCTTTGAAGCGAGTTCTTGAACAATCGCATTTCCAAAGATGAATTCTTCGCCGCAATCCTCACTGGGGGCATATGACTAGAACCTGGAAAGCCCTGCAACCTTATACCTTAGCAGCACCGCAAACGCTGGTTTTCCTGCTGTTTTTGGTATTTCCCATTCTAATGATTTTGATCGTTAGCTTTTGGGACTTTAATGGCTATGCCATGACTCCTGCTTTTACGCTGCAAAACTATATTGACATTTTCACGTCTCAGGTTTCTCTAAAAACTTATCTGAACACGTTCAAATATGTGTTCTTAGTATGGTTTTTTTGTTTGGCGATCGCTTTCCCCGTATCCTACTTCCTCGCGTTCCATATCAAGAGTCAGAAATGGCAGATCATTTTATTTTTGCTCTGTACGGTGCCATTCTGGACTTCTAACATTATTCGGATGATTTCCTGGGTACCATTTCTGGGTAAGGAAGGATTGGTAAATCAGCTGTTGATGAACCTTAACTTGGTTCAAGAACCTGTGCAATGGCTGCTGTTTTCCGATTTTGCGGTTGTGCTGGGCATGGTGCATCTTTACAACTTTTTCATGATTGGGCCTATCTTTAATAGCTTGATGCGAATCGATCGCAATCTGATTACAGCAGCAGAAGATATGGGGGCTTCGGGCTTCCAAGTCTTGAAAGAAGTGATCCTGCCGTTAGCCTCTTCAGGAATTGCGATTGGCTCCATTTTTGTAGTGACGCTGGTAATGGGCGAATTTGTGACCGTGCGCTTGATGGGGGGCGGGCAGTCGGCTTCGGTCGGTAAGCTGATTGCTACACAGATTGGTAGTTTGCAGTATCCTCTGGCAGCCGCGAATGCAGTCATTTTGCTAATAGTGACATTGATTTTGGTAGTAGGAATTTTGCGCGTTGTCGATATTCGCAAAGAACTGTAAGGCTTGGAAAATTAAGAACTTAATCGTTGAGCTGTGCGGAGCCTGGAAAAGTGCAAAAGCGATCGCTTTCTTTTTATTTATTAGCCGCATTCTTTGGGCTATTTGTTTTGTTTTTATATGGCCCTATGTTTGCCATCTTTGCTCTGTCTTTGCAGGGCGAGGAAGGGACGCTGACCTTTCCTATGCGCGGCTTTAGCTTTTATTGGCTGGGGCAAGTGTTTCAAGAGCAGCGGGTGGGCAGCTTTATCGAATCTTTCCAGCGATCGTTCATCCTGGGACTTTCAGTGGTGTTATTCTCTTTGATTGTTAGCGTTCTGGCAGGTCTGGCTTTCCGAAGTCGTTTCAAAGGTTCCAACGCCATCTTTTACCTAACGATCTCTAGCTTGATTGTGCCAAGCGTTTTGGTATCTCTAGGGATTGGTATTGTTTTTCAAGTGCTGGGTATTCAAACCGACTGGTTTACCTCTGGGTTTGGGGCGCATCTTACCTGGACTGTTCCCTTTGCTTTTTTAATTATGCTAGGGATATTTAACCGCTTTAATCCTGCTTACGAGGAGGCAGCAAAAGACCTGGGAGCCAGTGACGGTAAAACTTTCTGGGAAGTCGTGTTTCCGCTAATTCTCCCTAGCTTGATTGGGATTGGACTGCTGACGTTTACATTGTCTTACGACGAATTTACGCGTACTTCTCTGGTTTCAGGACAAGACAACACCCTGCCACTGGAGATTTTTGGAATGACGACTAACGTGACTTCACCGGCTCTGTATGCCTTGGGCACGCTAACAACGCTGTTCTCATTTGCGCTGATTGCGATCGCTTTCACCGCATTTCAGATGCTCTCTAAGCGGCAGCAGCAGTAGCCTGTAGCCTTAGCCTTAGCCTTCAATTGGACAAAAAAGCGAATCTCTTACTTTGCTGTGGAGAAGGCTCGAACGACTTAAACTAAAGCAGGCTCTGGAAGTGCGCCTTTCATTCTGCCGAAATAATCTAGCAGATTCTCTAGCTGCTGCTCGGCTTTCAACGCCCCTAACCCCCGAATCGTCACCTTTCCTGGCGTATATACAAAGCGAGATTTGAGGTGCTCTGGCAGATTTTCCTTGAGCAAATTCCAGGCTGGCTCCTCCATCGGCGTCTCCAAGAAGACATGCTGTTTGGCTTCCGGCTTGATGCGGCTAAAGCCTAGCGATTTGGCAACCTGCTTTAGCTCGATCACGCGCAAAAGCTGCTGGGCTGCCGGGGGAATAGAGCCATAACGATCGCTCCAATCTGCGGCAATTTGGGTCAGCTCTTTTTTGGACTGTGCTGAGGCAACCGCCCGGTAAGCGCTCATCTTTTGATCGAGATCGGGAATGTAGTCTGCCGGAATAAATGCCGTCAAGCTGAGGTCGATTTGCGTGTCGTCCACCTGAGGAATTTCCTGTCCACGAATTTCCTTAATTGCGTCCTCCAGCATTTCCATGTAAAGATCAAAGCCGATCGCATCCATTTGTCCAGATTGTTCTGCGCCGAGTAGATTTCCAACTCCGCGAATTTCCATATCTCGTACTGCCAGCTGATATCCAGAGCCGAGCTGCGCGAATTCCTGAATGGCTCTTAGCCTCTGCCTGGCTGTTTCTGTAAGCTGACTCTGACGCGGGTAAAACAGCCACGCGTGTGCTTGAATTCCGGCACGTCCCACCCGACCCCGCAACTGATAAAGCTGCGACAAGCCAAACTTCTGGGCATCTTCCACCAAAATCGTGTTAACGCGCGGAATATCTAGACCCGACTCAATGATCGTGGTGCAAACGAGAACCTCCGCATCGCCATTGCTGAAGGTCAGCATAGTGGATTCTAGTTCGCCCTCCTGCATTTGACCATGGGCGATCGCGATTCTTGCCGAGGGCACCATCTCCCGGATGCGGGCGGCTACTTCTTCAATGCCCTCGACGCGCGGCACCACGTAGAAAATTTGTCCGCCCCGGTCGAGTTCCTGCCGCACGGCGGTTCGCATCACCTCCAGATCATAGGGCGACAGGTGGGTTTTGATCGCCCGACGCGAAGGGGGCGGCGTGCTGATCAAGCTCATCTCTCGTACGCCAGACAGCGCCATATATAGCGTCCGAGGAATCGGGGTCGCGCTCAGCGTCAGCACATCCACCTGGGTGCGCAGGGACTTGATCTTTTCCTTCTGGTTCACGCCAAACCGCTGTTCTTCGTCCACTACCAGCAGACCTAAATCCTTAAACTGCACCCCTTTCCCCAAAAGCTGATGGGTGCCCACCACCACATCAAGTTCCCCCGTAGCAAGGCGCTGCTGAATATCTTTGCGCTCGTCGGCACTCCGAAAACGGTTGAGCAAACCCACCTGAATCGGGTAGGGGGCAAACCGCTCCTTCAGGGTGTGGTAGTGCTGCTGCGTCAAAATAGTTGTGGGAGCCAGCAGTGCCACCTGTTTCCCAGCGGTAACGGCTTTGAAAATCGCGCGAATTGCCACCTCGGTTTTGCCAAAGCCAACGTCACCGCAGACCAGCCGATCCATCGGACGCAAATCCTCCATGTCGCGCTTCACGTCTTGAACCGCCTTAAGCTGATCGGGCGTGGGCTGATAGGGGAAAGAGTCTTCTAATTCTTCCTGCCAGGGGGTGTCTTGCGGGTAGGCAAACCCTTGCTGCTGGGCACGTTGGGCGTAGAGATGCAGCAAATCCACCGCAACTTTTTTGACGGCTTTGCGCACCTTACTCTTGGTTTTTTCCCACGCCTTGCTCGACATTTTGTTGAGTTCTGGGACGCGATCGCCCACCCCCCGAAACCGCGACAGCGACCCCACTTGGTCTGCTGCCACCCGCAGCAACCCGTCGCCATATTGCAGCACTAGATACTCACGGGTTTCGTTATTAATGGTCAGGCTTTCCAGCTTTAGAAACTTCCCCACCCCGTGGCTTTTGTGCACCACATAGTCGCCTAACTGGAGCTTGTTGGGATCAACCTGCTTAGAAGCCGCCTGTCGCCGCTTGCGGATGTAGGTGGGCGTTGCCAGAGTGTGCTGCCCAAAAAACTCGCGGTCAGTCACGACCACTAGCCGGAAAGTCGGCAGAATGAAGCCCTCTAGCTCCGCCAAGCCCGAATACTTGACCGCCGTGGGAATTCGCTGCGTTTGTAGCTTGTCGATCGCCAAATAGTCGCGCGGGTTGGGCACAAACTGCGCCGGACAGTCATGCTCCTGTAGCAGAGCCACCGATCGCGAGGGCTGTGCCGACACCAGCCACACGCCAAAGCTGCGATCGCGCTCCTGCCGCAAGATTTCTGCTAATTTGCCGAACTGGTGTGGCGTAGAGGGCACCGGACGGCTGGATAGATTCAGCCCTACACCCTCCTCGGCAAGTTCTGATAAATAGAGGCGATCGAATCGTTCAACTTCTAGCAAAGAATCGGCAAAGCGGCGGTGAATTTGGGGCAGCGCTCTGCCTACCGAACCTGCCAACTCCTGCCACTGCTCATCGGCATGTTCAAACCAGCGATCGCCATGCCCTCGGCACTGTTCGGGTTCATCGATCGCCACCAGCATATTGTCTGGCAAATAGTCCAATAGCGAGGCGGGCTGCTCAAATGCAACTCCCAAAAACCGCCGCATCCCCTCAAGAGACTGTCCGGCTTGCAGACGCTCTAGCTCTTCGGCAGAGAGATAAACAGAAAGATCTTGTCCCTGCTTCGCGTCTGCTTTCAGCTGCTCCAAAATCATCGGGCTAAAATTGGTAGTGGTGAGCACTAGACGCTCTGTGCTGTCGAGCGATCGCTGCGTTGAGGGATCAAACTCGCGGATTTTGTCTAGCTCATCGCCAAATAGCTCCAGCCGCACGGGTAGCTCTGAAGCCACCGGATACACGTCAATAATGTCTCCTCGGCGGCTCCACTGCCCTTCAGTTTCTACGAGCGCCACGCGCTCGTAGCCCAAGTTGGCAAGCTGATGGCTCAAGGCTTCTAAATCAATCTCCATACCCCGATTCAGGGTGACGCAGTAGCGCCGAAATACCTCTACAGGAGGCAAATGGAGCTGCAAAGCGCGATCGGTTGTGATGATCACCAGTCCTTTGCTGTCTGCGATGCCTTCTCCTTGCAGGTCTGCAAGTACCTGTAGCTGCCCCCAAGTCATTTCTGACTCCGGATCAAAGGGTTCGTAGGGCGAAGCTTCCGAAGTCGGATAAAAATGCACCGTCTGCCAGCCCATTGCCTCAATTTGAGCCGCCCATCGTCCTGCTTCTTCTAGGGTCGCCGTCACCACCAGTAACGGGCGCTGCTGAGCCTGCGCTAGAGCCGAAGCAACTAGACCTTTAGGCAATCGGGCGATGCCGTTGAGAGTAAGCGCATGCTGCTGGCTCAGTTTGGTCAACAGTTCTGAAGTGAGGGGCGATCGCCCTAGTGACCGAGTAATTGAAGAGAAGGCCATACGCGCTAAAAACAGAGAGCCGAACACAGAAACCAAACACAGAGCCTAGAAAAAGCCTACGCGCTGCAAAACAAGTAGGTAAAGGGATGATGATACATCAAATCTGACTCTGTTTACTATTCTAGGAAGTCAAAGCATGGGTTGGGTTTCTAGCGGATTGTTTTATCTTGTTTTGGAGCTGCCGCCAGTCTGCTTAGGACAGTTGTGGTGGGGCGCGAAGCACCCCGCCACAACTGTCCCCGTCCTAAACGCTTTGGCGGTTGCTATGGCTCTAGTTCTGCTCTTTTTCAGGAAATTTC
This sequence comes from Drouetiella sp., assembly GCF_059504425.1. Taxonomy (NCBI): domain Bacteria; kingdom Bacillati; phylum Cyanobacteriota; class Cyanophyceae; order Oculatellales; family Oculatellaceae; genus Drouetiella; species Drouetiella sp. The sequence goes on from NZ_JCACIN010000120.1 coordinate 11,679, forward strand.
TGCATCAAAGGCGAGGGCGCAAATGCTGGACAGTAGCCATCTGGAGTCACCTTAAAGCCCAATAGAGGCGAAGCCGGATTCCAGCAGCGCTGTCCTCGGCAGTGGAGACAGTTTCCACAGCATTCTGTTTGAATATCGGGCGCGACTTCACTCTGCTGCAGTAGCTCTCGCGGAGTCAGTCCGCGTAACACCAGCTCTTCGCCTTGCCAACGGGCTTCCACCAATCCCGTATCGGCAAAGCTTTGCCAGCGCGGATCGTCCACTACAACGTTAGGTAGCGTAATGCTAACAGCCGCATTAAATTCATTGATCTCCGCTTCGTAATGAATTTCGGGAGCAGCGGGCTGCAAAAAAGTTTCGCCGATCGGCAGCTCAACCCGCGTTCCGGCTGCGGGCATATGCAGATGGTAGCGGTTTTGCAGCTCTTCCAGGCTAGTAAGGTCGCTGAGGTAGGCAGGTGAGCCGTGAACAAAAATTACGTGTTGAGGACGCAGGTTGTGAATCAGCTGAGTGGTGCTGGAACCGTCGCAGTGATCGCCCAGTAAGTAAGTTTCCAGCATTAGCTGTCCTGTCTGGAGCTGAGTTTGAAGCTCCAACGATGCCGCCAGCTTTTGGGCGATCGCCGCCTCTATCGAACCAATGCGTCCTGGTTGCTGAGGAACCAGTATCAGCCAAGGCTGAGTTGTAGAGTGGGGAGTAGATTGAAAATATTGACTCAGGTCAACGCTTTTATCAGTCAACACAATGCAGGGCGAATGCTCTAGCAAAGCCCGTTTCTCTTCTGGGCTAACGCCTATTGGAAACTGCCGAACTCGCGGGCGAATCCGCTCATCCCAAAAGAGCGGCTGATGTCGAGCAAAGTTTTGTACGGTGGTCGGGAAATGGCTCAGCATATCTAGGTAAGCATTGCAGCCGATCGCTACGCTGCCATCTACCCAGATATTCAAATCGCGTCCCGTAAAGTGATGATGGCTGCGGAGCAGCATGAGCAGCTCCTGTCCTAGCCCCAGAGCTGGGGTGGGCAAGAGAACAGACTGACGATCGGCTACCGCTCGGTGGATTCTTTCGGCAAGCTGGTTTTCCTGCTGGCGGCGGTGGGGAAACCGAGCCGTGCCATAGCTGCCTTCTACAATTAGCACATCGGGCTTGATGCCCCGCAGATCTTCTAGCGGTAGCCCATCTACTAGGCGCGAGTTTGACAGTAAAAAGTCCCCAGTGTAGAACACTTTGTAGGAGCGCTCTTTGGTGGTGTAGGTCAGCAGCATTGCCGCCGCTCCGGGTAGATGCCCTGACGGAAACAGCTCGGCGCTTAACCCCTCTCGAAATTCCATAGGCGATCGCCAGGGCAAAGCCTGACAGGCTGTTGCCTTGTTGCGATCGAGAGACAGCAAATGGGTTGTTACCTCGCTGGCATAGATGGGCATCTGCGGAAAAGCTTTGTGCAGTGCCGATAAGCCTCTAGCATGGTCCGAATGCGCATGGGTGCAGAGAGCCAGGTCAATCGGCGAAGACTTTTCCAATCCTGCAATCAGGGGCTGAATATTGCTGAGTCCACAATCCAACAAGATGCGGTGAGAACCCATCCGTACCAGCAGACAGACTCCCTCATCGGCATGACCTACACCCAGTGGCAAGCATTCCAGCAGTTCCATGACTTACCCTCATTACTTGCCCCGTAACCTGCTCTGCCCCCGTAACCTTCTAGTGCGCAGAGCCATTCCCGTGGTAGTTATCGGTGTCGTAGAAGCCGTTGCGCGTGCCGAAAAAGAGGCAAGCAATCGTAAAAATAGGAGTCAGAGCCAACAAAATTAATTTGACATCCATAGACTTTTTAGTACCTCTATTATTCAAGTCGGGCGTTCAAGCTAGCAATGTCTTCATGCCATTTCATGTCTCAGCTCATTATGAGGGAAAAACAGGCTGCATGGTTTAACTACGTGCCAATTCTTTAGAAAAATCCATTCCAAAGATAGAGTCGAAAGCATTAAAACATCAAATAATCTCAGGATAATCAATCTCAAATAATCAGGTGATGATCCATAGCGAAGCGAACCAGTTCGGCTCGATTGTTAGTTCCTGTCTTACGAAATAAGCTGCTGACATATTTTTCTACTGTCCTCGAACTTAGATGAAGACGATCGCCAATCTGAGCATTCGACAGTCCTTCTGCCAGTAAGGTCAATGCCTCCTGCTCTCGCTGTGTCAAGCCTATTTTGGGTAAGACAGAGGATCTAGGAACCTGTGGGATGGCTTCACCGTCCGTGATTCCAGCGCTGATGGGGGCGGGTTTGAGGTGCGATCTCCATTCAGCTTGGATCAGCTGCGATCGTTCTAGTAAGTTCCGAATTACTGCCCCAAGCTCTTCTAGCTCAAAAGGTTTAGGTAAGTAGAGATCGCACCCCAGCTGATAGCCTCGAATTCGCTCATCGGTGCTAGTTCGAGCCGTCAAAAAGATCACGGGCAGCAGCCGAAACGCAGTCTGGAGTCGTACTTGCCGCATTAGCTCATAGCCGTCCATTCCCGGCATCGTGATATCCGTCACAATCAGATGCGGCTTACATTGCTCGATCATCTCTAACGCCCTACGACCATCTTCAGCCGTGACCACCCAATATCCAGAAAATTCTAGATAGTCGCTAATTGCCAGCCGAGTGCCTAGATCGTCGTCAGCGACCAGAATAGTTAGAGGCATGGGATACAGAGATAAGACAGTATATTCACTCTACGCATTCATAGCTGCAAACTTAAAGTTAGCGCAAGCCTAGCTTCAGTTCAAACTCACCTGTCCAAACTCACCTGTCCAAACCCACCCGTTCAGACTCAAATGGCTCTTACATTAAATTAAGTTGAAAATCAATGGACAGGCAAGAAACTGACACATTTAATTCGACTTCTATCAATGCCAGCCCACAGAATGAACCTGAGATGGCTAATATACGATAACCGAACAAAAATTTAAAATTCTTTATAAGAAGTGTCCACGTGATACTATCTGTGTGGCTTTTGACGGTCTGTTCTGATGATTCAGTCCGTTCTTAGATTTGAAAGTGCTTTGTTGATTTGATTTGCGTGGTGTAGGAGACAGCAGGAGTGCAAGAAAACTTATCTGTTGGGTTGAGTGGGCAGACAACCGGACATCGCCATGCTATGGAGCCAATCCGGATTGGTGTGATTGGTGTTGGCAATATGGGACAGCACCATACTAGGGTTCTTAGCTTGCTCAAGGATGTGGAGCTAGTTGGCGTTTCTGATATCAATGTTGAGAGGGGTATAGATACTGCAAGCAAGTATCGAGTTCGCTTTTTTGAAGACTATCGCGATTTGCTCAAACACGTAGATGCTGTCTGTGTGGCTGTGCCGACTCGCCTCCATCACAGTGTGGGCATGACCTGTTTGCAGGCTGGCGTACATGTGCTGATTGAAAAACCGATCGCGGCTAGCATTGCCGAAGCCGAGTCTTTGGTCAATGCCGCTGCTGAGTCTCACTGTATTTTGCAAGTTGGGCACATTGAGCGGTTTAACCCTGCCTTCCAAGAGCTGAGTAAAGTTCTCAAGACCGAAGAGATTTTGGCGTTGGAAGCTCATCGGATGAGTCCTTACTCCGATCGCGCTAACGATGTTTCAGTCGTGCTGGACTTGATGATTCACGATATTGACCTGATGCTAGAGATCGCTGGCTCTCCGGTCAATAAGCTCACAGCTAGCGGCAGCAGAGCTGCCAACTCAGGCTATTTAGATTACGTCACCGCCACGCTAGGATTTGCTAACGGAATTGTTGCGACCTTAACCGCTAGCAAAGTCACTCATCGCAAGATCCGCCGAATTTCTGCCCACTGCAAAAATTCCTTAACGGAAGCCAATTTCCTTAACAATGAAATCTTGATCCATCGCCAAACTACTGCCAACTACCGCACAGATTACGGTCAGGTTTTATACCGTCAAGATGGCTTGATCGAGAAGGTTTACACTAGCAACATTGAGCCACTTCATGCAGAGCTAGAACACTTCGTCAACTGTGTTCGGGGGGGGAACCAGCCTTCGGTTGGCGGTGAACAGGCGCTTAAGGCACTGCGGCTTGCAAGTCTGATCGAGCAGATGGCGCTAGACGGTCAGGTTTGGCAATCTACTGATTCAGAAATTGTTCATCCTGCCCTTGCTCCTACCTCTCCCAGAATTGCGGTCTAGCTGAGGGCTTAACCCAGCTTATATTCTGAAGCTTGTGTTCTAAAAGAAGAGGCGATCGCTCGATCGCCTCTTCTTTTTACGGGTAGTGGTGTTCATGTATATAGCGCTACGCGCTTAGATCCAAGGAGTTATTTTTTAAGAGCGCAGCTCTCAAAAAATAACTCCCCCTAACTCAATTACGTAATGCTATGGCAACCGCCTAGGCAAACTTGCGACAGCTGTATTTTTAGTAGAGGCGGCTCAAGACATAGTCAGCTAGTTCAATTAACGCATCACGAGGCTGGGAAGGGGGCAGATCAACCAGATTTTCTACAGCCTGCTTGGCATGGTGGGCTGCTAGTTCACGAGAGCGATCAATCCCCCGACTATCTTTCACTAAACCGATCGCCTGCTCTAGGTCTTCATCCTGAGCAAACTCTCGCTCAATCAGGGTTTCCAGGTAGGGCTTTTCTTCTAGCGCATACAGAACTGGAGCGGTCAAATTGCCGCTCTTGAGATCTGATGCGGCTGGCTTGCCCAGTGAATCGCTGGAGCCAGTAAAGTCGAGGATGTCATCCACAATCTGAAATGCCAAACCGATGTGGCGACCATAGCTGTACAGGCCAGTTGCCATTTCAGTCGAAACGCCGCTCAATATACCCGCCGCCTTCGCGCTATTGGCAATCAGGGAGGCCGTCTTGTTGTAACTTTTTTCTAAGTAGGATTCGATCGTCAAGCTAGTATCAAATCGATTTAAGCCTTGCTGAATTTCTCCTTCAGCTAGATTCATAATCACCTCAGACAGCAGCTTCACAACGGCAAGATTGTCAAGATTGGCTAGATACCAAGACGACTGGGCAAACAGGAAATCCCCAGCTAATACAGCTATTCGGTTGCCAAAACTACTGTGAACGGTAGGAACTCCCCGACGCACCTCTGAGTCATCAATAACATCGTCATGCACCAAGCTAGCCGTGTGAATCATTTCAGTGATTTCTGCCAGCCGCCGATGCTTAGGTGTAATATCTTCGTCAGGCATGGTCGCTCTGGAAATCAGGAGGACGATCGCTGGTCTCAACCGCTTTCCTCCCGCCCCAAAAAGATGCTCTGCGGCGGCATAAAGAATCGGATGTCGGGCACCCACCAACTGTTTCAGGTTCTCGGCAAGGAGATGCAAATCTGCTTCAACCGGGGAGAAAAGGGAGATGGCTGAGGTCATGGATAGGCTGACTCTTGCGCTAGGTTACGAAATTTTACATTATCTTACACTTATTCTAAGCTAACGCTTCCGCATCTGCTGCGTTGCAAATTTCTATTCCTCAATAAATATTAGTTAGCGATCCCCTGGAAATTTTGTTAAGTCTTTCATCAAACTCTCTCAGAAAGCTGGGAAGACTGTGTTAGCCTAGTATGTAAGGATTTCAAAATTTCATACATCTAGCAAAAGCCAAGGTAAAGACCTGTCTCCTTTGATCTAAGAGTCGATCTCTCAGATTGCATTTCAGGTGAGTGTCTGAGCCATGATTTCTGTCTAGCTGCGCGATGTTTTCACGGCTTTTCCCAAGGCTGCTGACAATGCGCAATCAGAATGCCTAGAACTTCTTGCTCCAAGAGGTCGAAAATGCCTTTTAGGAGAAGAACTATGCTATTTGATGTAAGCTGAGCTTCCCATTAGAGGATAGTTCAGATCACCAGTGGCGGCTTTATGCTTCTGCGAGTTTTGATATTGCTTTTATTCTTCTATATCTAATTTCTATGCCGTGCCATGACTTACGATTCTATACCTCTCATTATTCCGATTCTGGCTACGGGTTATGTCCTGGCGGTATATGTGCTGCTCAGATTGGCTGAGCGTTCTGGTGCCTAGATTTCCTCCTCTGAAAAGCTATCAGGAAAGCGATCGCGCTTGTTTATCTACTTTAATTTGTTATCTGTTTTGATCTATTTAGTCTGATACCGTTTCAAATTCTAAACAGGGCAGATATTTTTTGAGAGCCGTGCTCCGCACGGCTCTCAAAAAATATCTGTCTTATAACCAGCTCAAATGGGTATGGCTTATTCGACTTAAGACGTGAAAAACCAAAAAGAGCGCTGTCCTTGGGGGCAACGCTCTTTTTCTTACTGAGGATCAGTAGATCGCAAATTAGGTCTTTGTGCGCGCGGAGCGCCTTTGAAATCTAGCTTTTAGGAGAAATAGGAAGACTTTGCGATCTACTGAGGATTTAGGGAAAGTTGCTACTCGGCGAGTTCCAGCGATCGCATCTGGCGAGACACTTCCGCTATATCTACCCGTTTGACCATGGGCGTACAGCCTAGCCACTGTACCGAGAGTCGGGCAAAGGTTTCTGGACAACCGCTGACATAAAACTGGGTCGGCAGAGCCACACGGGCATTTTGTAAGCCTAGCAACTCTAACTCTTGCGCCGCTGCCCTAATCACATGGATCGCCGGATCGACTAGGCAGACCGATCGCGGCAAAATAGCCTTCAGCACTGGAGCCAAGTGGGGATAATGGGTGCAGCCATAGATCAACGTGTCAATTTGCTGCTCAATTAATGGAGCGAGATACTCCTGCGCCACCTGGAACGTGTAGGGATCATGAATGCGATTGTGTTCAATCAGAGGCACAAACTCTGGACAGCCCACTTGCCATACCTGAACCTGGGAATCAATTTCCTGAATGGCTTTTCGGTAGGCATTGCTAGCTGCCGTAGCGGCTGTGGCGATCACCCCAATTCTTCTGCCCTTCTGCACTGCGGCGCGAGCACCGGGTAAAATCACGCCCAATATGGGGATATCAAACTCAGAGCGTACGGTTTCCAATGCCAAAGCCGAGCTGGTGTTGCACGCCATAATCACCATTTTTACCCCCTGCTGAGTCATCCAAAACAGGATCTCTCGCACATACTGGAGGATTTCGGCAGGCGATCGCATTCCATAAGGCAACCGCGCTGTGTCTCCAAAGTACACAACCGACTCCTGAGGCAGCTGACGGTATAGCTCTCTCAGCACGGTTAGCCCCCCAACCCCACTATCAAATAGCCCAATACGATCGCGAGCTTCTGATCCTGCAACCTGGGGCAAAGTTACAGGATGAGGGTTCATAGGATTTGAGTTTGTTGCTAAAGAAGGGGGGCGATCGATCTGAGAACCGCTGGGTAAAAAGTTGGACACCGAAATTTTCATCAATTCATTAAGGATTTGAAAAATTGTAGGCTTTGTAGAAATCTAGTCAAGGCTCACATCTGTTCCCAAGATCGTGTCTTCAAGATATGGCTTCCTAGGGCATTTTTGTGGGCGCTCTGCGCGCCCACAAAAATGCCCCTGTCCTAACGCTTGTGTTTGTAGTAGCCATATAAATCCAAGATTGATAGAGGCATGGGCAAATCTTGACTGTCGATATACTACTCAGATTTTGGCAATGATTCCAGATTTTCTGAATTTTCTGAATCTGAAGCCAATTGAAACACGATTCGCAGCAGAGGCGGAGCCAGAAAAGTTGTCAGAATCACCATGACAATGATGGCGGCATTCAGAGAGTTGGATAGAATCCCTGTTGCCGCACCCACGCCTGCAAACACCAGACCTACCTCACCTCGCGGAATCATGCCGATGCCGATCGCCCATCGATTCACGCTTTCTTCCCCAGAGATGGTAGCTCCCGTAACGAGCTTGCCTAGCACTGCCACTACGACCAAGAACAGCGCAATGATCAGCCCTTCTCGATTGGCAGGATTGATGGGATTGAGAACGCTAACATCAGTTTTGGCACCGACCACCACAAAAAAGATCGGCACCAGCATATCGGCAATTGGCGCTATCTGCTCCTCTAGCTCCTTACGTTTCTCGGTTTCTGCTAGAACTAAACCTGCCGCAAATGCGCCCAGAATTGCCTCCAGATGAATAGCTGCACCAATATATGCCAAGGTAAATGCAAAAATCAGTGAAGCGAGCAAAAGCTGCCCCCGCGTCTGCATTCCCTCGACTAGAGCCACAAAATAGGGGCTGAGCAGCCGACCCACCAGAATGGTGCCGATGAGAAATACTGATGCACTAACAATGAGATAAAGGATGTTGCTGATGCGAATTTCGCCTGTTTTTGCCAGACTGGCGACCACTGCCAAAATAATGATGCCTAAAATATCGTCCAGCACTGCCGCGCCAATGATAATTTGCCCCTCTTTAGAGCTGAGCTGCCCGATTTCGGCGAGAACCTTCGCCGTGATGCCGATGCTGGTTGCCGTCAGGGCTGCCCCAGCAAAAATGGCTGGAACAACTGCTACCCCAAAGATCGTAATTAGCCCAGTAGTACCCAAAGCAAAGGGAACCGCGACCCCGACAACAGCCACGATCGCGGCTTGAGGCCCAACTCGTATTAGCTCTTTCAGGTCGGATTCTAAGCCAATCTCAAAGAGCAGGATAATGACTCCCAGTTCTGATAAGACTGAGATGACTTCGCTAATTGAGCCTGCGACGCTTTGAACCGACTGCGACTCTAGTCCTGCCGTAACCTGCAACAGATCAAGAATCAGAGAATGAAAACCCTGCTGACCATCGGGAAATATCAGTAAATTTAGGGCGGAAATGCCGACGATTACTCCTGCCGTTAGCTCTCCCAGCACAGGCGGCAAATTGACGCGAATACACAGCTCTCCAACCAATTTGGCAGCCAAATAAACGACAATCAGGCTGATTAAAACCCCCGACAGAACAAGTGGTGCCTCTGCGGCAGTCTCGATCGCCTCAGCGACTTCGGCTGCCAGCAAAGGAGCATTCGGGGGATTAGCGAGATTAGTCAGAGATGCAAAGGCAGTTGTCCAAACTAAGAGATCAACCATGCGTATTCCAAACTCGTCCTGTCCAATGTACAGGTTTCCTTACGAACAGGGGAGTAGCTTTTTATGCGAAACCTGCTTTTTGTGCAAAATCGAAAGCCTGCTGTCGTTGTATGGCTGTATTCGCAGCGGTTAGGACGGGAGGACATTTAGGGTGGGGCGCTTAGCGCCCCACCCTAAATGTCCTGAGCAAACTGGCGACAGCTATAGCAGCATTAGAGAAACACCCGGTGCTGCAAGGAGGGCATTTGGCGGCGCACTTGCTCTAGCCGTACTGGCTCGATCGCAGCGATCGCCACTCCAGGTTTTTCTCCTGCGTCCGCTAAAATAAGGCCCCAGGGATCGATGATGACCGCATGACCATGAGACTGACGCACTGCATTGTGTCGTCCGGTTTGAGCTGGGGCAATCATGTAGCAAGTATTTTCGATCGCTCTGGCTTGCAGCAACACTTGCCAGTGGTCTTTTCCGGTATATGCCGTGAATGCAGCCGGGACAATTAGCACCTCTGCGCCCATGTGCGATAGGCTGCGGTAAAGCTCTGGAAAGCGCACGTCATAGCAGACAGACAGCCCCAAGCTGCCCAAAGTTTTAGAGTGATAGACGACGGGGAGCTGAGTGCCTGCTAGGACGCTCTGAGACTCTTGGTAGGTGTTACCATCGGGCAAGTTCACGTCAAACAAATGCACTTTCTCGTAGCGAACTAGCTCCTCGCCCTCTGAACCAACCAAAACCGCTGTGTTGTAGACTTTTCCATTGCTGGTGGGCACCGGAAAGCCGCCTCCCAGAAGCGTAATTTGATACTTCTGTGCCATAGTCTTCAGGAATTTTTCGCTGGCTTGCGCGATCGTCTCGGCTTGCGCCAATTTGGCTTGCTCGTCTCCCAAAAAAGAGAAGTTTTCTGGCAGGCATACCAACTCGGCACCTTGTCGGACTGCAAGGTCAATCAGATCTTCTGCCTGAGCCAGATTTTTACTCAAATCCGGCAGACTATTCATTTGTACGGCAGCAGCGCGGTAAGACTTCATGGCAAGAGTAATGTAGCTGGGAATAGACGTAACTCAGAATCGCACAGTTTGGATATCTTTTGGAATCCTTAAGTTTAGGCTCTTGTCAAATCAAGGTGGAATTACAGGCAATTCGGTGCGCTCCTGACCAGAACAGCCTTCTGAGGCTCAAGTCCCTGAGGAACATGGATTTAACAAGATGTAATTCTTGGGGTAGGGGCTTAGCTAAGCCCCTGTAGCAGATCGGTTGCACAGGTTACTTTAATTCCCGATCCTGAGAGTTGCAGCTCCTAAAAATTATATTTTCGACAGTTCATTAAAGTCTTAGTGAACTCACCTAAGGCTTCGGTTGCTAAATCTAGCGCTGAACACTTTAATTACCATTATGAGGATTAGCGTCCCGTTATTTAACGCATCTTTACAATTAACATTTTCATTTCTTCTAGCGCTGACTAGATAGAAGTCTTGTAATAGACCATGAAACCTTTCTACAAGGCAGTATTAAGTTGATTTGTTCATCAGGGTTCTAGAAATTGGTTGCTAACGGTCAACTGGTATCGTCAAGGCTCAACTTAGAACAATGGTAAATTTGAACCCTTTTAGCGTTTCTGCTCCTCATCTTCGGATTGTTCGAGAGCAGAACCCTTTTTTGTCGGATTCCCTGTTGCATGACTGCGATTATGAGGTTGATAAAGTTGCTGCTGTGATTGAGCCGTTGCTCAATGCACCTGAGCGATGCCGCGTGACCTCCCTATATGTGCAGGCAGTTAGCACAGGAAGGCACACATTTCTGGCGACAAATTTAGTCCCCGATCGCCTGACTCAGGTGACATCGATCGCCTCTAACTGGTCGATTGGTCGTAGCCCGACTTGTGCTATTCCCGTGAGGCACAGGACAGTTTCTCGCTGTCATGCACTGATTGAATATCACGCAAGAGGGCTATACATCCGGGATATCGGCAGTAGCAATGGTACTTGGGTCAATCAGCGTCGTCTTATGCCCACTGAATACCAGATTTTGGGAGATGGTGATCTCATTCAGCTGGGTAAGCTGCAAATGGAGTTTTTTCTGAGGGTCTTTCCAAATGTGGTGAGCGATTTTAGCGATTCTGGATTTTAATGGCTTGATGCTTGATGCTTAATGCTTGATGCTTGATGCTTGAGAAGTTGTCGCGCGATCGCTTATGAAACCCTACCAACAAGTGCCGATCGTGGAGTGCCATGAGCCGTTGCTGCCGATTTCATCAGAGTTCGCGATAGAAACTCCCCATCCCTATGTCAGGCTAGGGGCACCCTATGGAGAGAAGTCGCCTTACTATCTGCGGCAAACCGTGTTAGAGCGTCTTTTGCAAGCGCAAGATGAGCTGCAACAGTCTTGTCCAGGCTGGCGTATCCAAATCTTTGATGCTTATCGTCCCCTGATTGTCCAGCAGTACATGGTGGACTATACATTTGCCGAGACTGTTGCGGTCATGGTTGCAGACATGGTTGCAGACATGGCTGCAGACAAAGGCATATCCTCGGAGCAGCTTACAGATGAGCAGCGTCAAAATGTCTGGGCGCAGGTCTACCAGTTTTGGGCAGTCCCCAGCTCTGATCCTCGTATGCCGCCGCCCCACAGCACGGGAGCTGCCGTAGATGTGACGCTCGTGAATGCAGAAGGTTTGGCAATTGATATGGGTTCTCCGATTGATGAAATGTCGCCGCGATCGCACCCCAACTATTTTGCTAAAGCTGCAAACAGCCATGAGGTAAGCGATAGCGCTATCTTTCATGCCCATCGGCAAATCTTAAAATGCGCTATGACCTCTGCGGGATTTCAACAGCATCCTAATGAATGGTGGCATTTCTCATGGGGCGATCAGCTCTGGGCGTGGCTGGTAAACCAGCAGCAAGACGGTATGGCTGAGACAGCTCGCTACGGATCTATCTAGACCCGCCTGGAAATTACAAGAGGGTTATGGGCAAGCCCCTTGTAATCTCCAGGCGGCAACTGTGCAGGTCAGTTTGTCGTGCAGTAGGTATTGACCTGAGTGACCAGGGGGCTTTCTTGATCTGTTGCAGTTTTAAGGGCATCAAAAGCTTTTTGTGCGGCAACCGCATCCTTAGAATTTGCTGCGGTTACCAAATCGCGGGTTGCCTTGCTCGTGTCGGTATACATGCTAATGAAGCGAGTCTGAAAGCTTTTTAGCTCCTCATCGCCGATGCTTAGCCCCTGCATATCTGACTTGGCTTTATCTGCTGCTTCAGCAATTTCAGACATGGCAGCTACATTGTCGGGAGTAGCTGTCTGGGTGACGTTTTGAACGGCAGACACTGCTTCGTTGGCAACTTTGATCAATTTGTTGCACTGAGAAACTTTGTTATCTGAGCAACTCACGAGAAAACTGAGGGCGGCGAGGGTCGAAACGGCGATCGCCCGCTTCAGCGGCTGATCCAAAAACGTCATGCATGTTCTCCTGAACTGGCGGTCAAACCCATGTGAAACACAAGGGGCTGTGTCTAGTTATAAGTTGCCTCTGGACAGAAGTACAGAGACGATCGAAATTCTAAACCTGAACTTTAGATTTAAATCTAAAGTTTTTCAGCTATGGCAACCGCCAAGGCGGTTAAGACGGGTACATTCTTGGTAGGGCGCGAAGCGCACCGCCGAAAATGTCCTAAGCAAACTGGCGACAGCTCTAAAACTCAATGAAGCTCTAAAACTTTTCCTGCTCAAGAGACGCGCGAAAAGCGCTAGACATCTTGAGGATTGAGGAGAGACATTGCCCAAGTCGTATAGGTGCCGATAGGACTCCAAAGCAGGTAAGGAATCAATAAAATCAGGGCTGTACTTGAAATCTGCGCCACCAGAATTGCCAGAATTACAGCTAAAATCGCTCCACTTCCGCCAATTATAGTGCCGACTTTCAGACTCTGCATTCCCAACATGACCGGGCTGTAGGCTAGGGTGACTAATTCTAGCAACAGATATAATCCCATAAGCAGCCAAGTCTGAGAACTTCCCGGCTCTTGATCCCAAACTAAGCTCGCTGACCCCGCGCCACAGGCAAAAACAAATGTCCAGATGACGGGAATGGCTTTTTCAAAAGTTAGCCAATCAGGACGACGCAATCGGTTAAACCACTGAACACCTTTGGGTCTAACCATGCTACCGATCGCCAATGCCAAGGCAAACGTGATACCACCAATTATCATCCAGGGTTTAATCATCATTTGCCCTTGGCTCTCCTCGCCATCGCGTCTCAGATACGTCTCATCTAGCAGCTTGGCAGAGGGTGGTGATGTTTGCAATCACTCCAGAGAATCATTCTGGCTTCCGCTGGACTTGTGCAGAAATGCGACTATCCAAAAATACCGCCGAAGAATTCGATCGCTTCCTTCAAAGCCAGGATAAAGGCATCAATTTCTTCAGGGGTATTGTAAAAATAGACGCTGGCACGAGCAGTGGACTGCGCCTTGAGGATACGGTGCAATGGCTGAGTGCAGTGGTGTCCGGCGCGAATCGCGATGCCTGCCTGATCGAGAATAGTAGACAAATCGTGGGGGTGCACCGCTCCCGTCGTAAATGCGGCTAACCCAGCGCGATCGCCTGACTGTGCTCCGTAAATCTGGACTTCGGGAATCTGTTTGAGCTGCTGAAATAGGTGAGTCGTCAACTCCTGTTCATAGGCATGAATATTATCCATCCCCAAGCTATTCAAATAGTCAACGGCAGCACCCAGGGCGACTGCCTCGGCAATGGCGGGCGTACCTGCCTCAAATTTGTACGGCAAATCGGCATAGGTAGCGCGATCGAGAAATACGTCTGCGATCATTTCACCGCCGCCGAGGAAGGGAGGCATCGATCGCAGCACATCCAGCTTGCCGTACAAGAAGCCAATTCCAGTAGGCGCACACATTTTGTGACCCGAAGCCACCAGCCAGTCACAGTCGATCGCCTGCACATCCACGGACATATGGGGCACGCTCTGGCAGGCATCAATCAGCACTCTTGCCCCCTGCTGATGGGCAAGCCGAACGATTTCTTCAACGGGATTAATGCAGCCCAGAGTATTGGAGACATGGACGATCGCCACCAGCTTCGTTTTGGCTGACAGCAGCGACTTGTAGTGCTCTAGATCAAACTCCTGAGTCTCGGAAAGCTGGACAAACTTCAGCACGGCTCCGGTGCGCTGCGCCAGAAGCTGCCAGGGAATTAAATTGCTGTGGTGCTCCATCACCGACAGAATCACTTCGTCGCCGGACTTGAGGTTGGCGTTGCCCCAAGCATAGGCAACTAGATTGATTGCCTCAGTAGCGTTGCGGGTGTAGACAATTTCCTGACGCGATGCTGCATTGATGAAGGCAGCGACTTTGTCTCTCGCACCTTCATAGGCATCGGTTGCCCGTGAGCTAAGGGTGTGAACACCGCGATGCACGTTGGCGTGATCGTGGGTGTAGTAATAATGTAAAGCCTCTAGAACCGCCAGAGGCTTTTGGGACGATGCCGCATTATCCAGATAGATCAAGGGCTTGCCGTGAATCTCTTGATCGAGGATGGGGAAGTCGGCACGGGTTTGGGTGGCGAGGGTGCGTTCTTGGGTGAAGGTCATGAGTAGCCAGGTGAGGGGGTGGATGGGTCGGAAGGGGAATCAGGGTAGGCTAGTTGCGGACTGCCATGCTACGACATTGCACTAGGTCGGAGAGGGTGCGGCGGAGAGAGGCGATCGCAATTTTCTCAATCACCTCATAGGCAAAGGCATAGACCAAAAGCTGACGGGCATCGGCAGCATCAATTCCCCGACTTTGCAGATAGAACACCTCATCGGCTTCGAGCTGGCCGACGGTTGCGCCGTGGGTGCATTTGACGTTATCGGCAACGATTTCGAGCTGCGGCTTGGTGTCTATGCGAGCTTTCGGAGAGAGCAGCAGGTTGCGGTTGAGCTGTCCAGCATCGGTCATCTGGGCGGCCTGGGGCACAAATACTTTGCCGTTGAAGACAGCATGACCCTTATCGTCCACGATGCATTTGTGGAGTTGTCGCGTGGTGCCGTGGGGCTGGGTAAGAGCGATCGTGCTGTGGGTATCGCCAATTTGCTCACCATGCAGCAGGGTTAGACCATTGAGCGTGGTTTCGGTCTGCGCTCCGGTCTGGTAAATCTCTAGGTGGTGCCGAGAGAGTTTTGCCCCCAGGCTGACTGCATTGCAGGTGTAGCGAGAGGTGCGGGCTTGAGAAACTGCGGTCTTGCCGATATGAAAGGCATGATGTCCGTCACGCTGCACGCGGGTGTGGTTCACCTCAGCGTTATCGGCGATCCAAATTTCGGTGACGGCATTGGTGAGGTAAGCGCCTGTGCCGATCGCTCCATAATCCTCAATCAGCGTCACGGCGCTATTCGTTTCTGCCACCACCAGGACACGCGGCTGAATTAAAGTAGCGCTAGTTGCCGTGGCAAGAAACAAGAGATGAATGGGGGTGTCGATCGCCACGCCTTTGGGCACCCAAACCACGGCTGCATCTGTCAACCCTGCTGTGTTCAGGGCAGTAAACACTTCTTCGGCTCCTGGCTGCTTGCCCAAGTAAGGCTGGAGGCGATCGCTATAACGCTCTAGCGCTGCGAGATTGCCGACTCTCAGCGTCTCTGGCAGGTTTGCAGTATTTGATAATTCTGGTGCGTAAATGCCATCCACAAAAACGAGCTGGCTAGCTTCAGGGAGGACGAAGGGAGCGATCGCCGCTGCGCTGACCTGTTGAGGCGTGACAGCTTCCAATGGAGTCTGTAGTAGCGTTGACAGATCGGTAAAGCGCCACTCTTCATCCCGCTGCGTTGGAAAAGCTTGTTCCTGGACTCGCAGGGCGGCGTGGTCGCGCAGTTCGTTGAGCCAGGGAAGATTCGCGGGGGAAGACTGAGCTAGCTTCAGTAGATTTGCCAGATAAGCCGATCGTTTTTCTGAGGCAGTCAGGGTCATTTCCGAAGGCAGGGAAACTTGAATACTCATGATCCTGCTCCTGCTGCGGCTTCTTCCAAAACCCAGTCATAGCCCCGATCTTCCAGCGCCAATGCCAGCTCTTTGCCGCCCGTGCGAATGATGCGCCCGTTTGCCATGACGTGAATGTAGTCAGGAATGATGTAGTCGAGCAATCGCTGATAGTGGGTAATGACGACGATCGCATTCTCGGCAGTGGAAAGCTGGTTCACGCCTCCAGCAACGATTCTGAGAGCATCAATGTCTAGCCCAGAATCGGTCTCATCCAGAATGGCAAGCTTCGGCTCCAGCAAAGCCATTTGCAGGATTTCATTCCGCTTCTTTTCGCCACCCGAAAAGCCCTCGTTGACGCTGCGGCTGAGGAAGCTGGCATCCATCTTGACGACATCCAACCTTTCCTGGATCAGTTCATCAAAGTCAAAGGCATCTAGTTCTTCTTCGCCCAAATGCTTGCGCTTGGAGTTGTAGGCAACGCGCAAAAAGTCGAGGTTGCTGACTCCAGGAATTTCTAGAGGGTATTGAAAGGCGAGGAAAATGCCCGATCGCGCTCTTTCTTCCGGCTCTAGCTCCAGCAGGTTTTGTCCCTGAAACTGAATGTCTCCACCTGTCACTTCGTAGGCTGGATGCCCCGCCAGAACCTTAGAAAAGGTGCTTTTCCCAGAGCCGTTGGGTCCCATAATGGCGTGAATTTCGCCCGCCTTCACCTCCAGGTTCATGCCCTTGAGGATGGGCGTTTCCCCCACGTTTGCAGTCAAATTCTTGACCGCTAAAATCTCGCTGCTGTTGTCAATAATCATGCTCTAACCTTACTTTTAATCCTTTACTTAAACTTGGCTAATCCGCTTCAAACTTTTGAATACATCATACAAATCATTACCCGGATTACGAATCTCAAAAATCCTGGAAATGGCATATCGATTGATCTCGCCTTGAACGAGCTTGACGAAGCAGAAACTGCCACCGCTAGCAATCAAGCCAAAACAGGGCTTGTCAACTTGAGGGCTAGCCAGCATATAAGCCAGAAGCTGTGCCAGCGCAGGTTCTATGGAAAAAGCGGCTTCTTTCGACTCAATGACTAACGCCCAAAATTGCTCTTTCAACAGCCAGATATCGATCTGTCCGCGAATGACTACGCCTTTATCTTCAGCGGTAATTTCGATCGCCTTCTCTGCCTGAATATGAAAAGGAGGCAGGTAAAAATCAGCTAGAAAAAGAAGGGGACCCAACACCGAAATTTGAATTGCCTTCTCACGCAAAGGTGGATGATTAATCAGGTTCCAATAGCCTTTCCGTATCTTATCCAGAGACTGCTTTTCTAAATCCGTGATAGCTGATAAATCATCCTGCCATTCCCTAAAAAAATCCAAGTCTTCAATAGCTTGAAGATTGAAGTTGCTAATCAGGTCTTGTAGGTCGATTGTGCTGGCTTGTAGTGTTTGAACCATAGTTATACCCATCTGGGCGGGCATCGCCCACCCGACAAAGCTGATGCCCTAACGAGAAATTAACCGACGCTACCTTCGAGCTTGAGACTGAGGAGGCGATCGGCTTCTACCGCAAACTCCATCGGAAGCTGGTTGAACACGTCTTTGCAAAATCCGCTAATGATCATGGAGATCGCGTCTTCTGCCGAAACGCCCCGCTGAGCAAAGTAAAACAACTGATCTTCGCCAATCTTGGAGGTCGAGGCTTCATGCTCAACTTTTGCCGTGTTATTTTGCACCTGAATGTAGGGGAATGTGTTGGCTCCGGCTCTGTCGCCAATCAGCATAGAGTCGCATTGAGAGTAGTTGCGCGCGCCGTCTGCCTTGGGCGAGATCTTCACCAGTCCGCGATAACTGTTTTCGGAATTACCCGCCGAGATGCCCTTAGAAATAATCGTGCTGCGGGTGTTCTTGCCGATGTGAATCATCTTGGTTCCTGTATCGGCCTGCTGTTTATTGTTAGTCAGCGCCACGGAGTAGAATTCGCCAATCGAGTTGTCGCCGATCAGCACACAGCTCGGATATTTCCAGGTGATCGCCGATCCGGTTTCTACCTGCGTCCAGGAAATCTTGGAGTTCACGCCTTGGCACAAGCCGCGCTTGGTGACAAAGTTGTAGATGCCGCCTTTTCCCTCTTTGTCCCCGGCGTACCAGTTCTGTACAGTGGAGTATTTGATCTCGGCATTGTCGAGTGCTACAAGTTCCACCACCGCCGCGTGGAGCTGATTGGTGTCAAACATGGGCGCGGTGCAGCCCTCCAGGTAGCTGACAGAACTGCCTTCTTCAGCAACGATCAGCGTCCGCTCAAATTGACCCGAATCGCCGTTGTTAATCCGGAAGTAGGTAGACAGCTCCATCGGGCACTTAGTCCCTTTGGGGATGTAGACAAAAGAGCCATCGCTAAATACGGCTGCATTGAGGGCGGCGAAGAAGTTATCACCCGCCGGGACGACGCTGCCCAGGTACTTCTGGATCAGCTCAGGATACTCGCGCATCGCTTCCGAGATAGAGCAGAAGATCACCCCATCTTTAGCCAGCTTTTCACGGAAGGTGGTGGCAACAGAGACGCTATCAAAAATGGCATCGACCGCCACGTTTGAGAGGCGCTTTTGCTCAGAAAGGGAAATGCCCAGCTTCTCGAAAGTTTCCAGCAGAGTTGGATCAACTTCATCCAGACTGCCCAGCTTTTCCTTCTGCTTGGGAGCCGAGTAATAGATGATTTTTTGGTAGTCGATCGCCGGATAACCCACTTCTGCCCAGTTAGGTTCCGTCATCTTCAGCCATTGGCGATAGGCTTTGAGGCGAAACTCCAGCATGAATTCTGGCTCGTTTTTCTTCAGCGAGATTAGGCGAACCACGTCTTCGCTCAGACCTGCTGGAATCACATCGGACTCAATGTCTGTTACAAAGCCGTATTTGTAGGGTTGGTTGACTAGGGATGTAACCGTTGTCGTCATGGTGGCTATTGGGGGGACAGTGTTCTCTCGATCGCTAACAAAGGGTATTTAAAACTTAAAAACTTAGGCTTGTTATAAAAACGCTCTCCGGGGGTCGCGGGCGGACAAGATGCCCGCCCTGTCAAGAATGTTGAAAACTAGCAGTGGTTGGTCGTTGCCCGAATTTCATCAAAGCCAATCTCCTGCTGCTGACCTGCAAAATCATTGTCAGGAGTGAGAAACAGCATACAGTGGCATTCTTTGCGCTCTCGCATGGGTACACAAGGACAGTTCCAGAAGGCTGCCGCAGCTTCTGCTGCTTTGTCTTCATAATGGCGGCAGGGGCAAAGGGGTGCGCCCAGATCGTCTTTGTGCTTCGCCAAGCCCTCAATCACGACAGCTGTGACGCTCAGATCAACGCAAAAGTAAGTGCCTGTGCGCTTGGCATAGCTCTCGGAGAAGCTGCGCATTAACTCTAAATTTTTATCTGAAGCTTGGGTGGTTTGTGAGGTTGTGTTCATCTCAAGGGGTTATCTCAATAGAGCGACAGGGCGACCAATAGCTTTATAATTAGAACAACTTCGCGGTTGCGTAAGTACATTCTAAAGCACTTTAGCAACGAAAAAGTTGTTAAAGTCAAAAACCAGCTTTTTTAGTCTACTATTTTGTCTGGACGCTCTGAGCCGATCGCCAAAAATATTGCCAGTCCATCCATAGAATTAAGACTGCCTAGAAGCTTTGACAGCCTGGAAGTTAAAACAGCCATGACCGCTACGCAGCAACCTTCCACCAAACAAGACATTCTCATTTACCTTCTGAAGCAAGGTCACGCCACGGCACAAGATCTTGCCCATCGTCTAGAAATTAGTGCTCAAGCCACACGCCGACATCTCAAAGACTTAGAAGATGAGGGGCTAATTCACCATGAGGCGATTCAGGAGGGTATGGGTCGTCCTAACCACATCTATCGGCTAAGTCAGACTGGGCGCGATCGCTTTCCCGATCGCTACGATGAATTTGCAGTTTCACTGTTGACCACCTTGGCGGCAACTGTAGATAAAAAACAGTTCAGCGATATTTTGCGCAAGCAGTGGGAGCAAAAGGCGCTGGAGTACCGCGATCGCTTGGGCAGTGGTTCGCTACAGGAGCGGGTCGAGACTTTGGTAGAAATTCGTCGAGCCGAGGGCTACATGACAGAATGGCATCTAGCCGAAAATATCGAGCTCCCAAACGTGGCGACCCCACACTATGTGATTACGGAATACAACTGCGCTATTTCTCAGATTGCTGAATCGTTTCCTAGCGTCTGTGGGCATGAGCTAGAAATGTTTGAGCTGGCACTAGAGGATTGCAAGGTGGAGCGAACCCACTGGATGGTGGGGGGCGAGCATCAGTGCGGATATCTGGTTCAGGCAAGATAGTGATGAGTCAAATAATAGTGGATGGGTGGATGGGAAAATCTCATCCACCCATCTACCTATCTACCCATCCACCCATCCACCCATCTTCATCTATCCGTCAGTGAACAATTGGCAGACCAGTAGTCACATTTTTTGAGAAATACCGCTCACCCTCAGCAAATCGCTGACCGATGTGCAGTAGTTAGCCAGCCCAAAGCTTGCAGGGCTAATAGGATGCTGATAGGTGAAATGTGGATCGCTCAAGCAAAACCGATCCCACTCTGCCATCTGGACGCGAAAGAGCTTGATAAATACGTCCGCCAATTGCAGCGATAGCGGTATCCGAAAATAGATGCGCTGCTTCAAGTAAGCACAAATTTCCTCAATAGTCTGGTTTACCGTCAGCGGCGGATTGCCTAAAACCAGCTCGTGAGGTTCGTCTTTTTGAATGGGATGCTCGATTAGATACGAAACCACCTGGGCGATATCCTGAGCATGAAGAAAATGGAAGCTACCCTCTGCTCGAAAAAAGCGAATCAGCGGCACTAACTTCACGATGTCTTTAATGCCAGCCGAAATATGAGAGTAGGGTTTTTGCGCATCACCCCCAAATACCAGCGTCGGAAACAGCGTGATGACATGAGGGGCGATCGCCAATTTCCCTAACTGCTCGTGACACTGAAACTTTGACTGGATATAATCTGTGCCAATCTCGCCCGCTTGCTTTAGGGGCTGATGATGGCGATCGAGAATGCTTGCCGTGGAAAAATAGATCACCTGCTGGCAAACCGCCGGATCGAGCAGGTTCAGCAGACGAATGGTTTTAGTGACGTTCGTATCGTAGGTTTCTTCTGCGCCCCCCCATGCGGTTGCCGTCAGAACCGCATGGTCGATCGTCTTCAGCAATCTGCCGACGCGCTCAATTTCCCGCAGATCGCCCTGAATGATGGTGACTCCAGGGCGAGAATTGTAGTCAAACTTCAGCTTTGCCGGATTGCGCACTAGAAAAAACAGCTCGTGGTCTGTTTTCTGAATCAGCAGATCGGCAAGATAGTGACCAATACAGCCACTTGCGCCCGTGACGAAGATTCTCTTAGACATGGCAGTGAGCACAGGGATAAATTGGGGCTGGGTCGATCAGCTCCATTGTGTGGATCTGCTGAGTATAACCGCAGGACGGTCATGGTGAGCTGACCAAATGTCAGTTTTTGCTTCTCAAGCACGATCGCCTTCATCCACCGTCTCACCGATCGCTTAATCCTTTTCCCTAACCGTTGGCGCAGCCTCTCTTTTAGAGAATCGCCCCTCGCTCACCGCCTCAACCCAAACCTCCTGGGACTGAATGGGGAAAGCGATCGCCCCTCAACCACCGTCACCCCCAAACTTGCTGGGACGGTTCTCTCTCAACCAACCTTCTGCAACTGCGATTGCAAGATGTAATTGTGCAGCCAGCTAACGGCTCAAATCAGCGGCGGCAGATAACCTTGACCTAGCATTTGCTATTGACTCCCGTCTACCTCAGATACTACGTTAGACCGTCGCAGCCACTAAACTTTTGAACGTCAACTTGCTTTTGCCAAAGAGCGCACTGCTAAAATTTCATCAGGACGCAGAACTTCTACTACAGAGATTGGGACAGCTATCACTGTAAAAGACTCACCGATCGCATTAAAGACTTCCAGTACACAGCCTTCTTCACCGTTATTCGGATGAGGAACAAAATCAACCAACACTGCAACATCTCCGGCTCTCAGTCCATGCTCTGGCAAATCGCGAGTTAGTGCAACCTCCTGATATAACTCCATTGTCATCTTGTCCAACCCTCTTATACTGAATTGTCTGACACAAAATTTAAAGTTCTCTCAAATCGATCGCTACAATCTTCCCATGATTGCCTTCTTCGACTTGCGATCGCACCTGAGATTCATAAATCTCATCGTCACGCCGAGCAAACTTTTCTTTAGCTATATCGAGGTTGTCGAACTGTCATAAGCTTGACCTCGCTTCAAGGTTGCCTCAATATTTTATCCTGAGAATTTGGCATGATTACTCGATAAAATAGAGGCATACAAAGTACAGTAACACCTCATGAACTCAGCAGCTAGCTTACTTAATCGCATCACCCAAACACCAGGTCAATGTGGTGGTCGTCCCTGTATTCGAGGGATGAGAATTCGTGTTACCGATATCTTAGAGATGTTAGCTGAGAACGTTAGCGTCACTGAAATCTTAGAAGACTTTCCCGACCTTGAACTAGCAGACATTCAAGCCTGTTTGCTCTTTGCAGCCCGTCGTACTGATTTCCCAAGATTGACGGCATGAAAATTTGGATTGATGCTCAACTTCCTCCAACACTGGCTAACTGGCTGTCAGCGACTTTTGGATTAGAGGCTGCTGCTTTACGAGACTTGTCACTGCGAGATGCTCAAGACATCACAATTTTTGAAGCAGCACGAGCCGAAAGTGCTGTGATTATGACCAAAGATAGCGATTTC
This sequence comes from Drouetiella sp., assembly GCF_059504425.1. Classification (NCBI taxonomy): domain Bacteria; kingdom Bacillati; phylum Cyanobacteriota; class Cyanophyceae; order Oculatellales; family Oculatellaceae; genus Drouetiella; species Drouetiella sp. Next base: position 34,470 of record NZ_JCACIN010000120.1, read on the forward strand.
ATTGATTTAGTTTGTCGTTTAGGAACACCACCTCAAATTTTATGGTTAACCTGCGGCAACGTTACTAACCGCAACTTACGACAATTGTTAACCGCAACTCTACCTGATGCGCTAGAACAGCTACGACAAGGGGCAATAATTGTAGAAATTAGCAATGCCCCTTAAATCGTTCATCGACCAATCAAAACTATTGCCTAAAGATAACACTCCGATCGCTTAATCTTTTCCCTAACCGTTGGCGCAGCCTCTCTTTTAGAGAATCGCCTCTCAATCACCGCCTCAACCCAAACCTCCTGGGACTGAACGGGGAAGGCGCGCCCTTCAACCATCGTCTCCCCGATCGCCTCTTGGGACAGGACAGGTAGAGCGATCGCCCCCTTATCTTTAGACCCCTTCCTCTCCCCGATCGCCTCACCCACTGCATCAATCGATCGCTGCTGGAACGTTGCGGTTATGCCGATTGCCCTCATCTACGAGTGCAAGAGCTTTGTGCGAAGCTTGTAAATGTAGGCATCTACGGCTGTCCCGTCTTTGAGCTTCACTGTCGTTAGGACTCGCTCATAGCCTTCGCCCTCAAACTCATCAAGGCGAGTCCAGTGCTCAGCCAGCATCTCTGAGCTGAAGAGAAAACCTTCGATTACGCCGCCATGCTGATTCAAGATGATGCCTGGGTAACCAACTGCTGCACCCCAGCCTTCTTGAAGCAATGTGCCAGTGACGGTCGCTGACTCCCACTCTCCCGGAACATCCGCTAGGACGTGTTCGTTGGGCCGACCTGGGGCGAGCGTTCCGTAAACGAAAAGCCGATGAGTCATCGATCTCTTAAAGTCAGGTAACGACCCGCTTCACCCGCCGCTAGTCCTTTCGGACTCAACAAAAAAATTTTAAACGGTCGGTGTGCAAGCGGATTGTTATCTGGATTCTGCACCGAACCCTAGGCGACCTTATCCATTTTATCTCCTAACAATTGCTTCCAAAATACCTTGGGGTTTTAGCCACCCGCAGGCTTATTTGGAAGAGCAGAATAGTTTAGTACTGCTTCTCGAAATTCCATCCAAGGAAATTTTTTGCCAGGATCTGCCCTCCTTGTTGAATCTAACTTGGCATGGGAAATAACATGCTTCAACTTCGGGTACTTAGCCCAGGCATACAAGACAACTCTAGCGGTCATTGTGGTTTGCCAAACAGAAAAAGGATCGCGATACTCTTCCACATCTTGTGTATTAACAATTTCAATTCCTAAACTTCTGTTGTTTACATTTGAGCCTTCTCCAAGAACTGTCTCGCTCACATTGATTGTATCTCTAACATGGCGTGCAGCTTTGGCTTCAGCAACAGTTGCCCATACGACGTTACCATGTTTAGGCTCGTCTTCATCCGGTATTATCCAGTGAGCACTTGCCACATTCCCATCCCTACGCCAAGTATCAATGGCATCCTGTGTTGCGTAACCTGCTGTTGCATGTATGACGATAGTGTCTATTGCGTCAGAAGCGGCTCCTCCTCTTTCCCGTGCGCGATTGCTAGTCAGCCAATCATAAGCAGGATGTTTTTGCTCATTCAATGGAAAGAGATCTGGTCGTTTACCAGAAGGTAGCGTAAAGTAAAATGTTTCAGGGTTAGCCATTGTAAAATTGTTGTAGAGTTTGTCTTTAGAGAACTAATTCTGTGCATACAATCGAGTACTAAAAAGTGTTTGATACCCATCTTTGATTTTTCAAGAGACGTGATAGTCTTTTACTCACGGGGCCATAGTCCTGCCCAACCATCTTTTCCAATAGAACCTGTCTTGTCTACTTTCTGCAAAGAAAAATCATATCGCTGATACTGATCGCCTCGGAAAAAGTATCCTTTGCCATCTTTTGGATGAGTAATAGCAGCATTAATTCCATTTGTCCAAAGCCCAGCCCAGCCATCTGCAATTCGAGCTTCTTTATCAACCTTCTGTTTGCTGAAGTCATAGCGCTGGTATCGATCGCCTCGGAAGAAAAATGCTCTCTTCCCATCTGGATGATTGATAGCTGCATCTATTCCTGTATTCCACACACCAGACCAGCCATCAATGCCAATCTGGGCAGTTCTGTCAACAGAGGCTTTATCGAAATCATATCGCTGAAACTGATTACGTCTGAAAAAGTAACCTTTTCCATTTGGATGGGTCACTGCTGCATCAATTTTGTCAAAGGTTAACCCCTGCCAGCCATCAACATTGAATTGAGCCGTTTTATCTACGCTGTTTGATGAAAAGTCAAAGCGCTTATACAAGTTATCGCGGAAAAAGTATGCTTTTCCATTAGGGTGCAAGATAGCTGCATTAATTGAATACAGACTGCGAACTGCTGCAATATCACCTTTACTTAAACCTTCTCTTTGTCCAATTCTATTTGTCCACGGCTCAGGCGCAATAATGGTTGGCTTGCTTTCATCGATCGCGAAGGCATAAGCACCGTAATGCATGATTGATTCATAATCGTAGGTGTTTAAATCCTCACCATCGTAAATGCGTTGATTAAAATTAGCCTCTAAAAAATCTTCATCGTTTGGGAGGTTAGCGTAAACGACTTCTACAAACTTGTCACGATCACTACGGCTCTGTTCATGCCACAACCCAACAGCATGACCAATTTCATGAATAGTGCTACCAAGACCGCAGTTACCAGAAAGCTCAATTATTTGCTCGCCGCCGACCATTCCGACTCGTGAGCTACAACCGCGATAATTAGGATCTTGTTCTTCTCTTGATAGAAATGTAACAAAACTCTTTTCATTAATGTGCTTAATAAATCGAATGAGCGTTTCTTTTTCCCAGTGTTGGATAGCTAGCTCTACGTTTTCTTGCTCTGGCAATACCAATGAAGGATCAAGCTGATAAGGAATTACTCCATTGCTCCAACGTTTTCCGGCACCAACGACTCCAATGCCCTCAGTTATTTGATCAAGCTCATCTACTGACCCTAAAACGATGTCCCCTTCGACAATCGCATAACCTCCAACCACTGAAAACTTAATGATGCGCTCTGAGAAAGTATGTCCAGAAAGCTTAACAAATCCAAATTTTGAGCCAGATCTATATTCGCCGCATGAACGAGTGCAAGACATTGCTTATTACCTTCAAAAAGTATTTGACAAAACTTACCTTACTAATCCAGATAACTATATATTCAACGTCACATATGCTGGATAAGCGCTTATCTTCTCAGAATTATCAAGCACATTTGCGTGATAACACCCGCTTCTTGAGGAATTAGATAGAAACTTTGCGGTCTAAGTCCGGAGTCCTAGGGTGTTATCCGTCATATTTGATGGTTAATTCTAGAGGTTGGGGTGCTTATCCGTCATTTACACGGGATAACACCCCAAATGCCGGAGTTATCCATCATCTGCCAATGCTACAACCTCCATCACCTCGTCTACCCGATCGCCTCCCCATTCCCTCTCCCAAGGCACAAACAAACTTCTTCAACAAAGAGCTTGACGATCGCCCCCTCCTTCCTATATTGTTATCCGCTAAGGTTGCTTTTTTGCTCTCAGCGCCAGCAGCCTTAATTCACCCAAAAACCTCTGGCGAGGTATGAAGTAGATTGGTCCCTACGACATACCTCTAACCTTACAGACCGGGATGGCAGTCCGTAGGGCTTTGAACAGTGTAGCTTTCTGGTTACACTCCTTGGCGCTACTTGTTAATCGATCGTGAGTAGCCATGTTTTTGGGGTTCCTTCTCGTCTTGCATTTCTGACCCATAGTTCAGGCAAGCGAGATCTCTACAAGCGAACCCAAAACCACAAGGAGTAATAGTCATGACCGGAGAATTCAATTTCTTCAACCATCCGGCGTTTCAACCGGAGGAAGAACCTAGCCCGGAGCGAGAGATCATTCGTGTCATTATCTTCGCCTCCCGTGCTGCCGTTCAAGCGACCATTCGCGAATCCCATGTGCGCGGCTTTCGGACGATCGATACTTGGAGTCCACTCTTACCCACCCCTGATCCGCAGAAGGTGATGGCAATCAGCACCCACTATCGCCCGACGAATGGTTAAGGGGCGATCGACGAGATAGCCTGAATAGGATCTAGCGGAGGGATGACGCAATTCAGCATTAGCCCTCCGCTACATCAGATCCTTTCCGTTTATTGAAATTGCGATCGCAAATACGGAAAATGTGACCTCATTTTCGATAAACGAAGTCCCTTGCATCAAAAATGCGATCGCATTTATTGAAATTACGATCGCATTTTTGAGAATCGAGACCTCCTTTACCTGTTTTCCCCATTCATTTTTGAACTGCCCGTAAAGGCTTCAGCTCAATCTCGCATAAACACCCAGCTATTTTTGCCATTTTCCGTATTGTGGGTAAGCTTCAATCAACCTTTACCTTTTAAAGACTGCCATGTGAAGCACGCTCAACGAGCATCTTTGCGTAGGGCTGAGATATCCCAGGCTTGGTCGGCATCCTGAATCAGATCTTTTTCGTCTGACTGCAAAAGTTGCTCCAAGTCCTTCGCCAACTGGCGCGATCGCGCAATTACAACGGCATCATCTCCTTCCAAAACTGCCATTTCATGCAGCGCTGCTTCATCGTGCTGTCGGAAGGTTTGCGCTACCCGGTGTGCTCTGTGGGAGCGAACCCCTAGTAACTTCAGGGCTGCAACTCCCATATCTAAAGCAGAACCAAAGGTTTCTCGCTGAATCACATCCACTCCCTGCCGAATTAGCTCATATGCATGGCGGCGATCGACTGCCCTTGCCAGAATTTTGAGATGGGGAAAATGCTTACGCGCTAGTTCTACCACTTCCAGAATTTTTTCAGGTTCGTCGATCGCCACGACTAAAAGTTTGGCTCGCTCTGCCCCAGCGGCATGCAGGAGATCAAGCCGGGAGGCATCGCCGTAGAACACCTTCCACTCAAACCGCCGCAATAGCTCAATTTGTCCTGGACTGTGATCCAAAACGGTAATCTGGCAACCGTTTGCCAACAAGAGCCGCCCTACAATCTGACCAAAGCGACCAAACCCAGCGATAATCACCGGGGTTTCGCCGTCGTCAATCTTATCGGCTTCTCGATCCTCTGCCGGAGCATTAAACCGAGGCTGTACGAACCTGTCATTAACAATCATCAGCAGCGGAGTCACCACCATCGACATCGCCACTACCGCCACCAGTGGAGCCGCTACAGCCGAGGTCAGCACCCCCGACTGGGTGGCAAAGGAGAATAGGACAAAGGCAAACTCTCCCCCCTGAGCTAGGGCAAAGGCAAACAACAAACTTTGGCTTAACTCCAGTTTGAAAAACCACCCCAGGGCAACTAGAACACCGAACTTGACGATCGCCAGCCCCAGCACCAAGCCCAAAATCAGTAAGGGCTGCTGCAACACCAGATTGAAGTTAACGCTAGCTCCTACCGAAATAAAGAACAGTCCCAGCAGCAACCCCTTGAACGGATCAATATCACTCTCTAACTCATGGCGATACTCACTATCTGCCAGTACGACTCCTGCCACAAAGGTTCCCAGCGCTGGGGATAGCCCTACCGCCTGCATGGCTAGCGCAATCCCAATCACCAGCAGCAGCGCCGTTGCCGTGAAAATCTCTCGTAGCTTGGTGGCGGCAATAAAGCGAAACACAGGGCGCATGAGGAACCGTCCAGCGACGATGATGCCACCCACCACGCCCATGACCAGCAGCGCCTGTTGCCAGGGAGGTAAGGCTGAACTCTGAGTTGGCTCTGCCGCAACCAGCATGACTCGACTCGCCAACAGGCTGACAGCGCTGCTTTTCATCGCCAAAATGGGCAGGAACGCCAGGATGGGAATCACAGCAATATCTTGAAACAGCAGCACCGAAAAAGCAGACTGTCCGGCTTCTGTTTTGCTCAGCCCCTTTTCGTTGAGCGTTTGCAGCACGATCGCCGTGGAGGACATTGAGAGAATCATCCCTACGGCCAGCGCCATTTGCCAAGAAAGTCCGAACAGTAGGGCGATCGCTCCTATCACCAGGCTAGTGACTGCCACCTGCAATCCGCCCAACCCTAAGATCGGCAGCCGCAGCCGCCAGAGCAGCGAGGGTTGCAGTTCTAAACCCACCAAAAACAGCATCATCACGACGCCAAACTCAGCGAAGTGCATTACATCTTCGCCCTCTTGCCCAACAAAGTGCAGCCCAAAAGGCCCAATAATCACCCCAGCGATCAGATATCCCAGCACCGAACCTAATCCCAGTCGCTTGGAGATGGGCACCGATAGCACCGCCGCCGCCAGGTAGATAAATGCCTGAAAAAACAGGTTTTCATTGTGCATGTTGGGAGGTCTCCGGCGTTCTGATCGTTTGATCCAGATTGTGGTTTAGGAACTTCTGCTGTCGCAACTGATCCCAGTGCATCGTGTCATCGCGCAGTGCCATGATTGCCTTGTGATAATCGTTCACATGCTTGGAAATTTGCTCTGACCCATGCAGTTGATGCGTCCCTTGAACGACAAATGGCGGCAGATACTCCATGCCGCAGAGTCGCGCGGTTTGCTCAAAGGGCGCCAACAATTCTCGAATCGTGAAAAAATTATGTCCCTGCCGACAGTAAGCCTCTTGACTGCCTCCAGTCGTAATCACCGAAAGAAACTTTTTCCCTTGTAGAGCTGTGCCGCCATGACCATAAGCAAAACCATGCTCTAACACCAAATCCTGCCATTCCTTTAGGATGGCAGGGCTGCTGTACCAGTAAAAGGGATGCTGAAACACAATAATATCGTGGTCAAGCAGAAGGCGCTGCTCATGCTTCACATGGATATGCAGGTTAGGATACTGCTCGTACAAGTCGTGAATCGTAATGGAATCGATTCCCTTCAAAGCCTGAATCAAATGTCGATTCACCCGCGATCGCTCCAATGCGGGATGAGCAAACAGAACTAAGATGCGGTTGGGGACGCTCATTTGAAACCTTACTCAAGGAGTATTCGAGCCATATTAGCTATGATTCTTTTAGCACACCCAGCTCAATTCTGTCTGATTCATACATTGCCTTAACATCTGCGGGTGAAACTTACTCCCCCAACCTCACATAGCCGGGGCCATCAGGTCGCTAATGGGAGCGGCATGAGAAATTCTCTTGAAGGTCGGCACCTGAACCGATACTGCTCCCTTCGGAATGTCCATGGCGATCGCCACTCTTTTGCCAGTAATCATAATTCGCCGCAAGACCAATGCCTCTCGCACAGAAAGTTTTAATCTGGCATAGCAGCCGATAAGCAGATATGGCTCTTACGATCGCTCTGATTGAAGGGGTGTGAGCGATCGCAGCACTGCTCAAACGAAAACCAAGAATTAGAGAATCTTTTGATTGGGGGCTAATCCTCAAGGAACCCTGTCTGACTTTTCAGCCTAGCTTTCAAGGGTAGATTTACCAGTACCCTAACAGATTACCTGTATTGAGCTAGTGTTGAATTCTTTAGTTGTCTTTACGACTCGGAACTTATCCATCAGAGCATAGAGCGATGCCTAGATATTGGAGAACATGGAGAGTGAGATGGGCTGTAGGGCTTTTTGCCATAAGTGTTGCTTGTTTACTTTGGTTTTCAACCAAACCTTATGGATTACCTGGTGACTTCTTACTAAAAATCATGCTCTTTCAGAGCAGCATTGCTCTCGTCATTGGTTTAATTTCAGGCATGGTTACAGCAATCCTACAACGATCGCTCAGGGCTGGAGGTATTGTTCTGTTGGGCGTGTTATTTGGTGCGACATTGGGTGGAACCGTAGGATTAGCAGTTGGAATATTTGTAGGTGGGGCAATGGACAGGATTTTTCCGGGACCAACAGATCCTGACTTACCAAACCTTGGAGCAGCATTGGCAGGCATGGCTGTTTATTTTTTTGGGCAAATCATTGGAGCAATCTGGGGAGGAACAGATTGGTTAGCTTTCTACAGCTCAAATCACAGGCGAAGAGAGAATTAAACAATGCGACAACTTTCACAAATAGAAGGAACAAGCAGTTGTGCCGTTAGCTTATGCGCTGATCGCTACTGCCTTCGATATGACGGCGCAGAATCGAATTAATCAGCGCTTTGTACTCTAAACCTTGAGCTTGAAACCACAGCATGACATCCGGATCTAGCTGAATTAAATTCCGGGCTTGAGTTGCCGGAACTCGCAAAGTGGCTTTCTCAAAAAATTCCTCGGTCAAAGGCGGAATGTCGGAATAATCGATATCCTCATCGATCATCGCTTCTAGTGCTGCCCAATCAGTACGTGAGGTACTGCTCGAATCGTTTACGTTCATATCGGTTCGCCCTTCGTGCTGAAATAATTCGGATGACATTATTTTGTCGTTCTGTCCAAACAACAACCGCTACACCGTTTCTCAAAAAACCGATTCCACTCCAGCGCTCCTCGCCATAATTAATACGATTATCAAGTTCGATCAACATTGAACCTTCAAACATTTCAGGGATATCAGCAAAGTCAATCTTGTGATTGCGAATATTTTCAAGATTTTTCGCTTCGTCCCATTCAAACTTCCTGAAAGCGTCATTCACAAACTTTAGTCCCCTACAAGTTTGTCTGAAGAATAAGGCTCTAGAATCAGTAATCCTTGCTGATGTAAAGCTTCAAGATGAAGCTCAATTGCTTCCCTGATTAATCCTAATGTCTCTTCTTTCGTTTTACCTGTTGCTATGCAACCTGGCAAGTCTGGTAAATATGCTCCATAACTTTTTGCTCCTCTCTCAATTACAACCCTGTACTGAAGTTTTTGGCTCATTTCACCTCAATCCACAAACTTCAACCTGTAAACTTCAACCTATAAAAATGTGGACGATCGCCATAATCGCCCACATCTCATCATTTGCTCAATTCAAAAAAACTGTAGATTCTCAGCCTAAGCCGGAACCGCCATTTGGTTAATCTGCTTAGCAGTCTCAAAGAAGAAAGCAACATTCTCCTCAGGCGTGTTGGGCAGAACGCCATGCCCCAAGTTGAGGATATGCCCCCGATTGCCCGCCTTCTGAACCGTGTCGAGAATTCGATCGCGGATAAATGCCTTCGAGCCAAACAGCACGCCCGGATCGAGGTTGCCTTGCACCTTCATTTGAGAACCGAGGCGCGCCCGCGCATCTGCCATATCCACCGTCCAGTCCACCGTGACGATATCAGCTCCCGATCGTCCCATCCGTTCCAGCACGCCCGCGCTGCCGCTCACCAGCAAAATCAGCGGTGTATCGGGGTGGGTTTGGCGCACCTGCCGGAAAACGCGCTGCTGATAGGGCAGGGCAAAGGTGTCGTAGTCCTGCGGGCTAAGCTGACCCGCCCAGGAGTCAAACATTTGCACCACCTGCGCGCCGCAGTCAATCTGATAGCGAATGTAGGTGGCGATCGAGTCTGAGAGCTTCTCCAAAAGCTGGTGCAGAATCGTCGGGTCAGAGAAAGCCATGTTCTTGATCACGGCATAGTCTTTAGAGCCTTTGCCCTCGACCGTGTATGCCGCTAGCGTCCAGGGTGCGCCCACAAACCCCAGCACGGTAGACTGATTGCCTACTTCTTGGCGCAGAGATTGCAAGATGGTTTTGATAAAGGGCAGAGATTCCTCTGGTTCCAATGGACGCAAAGCATCTACCTGCTCCTGGGAGCGAATTGGCGAGAAGATAATTGGTCCCTTGCCTTCCGCAATATCCATGTCAATCCCCATACCGGGCAGCGGTGTGACGATATCGGAAAACAGAATGACACCATCGGGCTGAAAGGCTCTCCAGGGCTGAAGCGAAACCTCGATCGCCACTTCTGGGATCTCCGATCGCTCTCGAAATGACGGATATTTTTCTCGCAGATCCCGATATGCCTTCATGTAGCGACCCGCCTGCCGCATCATCCAAACAGGAGGTCGATCGAGCGCTTCTCCCCGCGCAGCTCTCAGCAATAAAGGAACCTGGTTTAATCCGGTCATTTCAACTCCGCCGCTAGAATAAATCATTTTCTTAAGCGCGATAGCGCATTTGCTAGCTTACCATTCAGCGATCGCCCTCCTGGGGTAGAGGATGGCTAAACCGTTACAAATATTCAGACTGGGGAAAGAATTCAGCAGGATGGCATGAAAGGCGATCGATCTGCTGCGATCAGCTTTAACCTAGGCTCAACTACCTTGTTGCTTTACTTTACCCTGTTACTTTACTTTACAATGACGAGGTGAACACTAATCCTTAGCTGAGATGACCGCGTGAGTCTACCGCAAAAAATCCTGACTGCATCCCCAGCATTGCCGATGCGTCATGAATCGAGTCTTCGTAAAACGGGTTGGTTAGGATTGGCGATCGCCAGTTTTGTGATCACATTCTGGGCAGTTAGCTTGGCGCTATTGCTGAACTGGACGACCGCTGAGCAGCAGCCATTTTTGACTGTCTTTGCCATAATCTGGCAGGCTTTTCTGTACACGGGGCTATTCATTACCGCCCATGATGCGATGCATCGCGCCGTCTTTCCTCAAAATCTCAAAATCAATCACTTTGTAGGGACACTGGCGCTGCTAGTCTACGGCTTATTTTCCTATCGGTATTTGCTCAAGGCGCACTGGCAGCACCATGATCATCCTGCAAGTTCTGAAGATCCTGATTTTCACGACGGCACGCACAAAAATGGTTTTGCCTGGTATTTTTACTTTGTCAAACGCTACTGGAGCTGGTGGCGTCTGCTAGGTCTCATTGCGGTTTACCACGCGATGCACCGCCTGCTGCATATCCCTGAATACAACCTGCGCTGGTTTTGGGTGGTGCCTTCGCTACTCAGCTCCGTTCAGCTCTTTTACTTTGGGACGTTTTTGCCCCACCGCGAACCTGCTGGAGGCTACTGGAATACCTTTCGTACTCAAAGCACCTATCGCCCATTGATCTGGTCGTTTTTGACCTGCTATCACTTCGGCTACCACCTGGAACATCATGAGTATCCCCATGTGCCCTGGTGGAGACTTCCAGCGATCGCCCAGCAGCTCAAAAGTCTACGGTAAGCCCATCAGTCCTGGATTCTCAATCCAAAATTTGGCAGTCCTTAAGGGGTAAGAATTTTTGTTGCGTGAGTTTTGCCCATGCAACAAAAATTCTTACTCAAATACCACTACCCGGATTTAACTATGGAGCAAGTCGCTGGATGGTTTCTCGAAGCTCATTGACCGTTTGGAGGTGAGAGCCGCCTGAATCTTGACCGAGGGCATTGACGATCGCCTCCGTGGTTTGTCGCAGACCACCCAGACTGTCCTGAATCGGCTGGAGCGTCTCCTGGTAGGCGTTCACCTTGCCCCACAGCTCTGCCGCCGCCGCCACCTGAGTCTGAAGCTGCTGCTCAAGCTGCCTTAGCTCGTCGCGTTTGGCTTCTTGCTCTGCCGACTGCTGGTTCACTCCGCCCTGAAGGGAATCAATCTCCAAACGCAACTGCTGGATTTTTTCTTCTAAAGTCTGTAGCTCTTGGGTTAGCTGCTGTCGTAGACGCTCAATCTGTGCCAAGATAGGCTCCACATCAATCGACTTGCCTTCGCCCTCTACCGGGTAACCCTGTCGCTTTGCCAAAACCATTTGGTGCTGTCTAATGACGGCCTCCCGCTCCTGGAGATTGCGCCGCTGACCGACTAGCGTTTCATTCAGCATTTGGTAGCGGTCTTGTTCGTCGGCAAGTTCTGTTTCCAGACGCATTCGGTCATATTCGCTGGCCTGTTGAATCTGCTGATTTAGTTCGTCGATCGCCTCCTGCTGAAGCGTTAGCTCTTCTTCCTGACTTTGGACGAAGCGAGACATTTTCTCTAGATCTTTCTCCAGATCTCTTACCGCATTTTGCAGCGCCTCTAGAGACATATTCTCTAGTTCTCCCAGATCCACCTTGCCAGATGCGCCTGCCAATTGAGCGACCTGCTGGTGCAACTCTCCCTGAGTTTGCAGCCTTGCTGTCAGCTTTTGGGCATATTCCTGATGCAAACGCAGCGCTTCTGTCTTGGCACTCAGATCGGCTTTGGCTTGCTCCAGTGCCGTTTGTGCCTGATGCCATGCGTGCCAGCGATCGCGGATTTCCTGGGTTTTCCAATCCACCTCGCCCTGAATTTGCTGAGCAGAGGCTTGCTGCTGCTGCAAGTTTTGCCAGTGATTATCCAAAACGCTTTGCTGCTGGTTCACCAGGTCAACTGCTGAATGAACCTGCTCTTGGATGGAGTCTGTAGGTGAGTTAGGCTGAGAAAGACGATCGAGCAATTCTTGCAGGTATCGAACTTGCTCAGCATCTAGACCTACCGACTGCTGAACCTCTGCCTGACGCTCCTCTAATCGATTGGTTTCGCCGCGTAAATGCGCCCAGGCTCCCTGCAACTCCTCGGTCTTGCGCTCAAATTCTTCACGGAGGCGATCGACCTCTTGCCGGGAAGCCTCAATTTCCTGACGCTGCTGCTCAAATTTTTCTGCTTCAGCCTCCATTTGCTGAAGTTCTTCCTGTCGAGCCTCCATTTCCATCTCTCGACGGTTGAGTTCCTGGCTCTGATAAGTTAAGGATTCTTTCCACTGATCAATTTCTGCCTCCTGGGTTTTTGCCTTCTCCTGAAATCGGGAGAAGCCCTGCAAAATGCTGACCAATTGGCGACCCGCTTCTGAGTGACGCTGCACCTGCTTGCTGCCAGACAGATCGACCATGACCAAAACGCCCGTGCCATAGCTGCTGGCATCGTCGGGGGCTGGAATCAATTCCTCTCCGGGCACAGCACTCCAAGTTTGCTCGCTGCGCTGACAGGCTAGCAGCTTAAACTCCGGTCTGCCGCCCCCCATGACTCCTCTTCGATTTCTCTGTACTTCCGCTAAATACAGCACGCTGAAAATCCTCTTCTATGTCTAAGCTCAATCCAAAATCAGCTTTTTCAGCTCTCAGGCTGTTTCGACTCTTGTATTCATCTTGACTCACCCCAACAGCCAAAGCTGCTCATCAACAGACCTACTTGATGGAAATAACGCTACTAGCCTACTCAATTTGCAGCAATCTGACTCCTATTTGTCTCTAAGGCGATCGCTATTGCGTGGCGATTACCTTAGAATCGCTTCGCTGCATCGCTTGCAGATGCTATTGAGCAGGGCACCTTGGGGCTGTCTAGCCATATTTCCAGTCAACTGTACCATTATCTTTCAATAGCGGAGGGCTAGAATTTGAGCGTATTTTCAGAGTTCCCCATAATCGCAGCACTTCAACAAACCTGATTTAAGATTCGGCGCGTTCTCATAAAAATTCTTATAAAAAATAAAAATAAGGGCATATGGCATTACGTAATTGAGTTAGGGTGAGTTATTTTTGAGAGCCGCGCGGAGCGCGGCTCTCAAAAATAACTTATTAGATCCAAGCGCGTAGCGCCATATCTGCTGTGAAAGAGTCAGGTTGCCAGAGTGTGAAGCCTGTTGCCTAAAGCTGGAGTTGCCTAAAGCTATAAAAGCTATATGAAACGCAAAGAAAGTTACAAGGCGCGGAGAAAATGGGCAGAATGGACTCAGATGCAGTTTCTATGGGCCTGTTGAATTGGAATGCAGGGCAAGCTGAGTGAGATCGACATCCGCAGCATTTTACAGCTGATTGAGCTGGGTCAGCGCACGGGCGAACTGTTCGTAGAATCTCATGGCTCCTCGATCGCGGGTGTGAGTGGCGATTTTGGAGCCGGATCTGCCAGCCGTAATCGCAAGGCTTTAGCGCAGCCCTCCCAATCCTGGTTTGTTTTCTTTCTCAACGGTCAAATTATTTATGCGGGTAGCAGCAGTAGCAACCTCTCGCGTCTGCGGGATCATTTGCGTCGCTACCGAGTGCACAAGGCTGTGGATCAGACAAATGCCTCGACGATCGCCACCCACAATGCCCCCGAATATGGCTATCTTTGGACTCTGCTAGAAAACAGCGTTTTGACCCCGGCACAGGGACGCGCCGTGATTCAAAGCATGGTCTATGAGACGCTGTTTGATTTGCTGAGCTTGCACCAAGGCTCCTTTGTGTTTGAGCTAGGGTCGGCGCTCTCGCCTCAGCTCACGACCCTAGAAATTGCGCCCATGATGGCTCGCACCATGAAGCAGGTTCAGGAATGGAAGCAGTTTCATCCGCACATTCAGTCGCCAGATCAGTGTCCAGCGATCGCCGATGCCAACCACCTGCGAGAAACAGTGTCAGAAGCAACCTTCAAGATTTTGGAGCGCTGGGCAGATGGCAAAACGTCCCTACGTCAGATGGCGCGCTATCTCAACCGCGATATTCTTACCGTTGCTCGTGCGGTATATCCTCACATTCGGGATGGCTCGGTGCAGTTGCTCAATTCCCCTGCTGACGGGGAGGCGATCGCCCAGAAGCGAGAGATGCAGCTCTATCAAGATCGGGTGCCCAGAATTGTTTGCATTGATGATGGTCTCACGGTACGTCAATCTGTGGAGGATATTTTGAATCGTCATGGCTACGAGGTCACGGCAATCAGCAATCCTCTAAAAGCGCTGAGCCTCGTGTTTCAGCTCAAGCCTGATTTGATTTTGTGCGATATCACGATGCCGGAGCTAGATGGCTATGAGCTATGCGCCATGCTGCGGCGATCGACGGCGTTTCGGGGCACCCCGATCGTCATGCTGACGGGCAAGGATGGCTTTATCGATCGCGTTACGGCTCGCATGGTGGGCGCCACCGACTATCTAACCAAGCCCTTTGGGGAAGGAGAGCTACTGATGCTGGTGGAAAGATATGTGGGTATTGGCGATCTCAACCGTCCAAAACCCGAAAAATTGTTGGCGGAAGCTTTGGAAGATGAGCTAGAAATCGGAAGATGAGCTAAAACTGTGAAGCATGGGCAATCCAGATCAGCCACATAAACCCAGCGAAAGTCTTGTGAAAATTCCTGCTCCTGTCCATACTGTCTTTTTTGCTGACCTCATCAAAGCCTTTTTTATAGATATTTCGGCACTGCTGAATTTTGGGATAAATTTTTGTGTAAGAGGGTGGCAGAGAGGCTCTCATATACAATATTTCATTCCTAAAAGCGGCAATGCCAGTATTTCCACCAGAGAAATTTTCAGCGGGAACCTTTCTAACAGAACCACTGCCAGCAGGTTATTCCCGATTAAGTCGCATCTAGCAGGTAGAGCGTTATGAGTACGGTTTTAGTGGTGGAAGACAGTGTTACCCAGCGGGAAATGATCACCGATCTGCTGAGGGGGAGCGGCTTAAGTGTTACGGTTGCCAGTGATGGTATGGAGGCGCTGGAAAAAATTCAGGGTCAGCGCCCTGATTTGGTGGTGCTAGATATTGTGATGCCCCGCATGAATGGCTACGAGGTTTGTCGTCGGCTCAAGGCTGATCCCAAGACTCAAAATGTTCCCGTTGTCATGTGTTCTTCCAAAGGAGAAGAGTTCGATCGCTACTGGGGCATGAAGCAAGGTGCAGATGCCTATATTGCCAAGCCTTTTCAACCCACTGAGTTAGTCGGAACCGTCAAGCAACTCCTGAGAAAGTAAACTTAACAAAACCGCTGTAAAGATTAAGTTAAGAATAGACCCTGCATCATAAAGTGTTATGGAATTCTATTACAGGGGTAGCTTAAGGATGAAAGCATCGCAATAGTCCCCTTGCGTAGGTAGGTTAGATTCATGATTGGGAATTTGGATTTTTCAACGGGAAGAGGTCAAGATCAGGCACCCGAACTTCAGGAGCTAGAAAGTCCTGAGGGTGAGCTTCATCTCAAGTTTTTTGTGGCTTCAGGAGATGAATTTGCTTTGCCTGCAACTGGAATTAGAGAGGTGATTTCATCGCCGCCCGATCGCATTACCCCTATTCCCAATGTTTCTCCTCTGCTGCTGGGTACGCTAAATGTGCGGGGCCGTGTGATTTGGGTTGCAGATTTGGGACAGTTTTTAGGAAGCCCGATACTATTGAGTACCGATCGCCCAGAAATTTCTGTGATCGCTGTGGAAGATCAGGACACAATGTTAGGGCTGGCGATCGATCGGATTGTGGGGATGGACTGGCTGGATATTGAAGAAATTCAAATTCCCACAAACGTCCCCGACGGCATGGCACCTTTTCTGCGGGGAGAATGGACGCAAGGACGGGAGAGCGATCGTCACCTTCGGCTGCTCGACCAGGTAGCAATCTTGCGCTCAGCTCGATGGGCGGCTTAAGTGCTCATTGTTTGCCAGCAGCTTAGCTTGCCAGCAGCTTAGCTTGCCAACAGATTGACGCTTGTCGTTTTCAGAAGGCAACCCTAAAACAACTCAGATTCAGACCATTCAAATTCAGATAACTCGGATCATTGCATGGGCAGGAGAAACTAAATGGGATCAGTCACCGGATTCGCAAGTGAATATCAACAAGCCGAAAGAGCCTACATGCTTGGCAGCTATGAGGAAGCAGCGGCAATTATCGATCGGTTAGTCGAGATGCATCCAGGCGATCCGAGCGTCCGATTGCTGCGTGGGCATATCTATTGCTATGGGCTTCAGCAGTTTGCTATTGCCTGTGAACAGTATCAATCGGTTCTCAAACTGACCGACGATGTCGAATTTGTTAACTACGCCAACAATGGCTTGACCTATGCCGACCAATTTGTCACGGCGGATGGTTTCGACCCTCAGGCAGGTCAGCAGGCTGAGGCTGAGCCGTTCTCTGAGCAAGACTTCGCCGATCGCGGGATTTCTAATCAAGATTTTATGCATCAGAATCCCGCAGATGCAGATTTTTCTGACAAAGACTTTGCGGAACCAGACTTCTCGGCAAGCGATTTCTCAGATATTGATTCAGACTTTGTCAGCACCCTTGATTCTCAATCGCCTTTTCAGTTCAACCCAGCTGCCCAACCTAGCCAGCCTCAAGAGCCAGTCGATGATTTTGATTTTGCCGATCTGAGTCTGGATGAAGGCAATGCAGGTGCTTATCAAAGCAATCCTGACCGGGACGATCCCTTTGACACCCAAGAAGAGTCTCCCTTTGCCAACCCCTTTGCCGAAACAGATGCCCCCTTTCAAGATTACGGAGAGGCTAACCAGCCCTTTACCACCGCTCAATCCTTCACGGATATTAGCTCTAGCGATGCCCCCTTCTCGCTGGATGAGCTAGATGACTTTGATGACACGAGCTTTCCGCCCCTAGACGACATAGCGCCCTCATCTCCCTATGGCGAAGGATCGCGGGGAGGCTTTAATTTACGTTCTGCTGAAGATGCCACGCTGTTCATGGGGGCAGAGGAGCTAGATTCTTCACCCATGAATGATGCGCAAACTTACGCTTCGCCACCCCTTTCTAATGATGATTCTCAATCTTCTTACAATGAGAATCTTTACGAGCAAGAGGATCATACCTTCGTTTCAGGCGGCAATAGCTTCAATTTCGAAGGTTTAGAAGAACAGGGCTTTGCCTCAAACCAAGGCTCTGCCTCAAGCAGCAGTATCTCTGGTGGACGCAGTAACGTTGATTTCCTAGATGAATTTGATGAGTTTGACGATCTCGGCAGCTTGCCTGATTTTGACCTATCCGATAACTCCGTGGATTTTACAAGTCCTTCGATCGGCACTTCTGGAATGCACTCCTCGGCAAGCGCCTCACTAACCAACAGCGCTGTCAGTTTCGACTTTGGCGACAGCGGCAGTGATAATTCGGTTATTCGAGAAGATGAGGTCTTTCCGCTTTCAACCACCTCCGACCATTTGCCATCCTTTGCCCCCTCCGACGGACGCGCTGAACCTGATGCCAGTCTGGATCAAGGCTGGGCGGCTCCGTTAGAAAATGCCCCCCTAGTCACTAAGAAATGGATTATCGCAGGAGCCACTGGGGTGGTTTCGGCGCTGGCAGCCGCGACCGTTTATTTTGGCTTTGCTACGACTGTGCCCCAAGAGCGCAAGGAAACCGTGCTGCCCTACCTGACTCCGGCAGGCTTGCTGATGAGCGTTGCGGCTGGCTTGGCAGGATTTGGTGTGTCGGCCAGCTTAGGAGGATTTTTGACCAAGCAAGTTCGCCAGACGGCGACCGACTTGCAGTATCAGTTTGATGCAGTTTCTCAGGGCAACCTCAACGCAAGAGCAACCGTCCATTCTGAAGATGAGTTTGGTCAGTTGGCAACGGGCTTTAATCAGATGGCGCGCGTGATTTTGACGACGACTAGCGAAGCTCAGCGGAAGGCAGAAGAGCAGGAGCAGGCAAAAGAAGATTTGCAGCGTCAGGTGATTCGCTTGCTAGATGACGTGGAAGGCGCGGCGAGAGGTGACCTGACGGTGCAGGCTGAGGTGACGGCAGACGTGCTGGGCGCAGTTGCCGACTCCTTTAACCTGACGATTCAAAACCTGCGGGAAATTGTGCAGCAGGTGAAAATGGCGGCACGGCAGGTGACGAAAAGTTCCACTGAGAACGAAATCTTTGCCCGATCGCTCTCATCGGACGCTCTACGCCAAGCCGAGGAGCTTGCCGTTACCCTCAACTCGGTGCAGGTGATGACGGACTCGATTCAACGGGTGGCTGAAAGCGCCCGTGAGGCAGAGGAAGTGGCGCGATCGGCATCGGCAACTGCGCTTAAAGGCGGTGAGGCGGTAGAACGCACGGTGTCGGGTATTTTGGAGATCCGCGAAACGGTTGCTGAAACGACTCGCAAGGTGAAGCGACTCGCAGAATCTTCCCAGGAGATTTCGAAGATTGTGGCCCTGATTTCGCAAATTGCCTCTCGAACGAACCTGCTGGCTTTAAACGCCAGTATTGAGGCGGCGAGAGCAGGTGAGGCAGGTCGAGGCTTCGCCATTGTTGCAGATGAAGTCCGGCAGTTGGCCGATCGCGCGGCAAAAGCGTCCAAAGAAATTGAGCAAATCGTGTTGCAGATTCAGGGCGAAACAGGGTCGGTGATGACGGCCATGGAAGAAGGGACGCAGCAAGTAATTGAGGGCACGCGATTGGCGGAACAGGCGAAGCGATCGCTAGAGGATATCATTCAGGTTTCTAACCGGATTGACGTGCTGGTGCGATCGATTACCGCCGACACAGTCGAGCAAACCGAAACCTCTCGCAACGTGGCGCAGGTGATGCAGTCAGTGGAGCTGACCGCCCAAGAGACTTCTCAGGAAGCGCAGCGGGTATCCGGTTCACTGCAAAACCAGGTGGGGGTTGCCCGCGATCTGCTGGCTTCTGTAGAACGGTTTAGAGTCGAGAAAGTTTGACGGTTGAGAAGACCTGGCGAGCAGATTATGCAGTCGGATTGGGTAAGTTTTAGCTAAGGGCGATCGCCCACCATCATCACAGAGGAACAAGGCTATGCTGTCGGAACAACAACAGCGGATCATGGGCTACTTCATTGAGGAGGCAAAAGACCACCTCAATACCCTTGAGCAAGGGTTGTTGAATCTCCAGAGCACGATCGCCGATCCAGAAATGGTGAGTGAAGTGTTTCGAGCGGCGCACTCTGTCAAGGGTGGAGCTGCCATGTTGGGGCTGACTAGCATTCAGCATACGGCGCATCGGCTGGAAGACTATTTCAAAATTTTGAAGGAATGCCCAGTCAAGGTTGATCAGCGCCTTGAGTCCCTGTTTCTGAGAGTCTTTGATACGCTGCAAGAGCTGGTCGATCAGCTTCAGGGGCCGTTTGGCTTGACGGACGATCGCGCTCAAGAAGCCATGGCGGAAGTAGAGCCAGTGTTTGCTGAACTCGGTCAACACCTGACCCTATTAGTGAGTCAATCGGGCAGTGCGCTTCCAGAAGATCTGGAGCTGCCGATTGCCGCGCCTGTGAAACCTGCACCCAAGCCGCCTGCGATCGCCCGTGAAGAAAGTGCGCTTCAGCTCATCTTCCAAAGCGATGTGCCAGCACAGCTGCGGGAGATGCTGCAAGTGTTCAAACAGGCGGACACATCCGATAGCCGCCAACGGCTCCAGCAAATCTGCCGCACCCTGTCGCGGCTCGGAGAACAGCTCGATCTGCCCAACTGGTGCACGCTGCTAGGAATGGCTGAAGGAGCGATCGGCAATCCTGACAATACGTATCGGACTCTGGCTCCTGTTGTTATCAAAGAGATTAAACGCGCCCAAGAGCAGGTGCTAGTGGGCGATCAGGCTGCAATTACAGCAGGTCAGGCTCTACTAGAGCTGATGCCTCCTCAAGCCGAGGACGAGATTACGGATACCTTTGATGATTTGCTGGCAGCCGTCGATGTTGCTCAGCCGCTGAGCGATCTGAACGAACCATCTATCTTCGACGACTTCTCTGACTTCGCGGATTCCTCAACCCCATCACCGTTTGAAGCCGATCTGTCCGATCCGCTATCAGACAACTGGTTCAATCCTGAGCCACCTGAGCTGCCAAACGAGCGAGATCAATCGGATGTGCTCCCAGCTTCTACCCTGGATTCTCAAGAAGCAGAGGGGTTAGATTTTGATTTGCGATCGCCCAAAGCTGAGAGGGCAGAACTCGATTTCTCCGCCCTTGATTTCTCCTCAAATACAACGCAGGAGATGGCATCAGATTCTTTGCTCCCCCTTGAAGAATCAGGTCTACCTCAAGCAAGCGGCAACCTCAACTCTTCCAGCTCGCTCCTCCAGGAAGGGGACGAGTACCTGGGATCTGAAATGAGTGCGATCGAACTCAACTCTTTGGCAGATTTGTTTGAGGGCGAAGTTCCTAACTTAGGACTGTCTTGGGAAGAAGAGCCAGTTGATAGAGCCACTGAGCAGTTTTCGGAAACGTCAGAGGTGGGCGCATCCAACGATTTTTCTGATTTTCTGTTTGACCAAGACGGCGTAGAAGATCTGGTACTGGATGGGTTTGAAGAAGAAGACCTGTCAGGACTGCTGGAAAGCTCCTCTCAGTCCTTCAATATTTCACAATCGTCCGACCCTGCTGGTAACGAGTCTGAGACGGATAGACTGTTTGAGACGATCGAAGCATCAGGTCATGAGCTGCAATTTGAGATTGATTCGTCCCAGCCAGAAGACTTTGCGGATGCCTTGTTTGGCAATTCCACCCAACCTGACGAGACGGAAGAGGATCTGTTTGGAGTAAGTACCACAGGTTCCAGAAATGCGGATGCCTTTGAGAACCTTGATGATTTGATGGCAGGTCTAGAGGATATTCCAACCACAGATTTGCCTGCTGACACCGCAGCCTCTGAACTGGGCGAGCTAGATGCCATTTTCGGCGAGGCGCTGACATCGGGTTCACTGTTTGAAGACAGCTTTGAAGAGCCTGAACTAGAAAGTCTCTCTCAGACTGAGCAATCGAGCCGCTTGGATTTGCCAGCTGACCCCTGGGAAGATGCCGCAATCGCCCTTCCTCTAGAAGCAGGATCAACGACTGAATTATCAACTTCTGAAGAGTTCAGTTGGTTTGAAAACCCCTCGACAAGTGCGGATCTGAACAGCTCTAGCCCTGAGAACTTTGATGAGAACTTTGGCTCTGAGAACTTTGGCTCTGAGAACTTCAACAGCGCGGATCAAGCTGAACAGGTCGATGATTTAGATCTAAATCCTTTCTTTGAGAGTGAACCTGCCGAGGGGGCGATCGCAGATGAACTCGATCAGTCATCGGCAATGAATCTATCGAATTTCCTAGAAGATGACGATTCAAGTTTCTCTCTAGACCTGTCGATGGATCTGCCAACGCCAGTATTAGAGGATGTTTCAGAAGACTTCAAACAGAGTGATCTGACCTCTAATTTAGGCAGCCTTGAACTAGATAGCCTAGATCTAGATAGCTCAGAGCTAGACGGCTCAGCTTCAGACTTAGATGCAATCTTTGGCTCAGAGAATTCTGTTGACGTAGAAGCTGCACCGTTCGACTTCAGCTTTGATGGCAATGAGGTGGGCAGCGGGTCAGACAGGGCTGAACTCAATCATCATGAGCCTGATGAAGACACTGAGCCATCTGAGCCAAACTCGTCAGATTTAGATTGGATAACATTTCCAGAACCAGAGCCGATCGCCCTTTCCGGCTCGTTGGTTGAAGCCTCCGATGTTGAAATATCTGATACTGAAGCCTCTGATGCTGAGATCTTCGACACGCTAGAGCCAATTGATCTGCTGGAACCTGATGCAGCTTCTAGCAGCGAGTCTATCCAGCAGGCGGATTTTGATCCCTTTTTTGCAATAGACCCTGAAGTTTCCATACAGGAAAACATCCAAGGATTTGAATCTGCTGAAGACGAAATGCCTGATGCGGAGATGAGCCTATCAGAGTCATTGTCGGAAGAAATCACCCTAGACACAGAAGACGACTTTGCTGACCTGGAAGCCATGCTAGAAGACAGTGCCTTGGGCGAAGTCTCTCAGGCAAACGCTGAACTTGCTGTGCAGGAAGATGACTTTGCTGATCTAGAAGCCATGTTGGGCGAAGAACCATCCCATGCCTCTTCTCAGACGATCGCCTCCTCACAGATAGGTCAGATCACAGAGTCGTCTGAAGCAGAAGACGAGTTCGGCGATTTAGAAGATCTCCTGGAAGATGTCAAGCAAAAGCTGGGCGGCTCCTCTGCTCAAAGGAGCAATCGTCAGGCTTCAACTCCTGCCAACCGTCGCACCAATCGCCGTAACGTCCTCAGTGACCAAACCATGCGGGTGTCGGTAAAGCACCTGGATAACCTGAACAACCTGGTTGGGGAAATGGTGGTGAACCGTAATAGCCTGGAGCAAGCCCAAGAGCGACTGCGCCAGTTTTTGGATAACTTGCTGTATCAGGTGCAGCAGCTGAGTGATGTCGGGCAGCGAATGCGAGATTTATATGAGCGATCGCTCCTCGAAAGCTCCCTCCTGTCGAACCGCCGCAGCTACCATCTTTCGCCCCAGAGCAGCTTTGCTCCAGCGCCCTCAAACCACGCCACAGGAGCGAGTTTTGATGCCCTGGAAATGGATCGTTTCACAGGCTTCCATACGCTGTCGCAGGAAATGATTGAGCTGATTGTTCGAGTACGGGAGTCGGCATCAGACATTGACTTCGTGGTAGAGGAAAGCGACCAGGTCACTCGGAACTTCCGGCAGATTACTACTCAGCTTCAGGAAGGTTTGACTCGATCGCGCATGGTGCCTTTCGCCCAAACAGCCGATCGCCTGCCCAGAGGCGTACGCGACAACTCCCTCAAGTATGGCAAGCAGTCAGAGCTACACATTGAAGGACGCGACACGCTGATTGACAAGATGATCGTGGAACAGCTTTATGATCCCATGACGCACTTGGTCAATAACGCCGTGGCGCACGGGATCGAAACTCCGGCTGTGCGGGTTGCTGGCGGTAAGCCGCCCACCGGAAAGATCACCATTCGGGCTTTTCATCAAGGCAACCAAACCATCATTTCTGTCAGCGACGATGGCGGCGGTATCGACCCAGACTACGTTAAATCTAAGGCGGTGGCGAGGGGGCTAGTGACTCCAGCCGAAGCGAAAGAAATGACGCGATTGGATGTGTACGATCTGCTGTTCCATCATGGCTTTAGCACCGCTGACCAAGTGGACGATTTGAAGGGACGTGGCGTAGGGTTGGATGTGGTGCGAAGCAACCTGAATGAGATTCGCGGGGTGATTAGCATTGACTCGACGATCGGTAAAGGCACCACCTTCACCATTCGGCTACCCCTGACCCTCAGTATCTCAAAAGCGCTGTGCTGCATCAGCAATCGGGCGCGGGTTGCCTTCCCCATGGATGGGGTAGAAGATATGCTAGACGTGCCCAAAGAGCGCATTCAAACCGATGAGCAGGGGGGAACCAGCATTTATTGGCGGGATGCCTTGCTGCCGTTCCAGTCGCTCTCGACGCTGTTGGGCTATAACCGGATGTTGGGTCGGGGTAGCGTCTATGGCGGTAATCAAGAAGAGGATATTATCTCGATCGTCGTCCTGCGCAGCGCAGGTAACTATCTGGCGCTCCAGGTCGATCAGGTGTTGGGCGAACAGGAAATTGTGATCAAACAGCTTGAAGGTCCTGTGCCAAAACCTGTCGGCGTTGCCGGAGCAACGGTTCTAGGGGATGGTCGAATTATGCCGATCGCCGATGTGCTAGAGCTGATCGATCTCTCCGAAGGCCGCATCCGCAGAGAGGCAGGTAGTTCGCTTTGGGATAAGAGCGATGAACTGCCGCCTGAGCCTGCCGACCTGAAGACAGAGCCGACGGTGCTGATCGTGGACGACTCAATCACGGTGCGAGAGCTACTCTCCATGACCTTCAACAAAGTGGGCTATCGGGTGGAGCAAGCTCGCGACGGACAGGAAGCCTGGGAGAAACTGCGATCGGGTCTGCCCTGCGACCTAGTATTCTGCGACATCGAAATGCCGCGCATGGATGGGCTAGAGCTACTTTCCCGCATCCAAAAAGATCCGGCGCTGGCGCACCTGCCGATCGCCATGCTGACCTCTAGAGGAGCCGATCGTCACCGCCAGATGGCTGTGCAGTTGGGGGCAAAAGGCTACTTCACCAAGCCCTACCTAGAGGAAGGATTGCTGGATGCTGCTCAGCGGATGCTAAAAGGTGAAGTGCTAGTGAATACAAACCTATAGCGGTCGGCATCGCTTAGTCTGGGTATGATTTTTCTGAAAGGGTGCGGAGCGCCTTCAAAAAAATCATGTGCGAAATTCGCAGCGGTTAATAGGTAGACGTTTTCAAGATCTGTCCACAAGCCCCCTGAGAGGCGATCGTTTCCCTCTATGGTAGAAAAGAACGGTGGTCAGAGAGAACAGTAAAAATAATTAAGCCTTTCAGTCAATTTGTGCAACCTATGCGCCATAATCCAGTCGTCCTGATTCATGGAATTGATGATACCTGCGCTATTTTTGAGACTCTGACTCCAGCTCTCAGAAACCTAGGTTGGTCAGTTTATGAGATCGATCTGGTGCCAAGCAATGGTGATGTTGGGTTAGATTGCTTGGCTGAACAGGTGGCGGCTTACGTCAAAAAAACTTTTGCGCCTGATCAATTAATCGATCTGGTGGGCTACAGCATGGGTGGAATCATCAGCCGCTACTATGTGCAGCGGCTAGGCGGATTGCAGAAAGTGCAGCGACTTGTGACTTTAGCCTCGCCCCACAACGGCACTTGGTCAGCGCTTTTGCGTCCCAACCTAGGTGCCAGCCAGATGCGAGTTAACAGCGAATTTTTGAACGACCTTAACCGCGATGCTTGGCAGCTAGAGCAGCTCAACTTCACCTCCATCTGGACTCCCTTCGACTCTATGATCGTCCCGGCTAATAGCTCGGAAATGCCCGTTGGCAAAAATCGCCAAGTGTGGGTGGGAGGACATGCCTGGATGGTGAGCGATGCCAAAAGCTTGTTAGCGATCGCCGAAGCTCTTTCCGAGCCTTTGAGAGTAGCGCAGCCCTGCTCGTAGAACTATCGCTCGTAGAACTGTCGCTCGTAAAACTGTCGCTCGCAGAACTGTTTCAGGCGATCGCTAGCAATTAATTTCTACGCCCCAAAACTTCCCTGGAACAAGGCTTGGCTGCAAGCGTCATATCGTCTTGGTGAGCAGCTGCTTGGTATAGCGCTACGCGCTTAGATCCAATGAGTTATTTTTTGAGAGCCGCGCGGAGCGCGGCTCTCAAAAAATAACTTGTCCTAACTCAATTACGTAGGTCTATAACTTCCATAGGGGCAATTCTTTGTCAAACGTCTTTGAAGCCTTATTCTGACCCAAATTTATGATAAGTTCGGAGCAACCAATTGAATAAGCCAACTCCGTAAAGAGTGCCAACAAAAAGCCCGACAGTCTCCTGTCGGGCGAACAAACTGCTTAGGTATCAGATAGTGTTTAGGATAGCGATCTCGCTGACGCAATACTATCCCCCTAAAGGGTGATATTTTTGTGTGTCTAGGCTATGTAGCTAGTGTCAAGATAGAGCTGAGCCTCTAGAGATCGCCCTGTATGAGCTATTGCCTGAATCCCGTTTGCCAGAAGCCTCGTAATGCAGAGGATGCAAAATTCTGTCAAAACTGTGGAGCGAAGCTATGGGTGGGCGATCGCTACCAAGCTCTAGAAGTGATTGGACAAGGTGGTTTTGGTAGAACTTTTCTGGCGATCGATAAGCAGGGGCAGAAGAGCGATCGCTGTGTCATCAAACAGATCCTGCCGCGTAGTTTAGGACTCAACAGTCCCGGCGCTCCTCGGATCGGCGATTTATTTCAGCGAGAAGTGGCTCAGCTTACAGAACTAGGACAGCATCCGCAGATCCCTAGGCTCTTGGATCATTTGGCATGGGAAGATGGATTCTACTTAATTCAGCAGTACATAGAAGGACAGAACCTAGAGCAGGTGTTGGAGAAGGAGGACACCTGGAGTGAAGCTCAAATCTGGGAGCTATTGGCAGATTTGCTGCCCGTTCTGCAATTTGTCCACAGCCGCCAGGTGATTCACCGAGATATTAAGCCTGAAAATATTGTGCGTCCGCGATCGGGCAGTAAGTTGGTGCTAGTCGATTTTGGCGCATCCAAATATGCTGAGAAAACGACTGCCCGCACCGGAACTCTGATTGGCAGCGCCGGATATGTGGCTCCTGAGCAGGCGATGGGTAAAGCAGTCTTTGCTAGCGATCTCTACAGCCTAGGCGTGACTTGCGTTCACCTACTGACAGGAATTCACCCCTTCGATCTCTACTCGGTGAGCGAGGATGCGTGGGTATGGCGGCAGTATCTCACCCAACCTGTCACCAGCCGACTGCGAAAAGTGCTGGATAAGCTACTGCAAAGAGGTCTGAGCCAGCGCTACCAGTCAGCCGCTGAAGTTCTGCAAAATCTACCTGCCGCTCGGAGTCAGCCTACTAAGAGCAGCCATCCGTCCGGGTTATGGATTTGCGATCGCACCCTCACCGGGCATGAGGGCGAAGTCACGGCACTGAGCATTAGCCCTAGCGGTCGCACTTTAGCCAGCGGCAGCCGAGACAAAACCGTCAAGCTATGGCGGCTGGACTCTGGAGAACTGCTGCACACTTTTGGGGGGCGATCGTGGTCAAATCTTTGGTCAAATATCAGTGGCTCAACCTTGGGGCACCAAGACCGCATTAGCGCCCTTGCCTTTAGCCGCAACGGTCGGATTCT
This sequence comes from Drouetiella sp., assembly GCF_059504425.1. NCBI lineage: Bacteria > Bacillati > Cyanobacteriota > Cyanophyceae > Oculatellales > Oculatellaceae > Drouetiella > Drouetiella sp. Next base: position 61,460 of record NZ_JCACIN010000120.1, read on the forward strand.
GGCCAGCGGCAGCAGCGATGGCAGCGTTAAGCTGTGGGATTTGGCAAAACTGACGCTCATTAGCACGCTGCCCGGTCATGGCTGGGAGATTTCAGCGGTCACCTTTGATCCGCAAAGCTTTTTGCTAGCCAGCGGCAGTGGCGACGGGCTGATTCAGCTCTGGGAGCCAGAAACAAATGAACTGCTCGCCAACCTGGCTCAGCACCAAGAGCGAGTCAGCGCCTTAGCGATTCATCCTCAAGGACAGCTCATCAGCGGCAGCTACGACAAGACTATTCGGCTGTGGAATCTAAGCAATGGTCAGGTGATTCGGACTTTGAGAGGGCATGTCGATCGCGTTAGCGCCCTGACTCTAACGCCAGATGGCTCTGTTTTGATTACTGCAAGCTGGGATAGAACAATCAAGCTGTGGGATTCTCAGTGGGAACAGTTGCGGGTAATTTCGGCACACCGCGATCGAATCAACTGTCTAGCGATGCACCCGACGGGAAAGCTGTTTGCTAGCGGCAGCGAAGACAATAGCATCAAGCTTTGGGACATAGCGTCAGGGAGTCGTCTGGCGCTGTTGCGGCATTCTTGGGGGGTAAATGCGATCGCTTTTAGCCCCGATGGACAGAGGCTAGTCAGCGGCAGTGCTGATGAAACGATTAAAATCTGGCGGCGTACTGAAGAGATTTGTACCGAGAAGATTTTCTAATATAGCGCTACGCGCTTAGATCCAACGAGTTATTTTTTGAGAGCCGCGCGGAGCGCGGCTCTCAAAAAATAACTCGTCCTAACTTAATTACGTAATGCCATACCCCTCTCACTAGATCTGAATATTTTGAATAGACCTCTTGCAAATTAAAGTTTTGGAATTAGGTTTAGTGGGGGCGCAGCTTCACTAAACCTAATTTGCAAGAGGTTCAATATAAAGCTTAAGTAGTGGTTTTATGAAGGTAAGATTTAGCCCTTGTATTTCCACGTAAACGACCTTTACAGTTTGGGTGGGTCGCTGGGGCGAAAGGTTATTCATGCCAAGGCATTCGCATCTATCTGAGATTACGCATACATCTGAAAGTCAACTCCGTCATCCCTTACGGCTGTTCCGAGACATGGGACGCGATCTGATGGCATCGCGGGAGTTGGCGTGGCGGCTGCTGGTGCGAGACATCAATACGCAGTATCGCCAATCGCTTCTGGGCATTTTTTGGGCGTTTGTGCCGCCGATCGCCGCCGCACTAGGTTTAACTCTAGCGAGTAACGCCAATGTCTTAAATGTAGGCGCAACGGCAATACCCTACCCCGCTTACGTGATGTTTAGCATGGCGCTGTGGCAAACTTTCACCGAAGCGGTAGTGGGGCCAATTCAAGCCGTAGCTGCCGCTAAGCCGATGCTGGCAAAGATTAACTTTCCGCGTGAGGCAATTATCTTGTCCCAGCTGGGTCAAGTCGGCTTCAACTTTGGCATTAAGCTGATTTTGATCATAGGACTCTTTCTCTGGTTCAAAATCCCGATCGCTTGGACAGTAATTTTGGCTCCCGTGGCGCTGCTTCACCTTATTGCTCTGGGAACTGCGGTGGGGCTGCTGCTGGCTCCGATCGCCGCACTCTATGAGGATGTGACGCGAGGCTTAACTCTGGCTACGGGCGTTTGGCTGTTTTTTACGCCCGTCATTTACCCTCTGCCGCAGGAGGGCAGCTTTGCCCAAATTGTTCGCCTTAACCCTGCAACGCCCCTACTTTCAGCCGTGCGAGATCTGGCAATCTTGGGTCGAGTCACCGATCCCCAGAGCTTTTGGTTGGCAAGTGGGGTGGCAGGTCTGGGGCTGCTGCTGGCATGGCTGGTGTATCGGGTAGCGCTGCCCTTTGTGATTGAGCGGATGAGTGCCTGATGAAAAGCCTGAGTTCTAACGGTTCTAATGGCTCAAAGCCGCCCTCTGAAATTACCTCTGCCAGCAGCGACGTTGTGCTTTCGGTGCAGGGGGTTTCTAAAAAGTTTTGTCGCAGCTTGAAGCGATCGCTCTTCTACGGCATTCAAGACATTGGCTCAGAGCTGACGGGTAAGCGCAAAAGCGATGTCTTGCGCCCCAACGAATTTTGGGCGCTTAAGGACGTAAATCTGACGCTGCGGCGGGGCGAGGGGCTAGGGCTAATTGGAGTAAACGGCAGCGGCAAAACGACCCTGCTGCGAATCATTAGTGGCCTGATCAAGCCAGATGCGGGAACGGCAAGAGTGCGGGGACGCGTTGCGCCTTTAATTGCCTTGGGAGCGGGTTTCAGCCCGGTGCTGACGGGGCGAGAAAATATTTACGCCAACATGTCGATTCTGGGGCTATCGACTCAGGAGATCGAGGATCGGTTTCAGGCGGTCGTTGATTTTGCTGAAATTGGGGAGGCGATCGATGCTCCAGTGCAAACCTACAGCTCTGGCATGGGGGCACGCCTGGGGTTTGCCTGCGCCATTCATACCGATCCAGAAATTTTGCTGATCGATGAAGTGTTGGCGGTGGGCGACATTCAGTTTTTGGGCAAGTGCCATCGGCGACTGCATCAGCTCCGGGAGCAAGGGACGGCTTTCGTGCTGGTGTCGCACAATCCCCAAGCGATTCTGTCGATGTGTCAGGATGCTATCTATCTGCACAAAGGGCATGGCGTGGCGACAGGCAATGCCGAGACCGTGATGGCGCAGTACGAGGCAGATCTATTTTCAGGGAACGTCAGCAAAACCGCAGGGGTGATGCAGTTTCCCCGCAAATCTCGATCGGAATCATTGGGACTAGATCTGGTAACGCTGAGCTTTAAAAATCCATCGGGTCAAGCGCTAGAAACTCTGACTTCAGGCGATCCGGCACGGATCTGCATCCAGTTTTTTGCGCAGGTGGCGATCGCCACTCTCAACCTGCGCATTTCCTTGATGAAGGAAGGGCAAACGATCGTCTATATGGGCGGCTCTAATGACAAACAGGTGTTTAACGTGTCTGTGGGCTATCACGAGATTCAGGTGGATCTGCCTCAAGTGGGTCTTGCCCCTGGCACCTACACTATGCGGGTTGATATGCGAAAAGATGCGCTGTTTATTCTCGATATCTGCGAATCTTTTCACTTTACAGTCGAGTCTAATGGCAGCATGAGTAAGTCCATCTACTATCAGCCGCGCACCTGGAAACTGTTGTCGGGCGATCGAGAAGTAGACCGAGATGCCATTAGGAGTTAAGCATGTCACTAGAAACAGTCAACCGCAAAACTCAAAAGAAATGGGTAAAGGAGCTAAGAACGCTATGGATCTGCGGCGGGTTGCAGATTATCGCTATCACGATCGTCCTCAGTCTAGGGCTACCCCAGGCTGAATGGGTGCTGGCGGTACTGCTGGCGACGCTGCTCATTCTGGCGATCGGCGTTCAGCTCGAAAGCTACTACAGAACTCAAAATCTGATTTATCGCCAAGATGAGCAGGCGCTAGATCTGGTCAGAGAACTATTCCAGCAAAACTCTGCGCAGAGAAGACAAGACTATCGGCAAACCGAGGCTTTATTTTCGATCTTTTCACTGCTCAAGCTCAATCACCCTCTGCCCTCCATGCGCGAGTGGGCAATTTCTCCCGATTTGGGTGCTTTAATTATTTCTTTGGTGCATGAGCACAAGCCTAAGCTAGTCGTGGAGGCTAGCAGCGGCATTTCCACGCTGATTGCTGCCTACTGCTTGCAGCAAATTGGCGAGGGCAGCGTTGTCTCTTTGGAGCATGAAGCGCAGTTTGCTGATCTTTCTAGAGATCAGGTTGCCCGTCATAGCCTTCAGAACATCGCTAAAGTGATTCATGCGCCTTTGGTGCCTGTGACGATCGCCGATCAGACCTGGCAATGGTACGACATTGCGCCCCATCTGGGCATTTTGCAGCCGATCGATCTGCTGATTATTGACGGCCCGCCCGGAGATTTGCAGCATCAGTCTCGCTATCCGGCTCTGCCCATGCTGTTTTCTGCCCTCAGCGAGGACGCAATCGTGGTGTTGGACGATGGCGATCGTGCTGATGAACAGGCGATTGTCACCCGCTGGCAGCAAGAGTTTCCCGGTATTCAGGTGCAGCGGATCGCCAACGAAAAAGGCGCTTTTGTTCTACGGGTGAGGAAGAGCCTATGACCTCTACTTCCCCGACCTTAAGCGTTGCTCTGGCAGTGTATAATGGCGATCGCTATCTTCCTGCCTGTCTAGACAGTATTCTCAGTCAGAGCTTCACGGATTTTGAATTTCTGATTATTGATGATGGCTCTAGCGATCGCGCCCTGCAGATCCTCCAACGCTACGCCGCTCAGGATCAGCGAATTAAGCTAGTCAGCCGAGAAAATCGCGGCATTGCCAAAACCCGTAACGAGCTGCTGGCAATGGCAACCGGAGAATTTGTTGCCGTCATGGATGGCGATGATGTGGCGATGGGCGATCGCTTTGCTCGTCAGGTAGAATTTTTGCGCGATCATGCAGGAGTTGTCTGTGTCGGAAGCGCCGTCAACTGGATCGATCCGCAAGGGCGCTACCTGGGGCATTGTCCGATGCCCGAATCGGATGACGAAATTCAGCGGTTGCTGCTGGGCGGCATTTCCCTGCTGCATCATCCCTGCACGATGGCGAGACGGGAGGCGCTATTGCAAGCAGGGGGCTATGACGAGTCAATGATTGCCTCTGTAGATCTGGACTTGTGGCTGCGGTTGGGAGAACTGGGCAAGCTGGCGAATTTGCCAGAGGTGCTGCTGCACTATCGGCTGCATCCGCGATCGATCACCAATGCTCAGCAGCAGCGTCAAACGGATGACGCGCTCCGAGCCTGTCAGCGGGCATGGCAGCGGCGCGGCATTCAGGGAGAGTTTATTCGCAAACCTGCCGATCATCTGCACCAGGCAGACTTTTGGCTGCGGTGCGGCTGGCTGGGTTTCAATCAGGGATTGCGGGACGTGGCGCGGCTTTGCAGTCTCCGAGCGATCGCCCTTCAGCCGCTGCTGCCTGATGCCTGGAAGCTTCTCGCCTGTGCCCTGATTAAGCCTCTGCCCACTCGGCTCCAGTCAACGTCATGAAGCCCCCCGCGATATCTGTCCTGATGCCCGTCTACAACGGCGATCGCTACCTGACTGAGGCGATCGAGAGCATTCTAATGCAAACATTCACGGACTTTGAGTTTCTGATTATTGACGATGGCTCTACGGATCGATCGCCCCAGATTTTGCGGCATTACGCGGCGCAGGACGATCGGATTCGGCTGATTAGCCGGGAAAACCGAGGACTCATTGCCACCTTGAATCAAATGCTGGAGCTGGCTAGAGGCGAGTTTTTGGCGCGGATGGATGCTGATGATATTGCCATAAGCGATCGCTTTGCCGCGCAGATTGCTTTTCTACAACAGCATCCTGACCATGTGTGTGTAGGCGGAGCCTATGCGTTGATCGATGCCAAAGGTCGCACGGTGCTACATCTGGAAATGCCGGAAGGTAACAGCGAAATTCAGCAGGCAATTCTGTCTGGACGCACTATTGTTAATCATCCTTGCGCCATGATCCGCCGTTGGACGCTTGAGGCGATCGGCGGTTACGATGCGGCAATGGTGACGGTCGAAGATCTGGATATGCTGCTGCGGCTAGGGGAGATCGGAAAATTGGCAAATTTGAAGCAGTCCGTGCTGAAATATCGCTTTCATATGCAGTCGGTTAGCGCCAAACGCAGTGAGTTTCAGCATCAGATGGCGCAAGAAGCCTGCCGTCGGGCATGGCAACGGCGCGGCGTTGTGGGGCAGTTTTCAGCAGAAATGCCCTGGTATCGCCCAGGACGCGATCGCCCCTCTCGGCAATCTTTTTTCCATCGCTATGGCTGGTGGGCGTTTAACAACGGCTGGCGCGGCACGGCAGCAAGTTCGGCGCTGAGGGCGATCGCCTTGCAGCCTACCACTCCCGAAAGCTGGAAATTGCTTGTCTGTGCCCTAACCAAACCTGTTCCCTAGTTTAGTTCTAATCAATCTGCATCTGACCCGATCCGTATTCGCCCGATTTGCATCATGAGTGTTCCTACCCTTTCCGTTCTCATGCCTGTCCATAACGCCGAACGCTTTGTGGCGGAAGCGGTTGAGAGTATTCTCAACCAAACCTTTGATGACTTTGAGTTTCTGATCGTAGACGATGGCTCTAGCGATCGATCGCTTGCTATTCTTCAGCGCTATGCGGCACAGGATGCCCGGATTCAACTCATTAGTCGTGAGAAAACTGGATATGTGGCAGCCTTGAACGAAATGGTGAAGCTGGCTAGAGGCGAGTTTTTAGCGCGAATGGACGCAGATGACATTGCCATGCGCGATCGCTTTTGTCTTCAGGTGGCGCGGCTACGGCAAGATCCAGACCTAGTTTGCCTAGGGGGAACCCATGGCATGATCGACGAAAAAGGTCGCTGGCTTACTTGTCTAGCGATGCCAGAGCAAAATGAGGAAATTCAAAAGCTGGCGCTGGCAGGGCACACGCCTATTAACCATCCTTGCGCCATGATGCGGCGATCGGCAGTGCTACAGGTGGGCGCCTATGATGCGACCCTTGCTCCTTGCGAAGACTTAGACTTGTGGTTGAGGTTGGGTGAGATAGGAAAGCTGGCAAATTTGAAGGAAATGGTGCTGAAATATCGGCTCCATGCTAATTCGGTGAGCGAAAAGCAGGGAGCGCTTCAACGTCAAAAGGCTCGTGAAGTTTGCAGTCAGGCTTGGCGACGAAGAGGAATTAAGGGAACTTTTGAAGCAACGGAGTCTTGGCGACCTGGATGCGATCGTCCTTCGCGCTACAAGTTTATGCTGCGGTATGGCTGGTGGGCATTTAATAGCGGTCAGAGACAGACAGCATTCCTGTACGGATGCAAAGCAATTCAGGCACTTCCCTGGCAAGGAGAAGGATGGCGGCTGTTGGTCAGTGCAGCCATTAAACCAACTGAAGCTAAACTGACTGAAGCTAAACTGACGAAGACTGAACTTATTGCGGCGGGCGATCGATCAGACGATGGGCATCCGTGCAATCGAAAGTAGAAGGGCGATCCATTGCGCAAGTGTCCTAAGCAAAAGTTAATGTGTTGTATAGCCCTACGTAATTGAGTTAGGACGAGTTATTTTTTGAGAGCTGCGCGGAGCGCAGCTCTCAAAAAATAACTCATTGGATCTAAGCGCGTAGCGCTATATGTGGGTGAGATGACGGTTTATGCGGCGGTTGGTGCTCTATAGCGATCAGGTCATTGCAGCAAATAAGCAAGTGGATCACTACTTGATTCAACTATTAGGTACAACCGCAGCGCGGATTGGCTATATTTCCTCGTCAAGTGATCCAAACCGTCATTACTTCACTTTAAAACAAAAGTACTACCAGCAATACGACCTCCAACTCGTGCTGTATGTTGAACTTGATGTGGCATATGACCCTGACCTTCTTGAACCGTTGTTTGCTTGTGATGCGATTCATTTGTCGGGTGGTAATACCTATTACTTCTTGTATTGGCTTCAGCAGCGAGGCTTGCAGGAGCGCCTCCGACATTATGCTAATCATCAAGGTGTGCTAATTGGCACGAGTGCTGGGGCAATTATTATGACACCTAAGATATCCTCGGCTCAGCTGTGCGGCGATGCACCATACCCATTGCTGACCACGGATCAGGGATTGAATCTAGTGGATTTTGCATTCGCACCCCATGTGCAAGATACACCAGAGGACTCTGCACGTATGCAGTCCTATGCCGATCAGCAGAAACGAGTTCTATATGGCTGCCATGATGGGGATGGAATTATAGTTGCAGGTGATACAGTGACGATGGTTGGCAATGTTATAACTGTGGCACCAACAGGTGTGTGAGTTATCAAAATAGCTATAGACAAGCCATATTAGGCAGCACTAAACAAGGAAATACGCACCAAAATGACAGATTCTAATCTTGCTGAAGAAACCCTGTCTCGCACACCGCTCTATCCTTTACATCTAGAACTTAATGCCCGGATGGTTCCTTTCTCTGGTTGGGAGATGCCTGTGCAGTATAGCGGCATCAGCCAAGAACATCACGCGGTACGCCAGCAGACAGGCATGTTTGACATTTCCCATATGGGAAAATTTGTCTTAAGCGGTGCAAATTTAATCGATCAGCTCCAGAAGTTAGTGCCCTCAGATCTTAGCCCTTTGCAGCCCGGAGAAGCGCAGTACACGGTACTGCTTAATCCTGCGGCAGGAATCGTAGATGACCTGATTATCTACTTTCAGGGTGAGGTAAAAGGAGAACAGAAAATTACCACAATTGTCAATGCGGCAACTACCGATAAAGATAAAGACTGGCTACTCTCTCATCTCGATATGTCACGAGTGGAATTTCAAGATCTCTCCCTCAACAAAGCTCTGATTGCCGTCCAAGGGGCAACGGCGGTACAGTCCCTCCAAGCCTTTGTTCAGGAGGATCTGTTCGCCATCAAACGATTTGGACATCTGGAGGGCACGGTGCTAGGCAAGCCCGGATTTTTGGCGCGCACTGGATATACAGGCGAAGATGGCTTTGAGGTCATGGTTGATCCAGATGTGGCAGAATCCCTCTGGCGATCGCTCCTGCAATCTGGCGTGGTGCCTTGTGGCCTGGGGGCGCGAGACACCCTGCGGCTAGAGGCGGCTATGGCGCTCTACGGACAGGATATCAACGATTCCACTACTCCCTTGGAAGCTGGACTGAGTTGGTTAGTGCATCTTGATCGCAAAGGCGACTTTATCGGGCGATCGCGCCTAGAACAACAGAAGCAAACGGGAGTCGATCGCCGTCTGGTGGGGCTACAAATGGCAGGACGCAACATTGCCCGACACGATTACCCTGTGCTACACAACGGCGAGAAGGTGGGAATTGTCACGAGCGGCACGCTGTCCCAGACCCTAGGATATCCAGTTGCTCTAGCCTACGTGACGACGGCATTGAGTAAGTTGGGGCAGATTTTAGAAGTTGAAATTCGTGGCAAGCCATATTCAGCAACGGTAGTAAAGCGACCGTTTTACAAGAGTCCACACTTCTAGCAGAGACGCTACGAACTCAACCTCACGGGCTAGAGCAACGCACAAAATCTAGAGCCAAAGAACGCATGATCGACACTACGGGCAACCGCCCGCGACATCGGTATATCGTAATAGGATGATTGATCACGATCGATTGTTTAAAGAACTACTCTCCACGTTTTTTGTTGAGTTTCTGGAGCTTTTTCTGCCACAAGTTTCTAAGCTAATTGAGCAAGATTCGGTTGGGTTTTTGCCACAGGAATACTTTGCTGACTTAACCACAGGAGAAACTAAAATTATCGATCTGTTGGCACAGGTGCGGCTAGCGGGTCAAGAAACGGGTTTTCTAGTTCATATCGAGAATCAATCTTCAACTGAATCTGATTTCAGCCGTCGGATGTTTTTCTATTTTTCACGGCTGCACCAGAAGTATTTGCAACGCATTTATCCAATCGTGGTCTTTTCCTTTGATGAACCCTATCGAGAGGAAGCGCATCAGTACACTATGGAGTTTGATGACCTCAAGGTAGTAGAGTTTAACTTCTTCCCGATTCAGCTTAATCGACTCCACTGGCGAGATTATCTGACGCAGCGTAATCCGATCGCAGCAGCGCTGATGGCAAAAATGCAGATTGAGGAGGGCGATCGCCCTAGAGTCAAAGCAGAATGTTTGCGGCTGTTGGCAACGCTTCAGCTTGACCCTGCAAGAACTCGACTGATTTCTGGGTTCGTAGACACCTATCTTCGCCTCAATGGGCAGGAGACGCAGGTGTTTCAGGAGGAGATTGGTAAACTGGAGGAAATGGAGCGGGAGGGCGTGATGCAAATTGTTACAAGCTGGATGGAGCAAGGCATTGAGCAGGGCATTGAGCAGGGCATTGAGCAGGGCATTGAGCAGGGGCTACAACGAGAAAGATCGCTTGTTCTGCGCCAGCTTACCCGAAAGGTAGGAGAGTTGCCTGAACTCGTTCAAGCTCAGCTCAATGCCTTACCGATCGCTCCATTGGAAGCGTTGGGTGAGGCGCTGCTGGATTTTGCGAGTTTGGCTGATTTAGAAGCATGGCTATCTGCACAGGGATGAAGCTCACTTCAGCAATTGCTCCGGCTTTGCACATAACCTAGAATTTCACCTCCACTGTATCCTTCACTGCATAGAGTAACGCTTTAAATCCAAGCCGTAGGGTGTCACTTGAGCTATCCCATCTCCATTCACCAGACCTCAATAGGACTGGGATGTGTTGGGTATTGCTCAACTCCAGAACCCAATTTGTAGACCCCCAGTTTGTCAACTCTTGAGCGCCTCAACAAAGCTCATTCTTAATGAGTGAATTTCTAGTTTAATTCCATACTCAGTGAAGGGGTGGATATGCTAGGCTGCGTACGGTCGATCGCAGCTTTAATCAATCCTTGAAACAAGGGATGTGACTTGCTGGGGCTAGATTGAAACTCTGGATGGAATTGAGTAGCAATAAAGAAAGGATGGTTAGGTAACTCAATAATTTCTACTAACCGACCGTCAGGCGAAACGCCGCTGAGCATATAGCCAGACTCTAAGAAGAGCGATCGGTAGGAATTATTGAACTCGTAGCGGTGGCGATGACGCTCGTAGATTACCTCTTGCTGATAGAGCTTTTCAGCTAGGGTGTTGGGGGTTAGACGGCAGGCGCAAAGACCCAGCCGCATTGTGCCGCCTAAATCTACTACATCCTGTTGTTCGGGCAGTAGGTTAATCACCGGATTTTGGCAGTTGGGATCAAACTCAGCGCTGTTAACATCTGCTAATTTGGCGACGTTCCGCGCCCATTCAATCACGGCACACTGCATTCCCAAGCAGAGTCCTAGAAAGGGAATTTGCTGGGTGCGGGCATACTCGATCGCAATAATTTTTCCATCAATGCCGCGAGGTCCAAAGCCCCCCGGTACTACGATGCCCTGCACTCCCGCCAACAGGCGATCGACCGACTGAGCATCGATATCTTCAGAGTTAATCCAGCGGATGTTTAGCTCTGCACTTCCCGCCAGAGCGGCGTGGCGTAGCGCCTCTACCACCGAGAGGTAGGCATCCGACAACCGCACATACTTCCCGACGATCGCTACTTCGATCGGCTGCTTGGGCTGATGCATCCGCTCGACGAGAGTTTGCCATTGGTGTAGGTCAGGTGGGCGCTGTTCAAGCTGCATAATTTCTATCACCTGATGGGCAAGCCCTTCTTTCTCTAAATTCATCGGCACTTCGTAGATACTGCTGACATCCTGTGAGGTAATGACGCACTCCACGGGCACATCGCAAAATTCTGACATTTTATCTTTGAGGTTTTGAGGCAGGGGGCGATCGCTCCGACACACCAAAATATCGGGCTGAATGCCGATCGATCGCAATTCCTTCACCGAATGCTGCGTCGGTTTGGTCTTCATTTCTCCAGCTGCCGGAATCCAGGGTACGAGGGTGACATGCATGTACAGCACGTTCTTGCGCCCGCCTACGTCTTTGCGGAATTGCCGGATCGCCTCCAGGAAGGGCAGCGATTCAATATCTCCTACCGTGCCGCCAATTTCCGTAATCACGACATCGGGATTGGTGTCTTTGGCAACGCGCAGGATACGCTCTTTGATCTCGTTGGTGATATGGGGAATGACCTGCACCGTGCCGCCGTTGTAGTCGCCGCGTCGCTCTTTGTTTAATACCGCCTGGTAGATCGAGCCTGTTGTGACGCTGTTGAGGCGCGACATGGAGGTATCTGTAAATCTCTCGTAATGTCCTAAATCGAGATCTGTCTCGGCTCCGTCGCGGGTGACAAACACCTCGCCATGTTGAAATGGACTCATGGTGCCAGGATCGACGTTGATGTAGGGATCAAGCTTCAGGATTGACACAGAGTAGTCGCGTGACTTGAGCAGCCGCCCCAAACTGGCTGCCACGATGCCTTTGCCGATACTGGATACAACGCCGCCAGTTACAAATACAAATTTAGTCATAGAAAAGCGGTTGGCTTAGAGCCTACGGGTACCATTCATTTTGACATGGGTTTTATTGTTGCTACCGTTTGATGGCTATGTTTCAAAAAATAAGCTGTGTTTTGAGAGAAAGCTGTATGGCTATCGTCAATTTGCTTAGGACATTTAGGGTGGGGCGCGTCGCGCCCCACCCTAAATGTCCCCGTCCCAACCGCCTTGGCGGTTGCTATCTTTCAAGCGAATTAAAGACGCGATGGGCTTGAGCTACGCATCAGGTAATAAAGCGTGAACTCAGCGCAGAAGGAAAGGGAAAACGCTGCGGATCGCCCGTCTTAGCCGGAGCAAAGTGACCAAATCTCGATACTTTTGCGCTACCGCAGGGGGATGTTGTGAAGCATCCTGAATCTGCGCCTCTAGCTCAGCATATTCCGCTGCCGTCATGGGAGTGCCGTCAAGGGGCGATCGCGCTTCTGTAATCACCTCTGTGCGCAAAATCTCTTCTGGCGTATCTTCGGGGGGTGGCAGAGCATGAGCTGGGAGCGCCACGAAAATGCCGTTTGTCAGGCAGAAAAGCGAAAAGAAAAGATAGAGTCTCAGGTTCATCCTTCCTCCAGTCCGGGGGGCAGCGGTTCGCCGCAAAGCCGATGAATCTGAGCAATGCGATCGAATAGCCAAGGGTAGTTTTGGCGATAAAGAGGAATCAGCGCCAGCGGACTCAGCAATGCCGCCGCCGCCAGATCTGCTGCCGTGAGTCGATCGCCCACCAGATATTTCCCTTCCTGCCAGCGAAATGCCAAAAACGTCAGCGCAACTTCCAATCGGCTAGCTGCTAGCTTCACGCGTTCAGCCGTGATGCCATATTGCCAGCGCACTGTTTGAATAATTAATTGATTAGAGAGAGAAGCATCGATCGCCTTGCCTTCACCCGCCCGAAACGCATAGTAAACAAACCGGGCAGCAATGCCAATGCTCTCGTCTAGCCAGTCTTCTAGTGCCCACACCTCAGAATTGAGCTGTGGATCGGCGATCGCCAAATTAGGTGCAGGACAGTAGCTATCTAAGAAATGAAAGATTTGCGTAGAGTCTGCTATGACAGGCGGCAGGTCGGATTGCTCTGGCAATAAAACGGGGAGTGTAGTCAACCCGCTCAAGGGCTTAACCTTGAGGATATGAAGTCCAGGTGTTAGGTTCTCTACTCGATAGGAAATCTGCTTGTAACCCAATGCCAATCGGGCTTTTCGGCAATAGTGAGACGTGCTAAATTGCAGCAGCAGCATAAGGAAAACCTATCGCCAGATCAGCTTGTCTATCAGATGAGTCCATTCGTTATAAGTCCGTTTGCCAGATCAGCCTATTTGCTAGATCAGCACAGTGCGATCGATAGCAGTTTTTCCTACTTCTGTAAGCGCTGCTGATTTCAGGGGTAAGTTTTCTGTGAGAGGAAAGACACGAACAGCCTACAAAAGTCAGATTTCTGGCTCAATCGCTGGATCTTAACCAGCTTTTTACGCCTGAAACTGACTTTTGTAGGCTGCCGTACAGATGAGATCCAATCAATGAACCGTCGATAAAGGGTAGAGCCTTTCGTCTAAAAAGCCGCAAATCGCCAATGTCCCAAATTAGGGAGAGGTGGTAGGAGATGCGGAAGGAGACATAGCATCAGGGGAACCAGCGGGAGCCTCTGCACCACCGCCGCAAGCCGCTAATGTTGCAGTCAAACCTAGAATCATGAGCAAACCAATTGCTTTCTTATTCATACTTTTTCCTTTGGTGAACTTTGGTCAATGAGCAACTCGGTGAAGAGCTAACCACCGAATTGGCAAACTTCTCTCTCAAACTAGCTGGCATGTGCAAGCAAAACTCTCAGAGCTAATCTGCCAATTTGGCGAAAAATTCGCCTGGAGCTTAGCTTACTCTTGGAGGGAGCTAAGCACTTAAAATTTATAGCAGATTTAGGGGTCAATAGTGCATCACTCGCCGGATATCTGTACAAAGGAAGAGAAATCAGCATATTAGCTGACTGCGATCGGCAAATTACTCTGAATGGTTTCCCGATACTGGCTCTTGGGCTTTACGCCTTTGATCTCGGTTACGAGCGCCTTATCACGGAAGAACTGAACCGTAGGGGTACCCACAACTCCAGCCGATTCAGCAATCTCAGGATCTTGCTCAATGTCGATCTCGATATAGTGAATTTGTCCATCAAATTCATCTACGACTTTGCTCAACATCGGCTTGAGGGTATGGCAAGGCCCACAGGTGGGGGAGGCGTATTTGACCATAATCAGGCGATCGCTATCGTGATAGAGCTTCCGCAGGGCATAGCCACCCACGTGCCGGGTTTGCGCCACACTGAACTCGTCGGCTTGCTCTGCTTCAGTTTTACGAGGCGTTTCTTCAGTTAGGTGCGGCTCAGCCACTTCGGTTTGATGGAACTCTTGAGCCAAATCATTTGCCGACAGCCAGCGCTCGGCAAGCATTGCTGCCATGCAGCCTGTGCCAGCCGCCGTAATGCCCTGACGGAACTCATGATCTTGCACGTCTCCGGCAGCATAAACGCCTTCGATGTTGGTTTCGACGTGGTTCTTGGGCACGATATAGCCAATTTCATCCAGGTCAATTTGCCCGGTAAACAGGCTCGTGTTGGGGCTATGACCGATCGCATAGAACAAGCCCTTAGCCGGAATCTGGCTCTCTTCACCCGTCTGGCGATTCTTCACCTTCACGCCCTGCATCCAGCCTTCTGCGCCGTAGACGTCGATCGCTTCGGTGTTCCAATGCACGGTGATTTTAGGGCTGTTCAGCACCCGATCCTGCATGGCTTTACTAGCACGCATTTTGTCGGTACGCACCAACAGATGCACATGGCTACCATACTTAGTCAGGTACACAGCTTCTTCTGCCGCCGTGTCGCCGCCACCAATCACCACAATCTCCTGATTGCGGAAGATGGGAGTTGCGCCGTCACAAATGGCACAGGCGGAGATACCGCGACTCCAGAATTCTGTCTCACTGGGCAAGTGCAAACGTTTGGCGGTTGCTCCAGTCGCAATGACAACGCTGTGGGCAAGCACTTCTCGCTCTTCAGAACGAATGACAAACGGACGTTGGCTAAAATCAACGTGGGTCACATCTTCTGTGTATAGCTCCGCACCCCAGCGCACGGCTTGCGCCTTCATCTGATCCATCAGTTGCGGCCCCATGATGCCATCGGGAAAGCCAGGAAAGTTTTCAACTTCTGTGGTCGTCATCAACTGCCCACCAGGTAGTCCTCCAGCCTGAAATCCCTCAAATACGAGTGGCTTCAGGTTCGCCCGCCCCGCATAGATGGCAGCCGTGTAGCCTGCTGGCCCAGAGCCAATGATGACAAGATTCTCTACCGTTGGGTTTGCCATAGTTTTAACATAAACTCGTAACGACTACGCTTAGTATAGCAAACTTAGGAGAAAAATCAAGTGCAGTTGGTTTTTAAGGGCAGCGCCCTTAAAAACCAACTGCACTTGAGTCATCAGGAGCGTTTCAGATTCACTGAGGTCTATCAGAGTTCTATCAACAGAGCTATTTTTAGGACTCTGTCCAGAACAGGGTCAAAACCTAAGCTAAGCAATCACTACATTACCTGCCCCGACACTGCCAACTGCAACATTGTTGAGGACTGCCAGCGTTGTGAAGCTGATGCCTGCCCCACCTCCATCGGCATCAATACGTAACTCAGTGGTTGCCCCTACCTGAACGAACTGAGCAAACTGCTGGAACCGTGCCAAGGGAGTCGCGCCCGCAAAGGCAGATTGGGCAAAGATCGATCGCACATCAATTACGTCGATCGCCCCATTAAAATCGGTGATGGTGTCAATGCCTTCCGTGAGGCTGTTGAAGACAAACATATCTTTATCCGCCCCGCCCGAAAGCGTATCTTTGCCAGCCCCGCCGACTAAGATATCGTTGCCCTTGCCGCCAATTAGCCGATCGTTGCCGCCTTGTCCTAGCAATTGGTCATTGCCTACACCCCCGTCAAGATTGTCATTGCCTACGCCGCCATCGAGTAGGTCATTGCCGTTGAGTCCTTTGATGCGATCGTTGCCCTTGAGTCCTCTGAGGCGATCGGCACGTTGAGTTCCCACTAGCTTATTGGTAGCAGCCTTATCTGAAAGCGTCTTGGCTTTTGCTGACAAAACAAAGGCGGGCAAGGGAATGCCTGTGATACCGCTGCCGCCGCCACTGCCGCCACTGCCGCCGCCACCGCCGCTGCCAACGCTGCCGCTGCCAGCAGGCGGAATGACATTGACGGTCAGCGTAGAAGTCCCACCAAAGGCGATGCCGTCCCCGACCTGAAACTGAAGGGTGGTGTAATTAATCCCACTTTCACCCGTGGTCGGACGGAACTTCAGGTTAGCCAGAGCGGTTGCCGCCACATCGACCCCGCTACCGATGACCTCTCCACCATCTGCTAAGCTGTTGCCGTTGCTGTCGTTGAAGAGTTGCCCACGGGTTGGGGCAGCGACAATTTTCACCGTTTGCAGGCTATCGTCTGTGTCAGCATCGGCAAAGGCGAAGGCAGTCGTGAGGGCGATCGCACTGTCGGCTGCTCCCGCGATCGTGTTGTTGCTAGAAGTCGGAATGGCGTTGAGAATCTGAAACTGAGTGCCAAACAAGTCTTCGTTGTTTTGCGTGTTGCCTAGAGCGATCGCGTTCGTTATCCCTGCATCGTTAGCGGCTGTATTGCCAGTAAAGGTATTTTTGCGAAGCTGCACAGTGGGCAAAGCTGCGGGCATTCCCTGATTATTGGTATTGGGGTTAGTCGTGGTTTGCAGGGCAAAAATAGCGCCCCCTAGCCCTGAACCGTTGGATAAGATCGTGCTGCCCGTGCCTCCTGTTGCCGTATTGGCGGTGAAGCGGCTATTCTTCACGGTCAGATTGCCGCTGCGAACGAAGATAGCCGCGCCCATGCCTGCCCCGCCGCCGCTCACGGTCGCTCCGCCTTTGCCGCCGCCAAAGCCACCATCCCGAAAGCTAGAGCCTGTCCCGCCTCTGCCAGTGCCAGCCCCAAAGCCACCCAAACCACCCGTTGCATCATTCGCGCCGCCGCTGTTGCCGCCGCCGCCGCCAAAACCGCCATTGCCACCAAAGCCGATGCCCGCGCCAAAACCGCCGCCGCCGCCACCGCCGCCGAAGCCGCCCCTACCACCTTTGCCACCGTTGGTCGAGCCGCCACCGCCGCCACCACCGCCACCGCCAAAGCCACCGTTCGTTCCAGCGCTTCCAGATCCCATTGCAGATCCCGCACCACCTGCCCCGAAACTTGTGCCTCCCCCGTCAATACCATCAGCACCTGCTGCGCCGCCGAAGCCGCCTTTCCCTCCTACGCCACCGCCCAACCTACCACCGCCTAATCGTACTGTTGCATTGCCATTCCCACCAACCACCTGATTATTACTGAAGCTGACATTATCAACGGTGACATTGCCGTCATAGACGAATAGCCCACCGCCCATGCCTGCACCGCCACCACCGCCGCCGCCTGATGAACCTGCCGATCGCCCTTTCTCGATCGTCATGTTGCTGAAGCTCACCGTGCCAGAGCGGACAAAAAACGGGCGTGCCGTATTTTCGCCGCTGACCGTGTGGTTATTCCCCACAATACTGATATTGCTGTTAATGACTGGCTCTGTGAAACCTGTCAGTTTGACATCCGTACCCAATTGAATGGTGTCATCTTCGGGAGTGGCGTTGGCTTGCTGGATAGCCCAGCTGAGGGTTCCTACCGTGCCGCCAGTGCCATCGTCATTGGCGACAGTCACATTCAGGACAGACAAGACCCCTTTGTAAGCCGCAGTATTTTTAACGGCTAGTCCTGATTCGATCGCGCCGCTAGCCACTTCTAGTGCCCAGTCTCCGCCTTGGGCGGCACTGCCCGTCAAGTCATTGCTGGCGGCTATGTCAGCTCCAGTTAACTGACTGAGGCGATCGACAAAGCTCAGACCTTGCGCCTCGGCACCAATATTGCAACCCAGTAGCAAAATGTCGCCGCTCTCTTTCAGGGCAGTGCCCCATTTCTGAAAGCTATCACCGGAAGCCTGTAGGCTCTCGGAATCCACCCAATCTGAACCTAGCTGTAGACCGCCTTGGCTGCCATGGGAAAGGATTTGAATCGAGTCTAGGTTTTGCTCAGTTGCTAGAGCTTCTTGAATTTGAGCAATGCCGCTGCGAGCTGAGTCGAGATAGACCACCCGCACTTGCGGATCGAGTCCGTTGAGGAGAATATTGCCGTCGAGAACCAGAGCATCAACAAAGAGAAGCGTACTTGCCATAAGAGCCGTCCAAGTAAAAGCTAGTGAATGAAGAGATGAAGCTTGACAAAAACGTGAAAAAAGATGCTTCCCCTGGACGGAAATTTCCCTGCGGCATGACGCATCGCAAGCTGAGGATTATACGGATGCAGCGCTACTTCCTGATCAGCGAAACAGTGTAAAACTCAGTAAATTCCCGTATCATCCATTACTTTTATGCAGTGAGGCGATCGGGCAATTTCTTAAAAAACTTAATTAATCCGAACTTGCAGCACTTTGCGCTCGGTTATGGCTGTCGCCAGTTTGCATAGGACATTTTGCATAAGACATTTAGGGTGGGGCGCGAAGCGCCCCACCCTAAATGTCCCCGTCCTAACCGCCAAGGCGGTTGCCATAGTTCTCTAATCAACTGGCGGACTATAAAATCACTGCCAACAAAACGTGCCCGATTTAATGAACTGGGGTTGTGGCGTGGGTGAAGGCAAAGGAGGGCGAGAGGCAATCTGAGTAATGTCTCGACCGAGAAGCCGCTGAGCCAGCGAGCAAAGGCGACGAGCCTGACGAAACTGTTGAACCGTCATGCCATAGCAGTGCAAATCGACAAATTGCTCGGTGCTGCGATCGAACACATGCTGCACCAAAACCCCCTCTAGCACAAAACCTAGGCTAGTTAGCCCCTTCTGAGCAGGCTGATTGTAGGCATAGGTATAGGCATAAACCCGATTCATGGCATAGGCATTGAATGCCAAATCTAGGGTCATCAGGCTGGCTTCTAAACCATAGCTGGCGTGGCGATGTGCTGTATCGAACAATCCAATCAAAAATTCGGCGCGGCGATGGAGAGCAGCATAATCTGATAACACAACCAGTCCGACTGGCCCATGCTGATGATGCACCATCATTAGCTCCAGGTAGCCCAGGCTATCGGGAGGCTGTTGGTGCAGAGTTTCTAGGCGCGATCGCACTTCATCGACATTTGCCGGACGGTCATTGAGCCGGAAGAGCTGCATAAACTCCGAATTCTGGTACGCCCGCTGAAATAACAGGGGAGCATCGTCAGGAACTGTGCGACGGAGAGACAGCGATCGCCCCTGATGCAGAATAGGGTGCAAGATGGGTTCAGACACAGCCATGATTTAAGCTCCCAATAAGCCGGGATAGAACAGCTCATAAAACCAGCGAAAATTGCGATGCAGCGAGGCAGCAATCCGAGGGGGCACCCCATGCGGGGGATGTTGCTCGATCGCTGAGTGGGTTTGATGAGGATATTTGTAGCGGTAGTGGCTATCGCTTTCAGTCGGGTAGACGCTGAGCTGCTGAGGATCAAAATTGACTGACGACAATCCTAACCAGGCATACACCCCCTGCATGGCTTCTTGGGGGTTGCTGATCAGATGCTCATAGACGACATAGTACAGGCGAGATTGCAGCTCTGCCTCTCGGTCTTGGATGGCTTCTAGCGATCGTAAGGGGCCGCCAATTACCCCATCGGCAGCAAAAAGGCGATCGGCGCGATCGATCGGCGTGAGCTGCGCCAGGTGATCCGAAAAATCAAACAGCAGGGTCTTGCGGTGCTGCGCTTCGATCGATCCCCACACCTGCCCCAAATCACGCACGCAAATCAACAGGCGACAATGGGGATCAAGCAAGTGCAAAAGCTCCAGGTGATGCATCCAGGCTCGATTTTTATCGACGACCCAATCCTGCGGAGCTTCTTCAAACCAGCCGTTGATCAATCCCTGAAATGCCGAAAGTAAGCGCCGATGAACTTTCGTAGGATCTAGATCCATCTGAGCCAGCAAAAACGGATCATCGCTTAAGTTTTTTCGTAGTCCCACCAGAGTGGGGCAAAGGGGCGAACTCTGCCCAGAATTATAGATTTCAGGATGTTGCCCTAGGAGTTGGCACAGTAAGGTAGATCCAGCGCGGGGTAGACCCGTCACACAAATTAGGCGTTTGGTCAGCACAGAAGAGACTTGCTCCATCAGGTGAATGGCATCCTGAATGAGGATACGTCTCTCTCTGTAATCTAGGCATCTCAGGTCTCTACCGGAAGGATTGTGATTCGTTACAACTGAATCTAAGTCTCTACTGCCAAAAATGGCGAGCGATCGCCCGCGTCTCTCAATATCCTGTTAGGGTTAATTTCGAGCACACTTATGACTTAGACTATCAAGTCCGTAAGTCTTGATCCAGAAACCTGCTATCGGGTATTTCAAACTAACAAATGTATCGATAGGCATCTTTAGTTTGCAGCAGAGTAACGGTTGCGCTCCCGAAGCAAGTTGCTAATCTGTAGCTGCAGAAGCCCTAGGGTGATCATTGTCTTTTCTGGAATCTGAAGTATGCATTCTTTAACCGATTGGAAGCGATTCTGTACTGCTCTTAAAGCCGGAAAAAAGCCTGGTGAGTTTGGCTTCACATGTTCTATGGGTGACATAAATCGGTTTGCTAGCCGCTATCGAGTGGCGAAGTCTTTTCGTGGCATTCAGCTAGAAGGATTTAGCCCAAAAACGCAGGAGGGATATGGCGCTCTTTTCAAGCTATTTCTCGCTTACTCTACATTTGAGCAATTTATGCATGTTCAAAGCTTTCAACTAACTGAGATGCAGCGGTTATTTGAAGATCACGATGTCAATACTCTGTGCCAGCAGATTAAACAGCTTGATAGAAATAGAGCGTTTTATACCTTTATTCACTCACAGCTTGATAGAAGAGCTGCCCAGGACGAAATTGAGAAGCTTTGGGCTGGCAAGGATCTAAATGGAGCATATCTAGCCTCAACAGTAAGACATATTTTTGCGCATGGTCAGTTAACTCCTCACGCCAACCAATCTCAGCCCAAGGCAGTTAATCGTATTTGCAATGCGATCGCCGATTTTCTTTTAAAAATTATCGATACTGAGTTCTCGAAACGGTTAGATCAAGCAGACTAAGGATTGTCATCCAATACGGCCAACACCGCCTTAGGTGACAGCTTATCTTTGAACCAAATCATCCTTGCCGGGGTATCGGCAACCTTCACGCCTGCTTTTTCTAAATTGAGGCGTTCTGAAATTGCCAGAATCAAATTCTCGCAACCTGACTGCCGCACCTGCGAGAACTTTTTGCGTAGATATTCCGGTCGCCAATAGCCCACGATTTCCAACAAAAACGATCGCCCGTCAGGATGCACCAATCGAAAATCAGGAATCATGACGCTTCCCGGAATCGGCAGCAAATCGACTTCACGTTCCAGAATCCACTCGGTGTTGAGGGCAGCCCAGCGATCGCTAAACGCAGACTCCAGCATACTGTCATAGGGCTTTCCAGGCGGATAGTGACTGACCAACTTGCAGCCGCTATCTAGCGTGAAGCGCCGCATTTTCTCGGCTTTGGTGTAGGGATCTTTGAGATGTAGCTCTGCGCCTAGACTCCATTTAGTCACGTGCAGCAACGCCGGGATCAGTTTGGCAATGTCCAACCCGTACCTTGTGCTGGGTTTGAACAGGCTAGTGGGGCCATCAATGGCGATCGTAAATCCATGATCGGCATCGCCCTCAATGTAGGTCATTAAGCCAAACAGCTTTAGGTAGCGGAACAGCAGCTTATATTCACCCGGATCGTTGCGATGTGCCGTGATTTTGATCTGGCTGGCTTTATAAAAAATTCCCTGCACCTGAGACAAATTGTAGCGGTGCAGCAAAGCCTCTGGCGTGGGCGGCTCAAACTGCGTCAGGATGCGATTTTCCATCAGGTCGGCATAGAGTCCGCTCTGAATTTGTGTCGGCAACACCTCATGCCCCAACTCTTCGCTAAGCTGATCTGCCAATCGGCTCAGGGTGATTGTTGCAGTTTGGGGCAGCGGTGCCGCCTCAGCCGAGAGGGCAAATACCCGCTGCCGTAGGGCGATCGGCTCCAGCGGACTGACAATTTCAAAAGTGCTAAAGGCTTCGCTTTTCAGTAAATGTGCCAACCCACGCTTGATGCGATAGTTTGTTTCTTCGCCCTCTAACTCCAGAAGCTGGCGATCGAGTTCTCCTTGCGTCTTGCCCTGACAGCCTTGAAACAGCGCAATCAGCTCTGTGGCGATCGCTCCATTAGCTTTGTCGATCGGCAGCCGCTTCGGCGCAATTTCCTCTCCGTTCTGACGAGAAATGAGTAGATCGGTAGGCAGCATTACTTTCGAGATTTTGGATTTTGGATGTTAGATTGAATCCCAAATCCGCTAGGCTGGAGGATTCTCTCGCCTATATTTTTCTTCCCGCTCTTTCACCATTTTTTTGAACAGTTCAAACTGCTGCTGTTCTTCTTCTTTGCTCTGCGGAGGGCTAAACCAAACCGTCTCTGAATCGGGCGATCGCCGCTCATACAGCACGCGCAAAGGTTCAACTTCCTCACGATGAGCTAATGCGTAAGCAATTAGCTCCTTGCTAGTCATAGCTTCAAAGTTCGGTGACATTTAAAAAACTCCACTGTCCGTTAGGGGGAACGCTAACTTGCAGATCTTCACCCGCAAAAATAAAGGTGATGCCTGTACGATCGTCAAATCGGAAGAGTTGAATGTCTCGATAAGACGTAGATAGCATTTGACAGACTCTTAAACAGGCGATTGCTTGCTCCGGTGTAGGTTCGATGGTTCGCTCCTCAATTTTGGCACAAGCCCCACATTACCATTTGCCCTGCTGCTAAAGCTCACCATTCCACTGCCGCTCGTTCATGCAGTACCCGCCCATACACAGCCTCGGTTTGCTGCGCTAGCTTTGCCCAGTTAAAACGGCGATCGAGGTCATCAAAAGCATTGTCAGTCAAAGACTTGGCATAGTCTGGATTTTTGAGGATTTCTAGAATACCCCAGGCGATCGACTCAGCGCTGCCTGTGCGAGTGACAATCCCTGTCTTGGCGTGGCGTACCACCTCTGGCAAACCGCCTGTATCAGACACCACGACGGGCACACGAGCCGCGAAGCTTTCTAGCGCCACAATGCCAAACGGCTCGTAGAGGCTGGGAAATACTGAGCAGTTGGCGATACCGCGAAACTGATTCAGGTCTTCCTCAGACATGAACCCGGTGAAATAGCACTTGTGCCAGATGCCTAGATCCCAGGCGAGTCGCTTTAGCCCGTCAGCATTGCCGCCGCCGATGATCACAAACTTTGCCTTGCCCTCCATGTCCCACAGCACCTTGGGAGCCGCGCACAGCAGCAAATCCACGCCTTTCTCGTAGGTGAGACGACCGACGTAGTAGACAATCTTTTCCTGATCGGCAGCAAATCTGCGGCGCAATCGCCAGTGATCAAACTCCTGGCGGGGCTGTTTTTTCTCTAGACAGATGCCGTTGTAGACCACATCAATTTTGTTCCAGGGGCAGAAGAGGGCACGCTCTACTTCCAGACGCATATAGTTGGTGCAAACGATGACCCGCCACGCCTCGGCAACGAGGTGAGTTTCTCTCGAATCAATGTACTGATTGGTGTCGCTGTGAACGCCGTTATAGCGACCATGCTCAGTGGCATGAATTGTGGCAATCAGCGGAATCTTGAACAGATGCTTCAGGGCGATCGCCGCATCGGCAACTAGCCAGTCATGGGCATGAATCACATCAAACGCCCCTTCTTCCGCCAGCATTTTGCCGCCGTGCTGCCCCATGCTCTGGTTCATGTTGGCAACCCAGTGAAAAAAATCGTCGCCGCCCGTGACAGCAACGCGGTGGACATGGACTCCATCCACCACTTCATAGTGGGGAGCTTGACCAAACTCTACGGTTAGCAAGTGAATTTCATGCCCAAGTTTGACCATTTCGGGGTAAAGCTCTGAAACATGGCGCGCAATTCCACCCACAATACGCGGTGGAAATTCCCAAGCCATTGCCAGAATTTTCATTGCCCCTTGCCCTCTCTGCTGAATAACGCCTAATTGCTTTACATAGCTTATTCTATTCATTGGGTGTGCTCTCGTATTCTCGTCATAGAAAGTTGTATAAGTTCGCACAAATATTGAGCTGAAGGCGACTGACTTGAGAGGTGCTGCAAAGCTTCATGCTTCCCTGATTCGTAGTCGCAAATTTCTAACGGTATTCAGGTCATGATTTTTTGTGGTGGGGGCGAAGCCCCCACCACAAAAAATCATGACCTGTTGAGGACTACCCAAATTTTTAGTGGAAAGAGAAATCTTTGATCTGCGTTTAAGCCGAAGTTGTTCAGAGCCAAAACACGCTAATCTACTAATGAATCTGTCAAAATAATTAAGAAATCTAGTTGCTGTCGTGCCGTCGGTAGAACCACAGTCATAGCCTCAGTTCCAGCCTTTATCCTGCAATTCATGAATCCACTTCACATGGAGGCATCACAAGACCAGATTTTGGCGACCGAGGCTCCCCTTCAGCTTGTGCTGTTTGTTGACAAACGCCCCAGCTCAAATGAGAGGATTCGGCAAATTCGCAATTGCTTGAAAGAGCTTAGCCCTGAGTATGGGCATACGCTGCAAATCGTTGATGTGACTGAGCAGCCGCATCTGGCAGAGCAGTTTCGGCTGGTGGCAACGCCTTCCTTAATTAAGGTTCATCCTGTGCCCCGGCAAACCTTGGCTGGCAGCAATTTGGTGGCTCAACTCGAAAACTGGCTGCCTCGGTGGCAGCGATCGGTCGAAGAATATCTTAGCAAAGCCGATCGCGATCCTGAAGCGGCTAAACTTGCCTCTGCTAACGAACAGATTCAGTCCGTAACCCGTACCGCAGAGCTAATTCAGCTATCGGATGAAATATTTCGGCTACAAAAGGAAAAAGAGGCAATGCTGGCTCAGCTCCAGTTCAAAGACAATCTGATGGCGATGCTGGCTCATGACCTGCGCAATCCGCTCACTGCCGTGTCTATGGCGCTAGAAACCCTGGAAATGGGCAACGCTACTACTGACGAGGAGGTGCGATCGCGGCTCAATCCCAAGCTGATTGCCCAGCTGCTGCGCCATGCTCGGACGCAGACTAAAGCGATCGATCGGATGATTACCGATATCCTTCAAGCCGCTAAAGAACGCAGTGCTGAGATCCGGATTCATCCTCAAGAGCTTGATTTAGTGAGCCTTTGTGCGGAAATTGTCGATCGTCTACAAGACCAATTTCAGGTTAAATCTCAGCAGATTTGCACAGACCTCCCGTCCGATTTGCCCAAGGTTTATGCTGATCCAGAGCGTGTTCAGCAGGTCATCATCAATTTATTGGATAACGCCATCAAATACACGCCAGAAAACGGCGTGATCCAGGTCGCCACGCTGCATCGCACAACCCAGAAAGTGCAGGTTAGCATTTCTGATAATGGACCTGGCATTCCGCTAGAGAATCAGCAGCGTATTTTTGAAGATCGCTTTCGGCTAAAGCGGGATGAAGCCAAGGACGGCTATGGAATTGGGTTGGCGCTCTGTCGGCGGGTTGTGCAGGCACACTATGGGCAAATCTGGGTAGATTCGCAGCCCAATCAGGGCAGCAACTTCCACTTCACGCTGCCTGTGTTTCGGAACAGCCTGCTCACATAACTCATACAGTTTTAAAGTCTAAATGGGGGAGATATGGCAACTGCCAGGGCGGTTAGGACAGGGACATTTTTAGTGGGGCGCTTCGTGCAGCGCTCAAGAAATGTCTGCCTCATAACCTC
Source organism: Drouetiella sp. (assembly GCF_059504425.1). Lineage (NCBI taxonomy): Bacteria > Bacillati > Cyanobacteriota > Cyanophyceae > Oculatellales > Oculatellaceae > Drouetiella > Drouetiella sp. The sequence continues at coordinate 87,329 of NZ_JCACIN010000120.1, forward strand.
AGTGCCGAATCTCTAAATTCATCACATATTGACCGAGCTGCAATTTGTCTGACCATAGCTCGTATTCAATTCGCAGATGCTCTGGTAGATGGTCTGGCATCTTACTTTGTCGCAATATCAAGCTACGAGTGTAGTTTCGCAATCGAACTTGTCCGCTGCTGCTCATTGCCCCTGCCTGAGGGGTTTCTGTTTGAAGCCAGTAGCGGCTCACGCCATACACGCCCTGTTCCCAAAAGTGCCGATAGCTAAACTTGCCGTTGCCCTGCATGGTCATCGTGACGCGATAGGGCGAAATTTCTAGCCAGAGCAAGCGCGGGGTGGCAGGGCTGCCGCTGAGTGCTGCTTCCCAGGCTGCAATTTGCTGGGCTAATGGCTGAGTATCTTCCACCAAAGGCTCAGTGAGCAAGATGTGAAAGCGATCGACATCTTTTTGATAAAGAGTGGCGCTGGTTTCTAAAGTTGACCCGATCGGCAGGTCAAAAGATGAGAAAGACAGGCAAACAGATTTGTGATGTTGAGTAAGCACAGAAAAACGGTAGGATGGCTAGCGCCATGCTTATATTAAGTATTTGATACAAGTGATTTTGCCTTAGCGATCGCTGCCTGTGTCATTAGTTCAGCGCAATTGGCTTCAATCTCCCTAGACAGTTTATCCCAATGCCAAGCTCCATCATCACCCTGAATTCTACTGAAACCCATCATTCCCTCACAATTGAGCCATCCCCAGACGGGCTGACTTTGCAGGGATCGATCAAAATTCCTGGAGATAAGTCGATTTCCCATCGGGCGCTGATGCTGGGGGCGATCGCCCAAGGTGAGACGCATATCCAGGGTTTGCTGCTAGGGGAAGATCCCCACAGTACGGCAGATTGTTTTCGAGCTATGGGAGCCGAGATTTCGCCGCTGAATTCGGAGCGGGTGACGGTGCAGGGCATCGGCTTGGGACAGCTTCAGGAGCCTCTGAATGTCCTGGATACAGGCAATTCTGGTACGACCACCAGGCTCATGCTGGGCTTACTTGCCTCCCAGCCCGATCGCTTTTTTACGGTGACGGGGGATGCCTCCATTCGATCGCGCCCGATGTTTCGGGTGATCAAACCTTTGCAGCAAATGGGCGCACAGATTTGGCATAGAGCTGGGGGCTTAGCGCCTCTGGCAATTCAGGGCAGTCGCCTTCAACCGATTCACTATCGGTCGCCGATCGCCTCTGCCCAGGTCAAATCCTGCATTTTGCTGGCAGGGCTATTGACCGAGGGCAAAACCACGGTCGCTGAACCTGCGCTCTCCCGTGACCACAGCGAACGGATGCTGAGGGCATTTGGGGCAGATATCACAGTTGATCCCGAAGCCTGTAGCGCTACGGTGACGGGTGGCGCTTCGCTGCACGGGCAGACGGTGATCGTGCCGGGAGACATCAGCTCTGCGGCGTTTTGGCTAGTGGCTGGGGCGATCGTTCCTGGCTCAGATCTGACGATTCTCAATGTTGGTGTAAATCCCACCCGCACGGGCGTTTTAGAGGCGCTGGCGGCTATGGAGGCAGACGTAACATTGCTGAACCCCCGTGACGTTGCTGGAGAACCTGTTGCCGATTTGCGCGTGCGGCATAGCGCCCTCAAAGGCTGCACGATCGCCGGGGACTTGATCCCGCGCCTAATTGATGAAATTCCTATCCTTGCTGTCGCCGCCGCCTTCGCCCAAGGCACCACCGTTATTCGGGATGCGGCTGAGCTTCGCGTCAAGGAGAGCGATCGTCTTAGCGTCATGGCAACTCAGCTTAGCCACATGGGAGCTGCAATCACGGAACTGCCCGACGGATTGGAAATTACGGGCGGCAAGCCCCTCATTGGCGCAGCAGTCGATAGCCATACTGATCACCGGATTGCCATGAGTTTGGCGATCGCTGCCCTCAATGCCCAAGGCGCGACTACCATTCACCGCGCCGAAGCTGCCGCTGTGTCCTATCCAGATTTCACGGCAACGCTGCGGCAGATCTGCGGCTGATCTCGCCAATTCATATGAGAATTATCTATAGGCTGGGAATACTGAAGAAAAGGCTCAGTCATCAGGCTCCGAGTCGCAACCTCTTCAGTGGTTTATGTGGCATAGGCTCAAAAATTTTCTCTCTAGCCTTTGGACTTATAACGCTCTGCGTCCAGACTTTAGGGTGCGGCGACGGGTCAATCGATCGCTGTCCGATCGCCCTGCGCTGAGCCAGGATGAATGGTTTGAAGCACACTATAAAGCGCAGGGTGTTACCTACGCTATTGCCCTATTTGCCTACCAACATTTGGGGCAATATTCTGGGCTAGATCTGAGCAGAGTTTTGCCGAGCGATCGACTAGAGGAAGATTTGCAGTGGACAGAGGTTTGCTGGTTTGACTGGGAGCAGAGTCTCTGCGAAGATTTTCACGGCTGCTTTGGTGTAGATATGGGCGATCGGCTAGATTTCTCTTGCCTCTCTACTGTGCAAGATTTAGTGGATTTCCTCAATCAGCAGAAGATAAATCCCGACTCAGGCGAGCTAGATTTCCCTGAGATTCTGAGCCTGAATTCTGAGCCTGAATTCTGAGCCTGAATTCTGAGCCTGAATTCTGAGCCTGAATTCCCATACCAATTTAAGCGAATTTGTGGGGCACATCGAACCTCAGAAGGGGCTTGGCATTGCCAAGCCCGTACCGGGTGTCGTGGTTCCAATTCAAATTGGTATGAGCCTGAATTCAGGTCTTGCTTAATGAAAGCCTAATGAAAATAGTTGTCAAATACACTCACTTCAGACTATGCTAAGATTAACTTCTTATTGATTTTATTTCTCAATAGCAGGGCTGGCACCTGCGTCAACATAGCTTTAATACTGTACGGGTTCAACCCTATTAACTAGAAACAACTTGTTAACTAAAAACAACTTGGATTCCCTGTAGTTAAAAATCCTCCTTAAGTCTATTCACTTCAGCCTATTCAACCCTATGAGCAAATTGAACTACGATCGCATCCTTGCTTCTCAACAAGACCGCCAGCAAGACTTTCAGCTAGAAGGCAGATTTCTTGGCTTTGCGGCAGAACCAGGTAGCTACAAGCTGAAGTATCTTCGCATTGCCACCGCCACTGGAGAGCAGCAGATCAAGCTTGCTAAAGAGCTGCGATCGTCTCTCTACCGAGATCTCACGCCCGGTGACTGGATTCAGGTGCAGGGTTGCCAAAAATTTAGCTCTAAGCCTGGAATAGTGAAACTCAAGGCTTATCAGGTGACTGCGGCAATTCCGAAAGAAATGCCCTATGAGACAACCCTGCCCAGCAATCTCTATCCCATGACCAGTTTTGAGATTGCTCCTGCGCCTCAAATTGCCTCTCCCTCTGCCTGTATCTTGATGTGCCAAAAATCGGATTGCTGCAAACGCGGTAGCCGTGAAGTTGCTAAAGCCCTGCAAGCTGAATTGAGCGATCGCGGATTGCCAGTCACCATCAAGGCAACGGGCTGTATGAAGCGCTGCAAAGAGGGAGCCAATGTGGTGATGCCTGACAAAACTCGCTACAGCCGGGTGCGCCCTGATGAGGTTTCAGCTTTGGTCGATCGGCATTTTGCGGGAGCGATCGAATCTCAAACAGCCTAGGTGAGAATATGGTTTGAATGTTGAAAAGATCGCTCAGCAGCCCTTTCAACATTCAAGCTCAAAACAGAGGGTTAAACAAATTTGACGTAGCCAGCATTGAGCGCCAACCCATCCGTGTCTACAAAGACGGCGATTACGTCCTGTGTTCCTGCCAGCCGCAGCACCGTGTCGTTGGCGCTTGAACCTAGGCCAAAGTTTTCTTTGCTGAGGCTGTAGTCCACTTCACGCCCTGAAAGCTGTACCTTATCTAAAACTTTGTTGAAATTGCGGATCTCTGCCAAGCCTGAGCCGGGACCATCGTAGTATTTGTTATTCTTCACGCCCAAGATAAAGGTGTCTGACGATGCGCCGCCCTCCAGAATATCTCGCTCGTTGCCCACGCCACCTCCAAAGCCGTTGAGCAATACAGTGCCCACGCCTACCGATCGCAGCAAGTCATCTCCAGCCCCGCCGTAGAGTTCATCGGTGCTGCCGATACTGCCGCCAATCAGCGTGTCATTCCCAGTACCACCGTAGAGTTTGTCGCTGCCTGCCCCACCGTCCAAGATATCGTTTCCAGCATCGCCGTAAAGTCTGTCATTTCCTAATTCGCCTTTCAGCAGGTCGTTGTCATCGCCGCCTTTCAGCAGATCATCGCCAATTCCACCGTAAAGCTTGTCGTTGCCTGCCTCGCCGTAGACTTTATCGTCTCCTTCCTCGCCATACACACGGTCTTCGCCATCATCGCCATGGAGGAGGTCTTTGCCGAAGCCTCCGCGAATTTCATCATTACCTCCTCTAGCCCGCACAAAATCATCTCCAGCTAGGGCGCGAATGACGTTGCTGCCATCGGAATCTGTGAAAACATCGTCGCGTAACGAGAGAATAACATTAGCCATAACAGGTCTCCTTTGTTTCCAGTGACGTAAATGAACTTTATTGATCTAGCCTGACTGGATTGGAGCTGTTCCTCACCGCTTTGGCTATGACATCAAGGTAAGTTTTGAATTCAAAAAAGTCGGTCTGAAAAAGTCCTGAGTCAAGCCTGCAATTGTCAGAGAAAGTCAGATCCTGAAAAAATGAGAATTGTAGCTCTGTTTTGAAAGCTCAAATTCTCTGAGGTAAGCTTTGGCTGAGATCAGTAGATCTCAAACCAATGCTCACGCTAGAAAATACTCGTGTCTGCCCCCAAATCCCCCTTTTTAAGCGGGATATTAAGTCCTGAAGCTCCCTTTTTAAGAGGGTTGGGGGAATCGAGTGTAAGCTTTGCGATCGACTGAAGATTGATGGATAGCTCGGATGGGACGGTTATACCTAAATATGCTTTGCCGGGAGTATCGCAAATGATATTTTACGATTTATCAGCCTAGTCATGAAGTCGTTACTATCCGCTGCCATAACCATTGGAATTGAATGTCACTGTTGTTCTCCTTTGTGTTCTCTTGTGTTTGTATAGGTTCGTTTATCCTGATGACTTAAGAATATTTGCGATGGCAGGGATTCTACATCTAGCCAGTATCCTGATATGGACATGACAGGTATCACGATCGCTCTAACTATTTTTCGGGGTGTAGAGAGCACCACAAAATCTGAGTTTGTCATCGGCTCAATCTTGAGAACTTAATCCTGAGAACTTAATCCTGATAACTTAATCCTGAGAAAAGCTGAGAATTAGATTGCTGTTTCACAAGTTGCCCCTAGGATTGAAAATAGTGATGTGCCTCAAACTATGCTCTATTTCTGCTCATGGCTGATGCTCCCCTTACAGGCAAAACAATATTGATTACGCGGGCTGCCGGACAGTCCAGTCAGTTTGCACAGCTACTCCAGCAGCAGGGCGCAACGGTGATGGAACTTCCTGCTCTGGAAATCTATCCGCCTTCAAGCTGGGCGGCATTGGATGGGGCGATCGCTCAGCTCCACACCTTCCAGTGGCTGATTCTGACCTCCGTGAATGCGGTGGATTATTTCTTGGAGCGGCTGATAGCTCAAGGCAAAACCCCTGAAAATTTGACAGCTCTAAAAATTGCCGTAGTGGGTCAAAAAACCGCTGCTCGGCTGATACAGCGAGGCATCACGCCAAACTTTATCCCGCCTAGCTTTGTTGCCGATTCTCTGGTGGAAAGTTTCCCCGATCGCCGCCGTTTGTCCCAAATGAAGATCCTCTTTCCCCGCGTTGAAACTGGAGGACGAGAGGTATTGGTGAAAGAATTTACGGAATGCGGCGCAGAAGTAGTGGAAGTGGCGGCTTACCAGTCTGATTGTGCCCAAGCGATCGCCCCCGAAGTCTTGGCAGCGCTGACTCATGGCAAAGTCGAGGTGGTGACGTTTGCTAGCTCCAAGACCGTCAAGTGTTTTGCTCAGATGGTCAAGACAGCCCGATCGGACTGGCAGTTGCCTGAAGCGATCGCCCTTGCCTCGATTGGACCGCAAACCTCGGCAACCTGTCAGGAGCTATTTGGACGGGTAGACATAGAGGCTTCGGAATACACGCTGGAGGGGTTAACCCAAGCGATCGTCAATTGGGCAAGTCAACGTGGGTAGACGAGTGATCGGTCTGACGGGCGGCGTGGGGATGGGCAAAAGCACCGTTTCAAATTACCTAGCGGCTTATCTACCTGTTTTAGATGCCGACCTTTACGCCCGTGAAGCCGTGGCGCTGGATTCTCCGATTTTGGCAAAAATAGCCGATCGCTACGGAGACTCCTTGCTGCTATCGGATGGCAATCTCGATCGCCGTCATCTGGGTGAAATTATTTTTGGCAATGCCGCAGAGAAACAGTGGCTAGAGCAACAGATTCATCCCTACGTGCGCGATCGGATCATGACTGAACTACAAAACCTCGCCAAAGCCGTAGTTGTTATTCCTCTGCTATTCGAGGCGCAAATGACGGATTTGGTGACGGAAATCTGGGTGGTGCGATCGGATCTTGCCCAGCAGCAGCAGCGAATTATGGAGCGCGATCGCCTCACCCTAGAACAAGCCCAAGCCCGGATCGACAGCCAAATGGCGATCGAACAGAAGGTGGCTCAGGCGGATGTGGTGCTGGATAACTCGACGACGTTGGAGAATTTGTATCAACAGATCGATCGAGCGCTGCATCTATAGCTCGTCTGCCTCTCCGCCCACCACAATGTTGCGAATTCGTAGGCTGGGGCCAGCGCATCCCACCGGAAGACCGCTTTGCCCATTTTTGCCACAGCCGCCCGACTCGTCCCAGTCAAAATCGTCGCCGATCGCTTCAATATCTGCCAAAGTTGTGAACACGTTACCGGAGAGATTGACATCGCGCACAGGTTCGGCAAGTTCGCCATTGCGAATCATCCAGGCTTCTCCGGCAGCGAAGGTAAACATCTCGCCGTTGGTCATGCCGTCAATCCAGTTGCGGGCGTAGACTCCTTCTTTGATATCGCCCAGCAAATCTGCGGCTGGAGTGCTGCCGCGCTCGATCCAGGTATTGGTCATGCGGACGATCGGCGGATACTGATAGCTGAGACAGCGGGCGTTGCCCGTTGGGGCTTCGTCGAGTTTTCCCGCAGTTTCGCGGGAGTGCAGTCGCCCCACTAGCACACCATCTTTAATCAGCTGTGTCGTGGTGGCAGGTACGCCTTCGTCGTCATAGTAATAGCTGCCGCGATGCCCAGCGGGAGCAGCGCCGTCAAAAATTTGTAGATCAGAGGAGCCAAATCGCCGTCCTAGGGTCATGACTTCTAACAAGTCGGGATTTTCGTACGCCATGTCCGCTTCTGACAAATGCCCAAATGCCTCATGGACAAATAGCCCGGTCAGAATTGGGTCAATGACCACAGTGTAGGTATTGCCTTTGACTATGGGCAGCGCCAGGGCGTCCACAGCGCGACGGGCGGCACTTTGCACTTGCAGATCTAGATTTGCCAAATCTTCATAGGCCTTGCGAGAGCCTGTGGTTTCCCGTCCAGTCTGCACGGTTTCGCCGTTGCGTGCTGTTGCAGCAAACCGCATCTCTAAATCAACCCAGGACTGCTCAATCAGAGTCCCATCTGAGGTGGCAATGATCACCTGCTGAGCGCTATCACCATAGCGGACGGAGGTAGTGGCAATACGGCGATCGACACTCCGCAGCAATTCGGCATAGTGGCTACACAGCGCCTTTTTATCAGCCAGAGACACCTGACGCGGATCGGTTCCGGTCATCGGCAAATGGCGGCTATCTTGAACGGGGTCAATGGCAGCCAGCAGCGTTTCTTCATCGCCGACTAATCGAGCCGCCGCGATCGCCTCTTCAATTCGCTCCACCAAGCTCGACAATCGATTGAAGCTGGCAAACCCCCAGCCGCCCTTATGGCAAGCTCTAACCTGACCGCCGATCGAGATGTCTTCGCTGAGGGTTTCCACCTTGTTGCCCCGTAGCAGAATATTGGTGCCTTCGGCTTCTTCCAGGCGAATTGCGAGATAATCCACCTGCGATCGGTAGCGGGCAATCAGGTCAGACAACAAGTTTTTGGCGTTAGTCAGCGTAGACATAGGGCAAGTCTTAGGGCAAGTCTGAAACAACCTGCTTCTATTGTGAATCACCCTGAAAACTTTCCGAATATTTTCTGGGTATTCTAGCTGTCGCCAGTTTGCTTAGGACATTTTGGGTGGGGCGCTTCGCGCCCCACCCAAAATGTCCCCGTCCTAGCCGCCAAGGCGGTTGCTATATTAGGATGCCTGGGGTTGAGCACTGCGTTCTGTCAAGGAATTTTTTATTTGTGGGTTACCCCACAAATAAAAAGTGATAAACCACTAGCGGTCAACTTCGGGCTAACTTTCGGGCTAACTAATGATAAAAATATCTGATCGGGTGATCGCAGCTCGGTTCGTGAGCTGAGCAATTTGCACCTGTGCCTTGCCGCCGCGACCGTCTATGTCAAAGAATAATGCGCCTTTGGATTTGTTGTAGATGAAGCGATCGTCTCCATCCTGTGCCTGACTGCCTAAGACGAAGCGATCGGGTGCAATGGTGCCTTGTTTCAAGCTCTTGCTAAAGCCCTTGCGAGAGATACAAATTGTATCGTCAGCGGGTCGGAAGCCCGCGATTCTATCGGCATCACCTTTGCGAGAGCTGGTCAGCCAGAAGCGATCTTTGCCTGTGCCTCCGGTCAGCCTGTCCTTGCCCAATCCCCCTATAAGGATATCGTTGCCGCTGCCGCCGTTGAGCGTATCGTTGCCGCTATCGCCAAAGATGCGATCGCCCCCGTTGCCTCCCGTCAGGGCATCGTTGCCGCCATTACCGATCAGAATATCGTTGCCGTCATTGCCTGCCAGGATGTTGTTGAGATCGTTACCTGCAATCTTGTTGTTGAGATCGTTGCCCGTGCCGAGGATCGCCCCTCCTGTCAAAGTCAAGTCTTCTATCTCTGCACCCATGACCCAGCTTGCAGAGGCATATACCTGGTCAAAGCCTGCCTCTGTGCCTTCAATCAGGATGTCGCTAGAATTGCTGATAATGTAAGTGTCATCGCCTGTGCCGCCCTCTAGCGTGTCCAGACCACTGCTGCTGTCCAGCGTGTCATTGCCTGCGTTGCCGATTAGATAATCGTTGCCGCCCCCTCCGGTAAGAGCATCGTTGCCAGAGCCAGCCGTGAGGCGATCGTTCAAGGCATCGCTGCCCTGAAGGGTGACATTGCCCTGGAAGCCTGCAAAGTCGAAGTATTCAAAGTTGGTTAGGGTGGTAATGCCTTCCAGAATGCCCCGGACTTGATTGACCGAATTGCGCACGTCTACCAAGGCACTGCCGCCGCCGTCCGTCAGCACGAAAGTATCAAACCCACCGCCGCCATCCACCTGATCATTTTGCTGCAAGTTTGCCAGGGTCGATGTCACCGTGTCATTGCTGCTGGGGGCATTGATAATGTCTGTGGCGATCGTCGTCACTAGAGATTGCCCGCGCAGCAGTTCGTCAGAAAGATTGATTTGTGTAAGCTGTACGGCGGTCTGCGCCGGATCGCTGCTGCTAACGCCATCATTGACCGAGAACAAAATGATCCGCGTTGTGCGATCGGGATTGGTCGATCGATTTTGGTAGCGAATGCTGCGTAGCACCTTGAGATAGGTAGCGGGGGAAGCCGCTCCAGTAAGGCTCAAAGCGCCGTTGGCGGCGTTGTAAGAGGCTTGGAGACCTGAACCGATCGTGTCTACCAAAAGCTCCTCGTTGCTGCTGTCCAGCAGATTGGAAATGATTACCTGGGCAGAGGCGAGGGTCGCGCTATCGGAATCGGTGAGCTGGGCACTGCTGTCGGCAATGGCAACGGGTGAGCCAGCAATCACAAAGGTATTGCTGAAATCTCGCCCGACACTGGAGCCGTTGAGATCTAGCGTGGGCACCGTGTCGCTCTTGTCAAACTGAATTTGCAGGCGTGCCGTTGCCGGATTGCTGGTTGCCGCTCCGTCCGTGACGGTGATTTCGACGTTACGAGCGCTAATGACCGAGCTGCTGCTGTTGTTGGTGTAGATGAGCGATCGCAAAGCCGCCTGGTAGCTGGCGCTTGAAGCTGCTCCGGTTAATGTCAGGGTTCCGGTGGCGGCGTTGAAGCTGCCCGTGATGCCGCTCTGATCGCTGAAGATCAGCCCATCCTCTCCGGCAACATAGCCCCCTAGGATCACCGTTGCTCCTGCCAAAGTGGGACTATCTGGATCGCTAAGAGTCAGGTTAGCATCTAGGATCAAAGCCCCGGCAGATCGGGGGAATGTAGCGGTTTTGATGGAGGTGATGGCGATCGGTGCATCGTTGACGGTAACGATCTGGAGGGTGCGCGTCACAGGATTGCTGGTTGCCGCGCCATCGTTGACGGTAAAGCTGAGGGCACGGTTGGCGCTACTGGGATTATCGCCAATATTGGTGTAGGTGATCGACCGCAAAGCCGTCTGATAATCGGCAATCGCTGCTAATCCGCTGAGGGTGAGAATGCCTGTGGTGCTGTTGAAGCTGCCCGCTACGCTTTTAAAGTTGCTGAAGCTTAGAATATCCTGTCCGGCTATGTAGCCTGAGATCGTGACCGTTGCCCCTGCCACAATTGTGCTGTCTGGATCGCTGACCACAATGCCAGGATCGATCGCCACCGAACTGCTGTTCTCGGTATAGACCAGAGTACTAGCAGAAGGCGTGACGATCGGCGCTGAATTAATCGGCAGAACTTGAAGGGTGCGGGTGGCGATGCTGCTAGCTAACGCTCCATCTGTGACGCTAAAACGAACCGTGCGATCGCCCGTCGCGGGATTGCTGCTGGTATTCGTGTACTTAACTGACTGCAACGCCAACTGGTAGTTTGTCAGCGAGGCAATGCCAGAGAGAGTCAAAACTCCGGTTGTGGAATTAAAACTACCCGTAATGCCGTTTTGATTGGTGAAGCTGAAAACATCCTGCTGGGCAATATAGCCGTCGAGGGCAACCGTCGCCCCTGCTAGAGTAGCGCTGTCGATATCGCTGACGGTAACGTTGGCATCCAGAGCGATCGCGCCGCTGTTCTCGGTATAGGACAGCACCTCTGCCGAAGTGGCGATAACGGGCGCGGTATTGGTAGCAGCAATCTGGATGGCGCGCGTGGCAATACTGCTGATATTGCTGCCGTCTGTGGCGGTGAAGCGAACGGTGCGACTGGCGGTATTGGGGTTGCTGCTGCTGTTGGCATAGGTGATGGACTGCAAAGCCGCTTCATATTCGGCGATCGTCGCACTGCCGCTCAGGGAGAGGATTCCCGTTACGGTGTCAAAGCTGCCCGTAATTTTGGCGGTGTTGCTAAATCCTAAGCTGTCCTGCCCTGGAACATAGCCCGCCAGGGTAGCCGTGGCTCCCGTGAGGTTGAGGCTGTCCAGATCGGTGACTCTAATGCTCGGATCGACTCTGACAGCGCCGCTGCCCTCGGTGTAAGACAACGCCCCGACCGATGGCGTGATGACCGGAGCTTCATTGACGTCCTGTACCGTGATAGTAAAGGTTTTGGTGAAACTCTTGCCGCCAAAGTCAGAGCTTCTGACCTGAATGCTGTAGGAAGACTTGACCTCAAAGTTGGGTGAGCTGACAATCTGGAGCTGATTGCTGACGATCGCAAAAGCTGCGTTGTCGCCAAAGCCGGACACCAGGGAGTAGGAGAAGCTATCGCCTGCGTCTGGATCAATCGTGCTAAAGCTGCCGACGACCGTGCTAGGCGGCACGTTTTCCGCGACCGCTGTACTGCTCAGCAGCAGATCGGTGGGCGGCGTGTCTCCCGGATTTTCTGGCAGACCGTTGATGCCGATCGTGAAGGTTTTCTCGAAGAATTTGCCGCCGAAATCGCTGGTGCGCACGCGCACGGAGTAGCTAGTCTTGGTCTCAAAATCTGGGACGATATTCAACCGTAGCTCGTTACTGGCGATCGCAAAGGCGGCATTGTCGGTGTCGCCCGCTCCCGCCACCAGCGTGTAGGTAAAAGTGTCACCCGGATCGGGATCTTGAGTGGTGAACGTGCCCACGACTGTGCCAATCGGGCGATTCTCGTCCACGGTGCTCTGGGACAGCAGCAAATCTTGGGGTGCGGTCACGCCCGGTGCTTCTGTCACATTGTTGACGGTGATGGTGAAAGCTTGCTCAACAAACTTGCCGCCAAAATCGCTGCTGCGGACGCGAATTGAGTAGGTGGGCTTAGTCTCAAAGTCAGGAATACCGTTAATTTGCAGCGCGCCATTGACGATCGCAAAGGCGGCATTGTCATCGCTGCCGCTGCCGCTGACGAGGGTGTAGGTGAAGGTGTCGCCGATATCCGGGTCGGTCGTGATAAAGCTGCCAATGACGGAATTGACAGGCTGGTTCTCATCAATATCAGTTTCGGAGAGCGTCAGAGCGGTCGGTGCCGTTTGCCCAGGCAGTTCGGGCAGGTTGTTGACCGTGATACTGAACACTTTGTCAAAGAACTTGCCACCAAAATCGGTGCTACGAACGCGAATGCTGTAGCTAGGCTTAGCCTCAAAATCGGCGATGCTGTTGAGCTGCAAATCATTATTGACGATCGCAAAGGTGGCGTTGTCGTCGCTGCCGCTACCGCTAACGAGCGTATAGTTGAAAGAATCGCCCACATCGGGGTCAACGGTGCTGAGGGTGCCGACGATCGTGCCCACAGGCTGGTTTTCATCAATGTCGGTGTCGGAGAGATTTAGATCGGTGGGGGCAGTCTGTCCAGGCAGTTCGGGCAGGTCGTTGACAGCGATCGTAAATACTTTCTCAAAAAACAGATCGCCCTTGTCAGTCGTGCGTACCCGAATAGAGTAGCTGGTCTTCGCCTCAAAGTTGGGGATAGCGGCTAACCGGAGGTCGGTACCCACGATCGTAAAGGCGGCATTGTCGATCGCGCCTGTGCCCGCAACTAGCGAGTAGGTGAAAGCCTCGCCACTATCGGGATCGACGGTGCTAAAGCTGCCCACGACAGTGTCGATCGGCTCGTTTTCATTGACATCGCTCTTAGAGAGCAGCAGGTCTTGCGGAATGGTGGTACCCGCCCCTTCGGACAGATCGTTGACCAAGATCGGGAAAACTTTGTCAAAAAAGCGTCCTGTGGAGTCGGTGGTTCTCAGCCGAATCGAGTAGCTGGTTTTAGTTTCAAAATCGGGGATGGCTTTGATTCTCAGCTCGGTACCCACGATCTCAAAGGTGGCATTGTCAGTGCTGCCCGTGCCCGCGACGAATGAGTAGCTGTGAGTGTTTCCTAGATCATCATCGGCGGTGGATAGAGTGCCTACAGCCGTCCCGATCGGCACGTTTTCATTAATGCTAGTGGCGCTGAGGATGAGATCGGTTGGCGCTTCGGGCAGGTTGTTGATGGTTAACCCAAAGTCTCTGGTGACGCTCAATCCACCTGAATCGGCGGAGGTGATGCGAAGGCTGTAGGTGGGCTTGGCTTCAAAGTTGGGGGGATTGTTGAGGCGTAGCTCATTGCCGACGATCGTGAAGGCGGCGTTATCTCCGAAGCCGGAGTCTAGGGTGTTGGTGAAGCTATCGCCAATATCGGGATCGGTGGTGGTCAGCAAACCGACGACGGGATTGCTGACGTTTTCATCCAGCACCCCATTGCTGAGGCTGAGGTTGGTCGGCGCTTCGTTGACGTTGGTAACGTTGATGGTCAGGATTTTGTCTAAACTGAGTCCGCTGTCGTCCGTCGTGCGAACTTTGATGGAGTAGGTGGGCAGCGTTTCAAAGTCTGCCGAGAGGGTCAGGAAGATCTCGTCGTTGTCAACGCCGCCGATCGCAAAGGCGGCATTGTCGCCAAATCCTGTAACCAGCGAGTAGGTGAAAGAAGTGCTGTTTGGATCGGTGGTCGTCAGTTTACCAATCAGCGTGTTGGGCGGATCGTTTTCTTTAACGCTGCTGCTGCTAATCAGCACATTGGTGGGGCTATTGTCTTCGGGAACGTCGTTCACCTCAACTATCACCGCTTGAGTGAACGTCAACCCGCCCTTGTCTGTCGTTTCAACCCGGACGGAATAGGTAGGCTTCGTCTCGTAGTCGGGCGAAACGTTGATGATGAGCTGTCCGGCAGTAGTCAGGCTGAATACGCCGTTGTCGGTATCGCCAACGCCAGAGACTAGCCTGTAGGTATGGCTTTCGTTAGCATCTTCGTCGATCGCCTGGAGGTTCCCTACCGAGAAGCCCGGAACAATATTTTCATCGACTTTATTCGGCAGATTAATTGCCGTGGGGGCTTCGTTCAGATCGGTGACGCTGAGGGTCAGAATTTTCTCAGTACTGAGGGTGCCCGTATCGGTCGATCGCACCCGAACCGAGTAGGTGGGTTTGGCTTCAAAGTTGGGGGAAGCGTTGATTTGAAGCTGATTGCCGACGACTGTAAAGGCGCCATTGTCGGTGTCGCCTGTGCCCGTGACAAGCTCATAGGTAAAGGTATTGCCCGTGTCAGGATCGGTGGTAATGAACGTGCCCACGGATGAAGTCGCAGGAACGTTTTCTGGCACTGCCAAGCTGCTGAGCGTAACATTCGTCGGGGCTTCATTGACACCCGTAATGGCGATCGTCAACGCTTTCTCAAAGCTGAGTCCGCCTGCATCCTGCGTTCTGACTCGAATGGCGTAGGTGGGCTGGGTTTCAAAGTCAGGCGAGCTGATAATTTGAAGCTGACTACCGACGATCGCAAAGGCAGCATTGTCGGTGTCGCCTGCTCCGGTCACAAGGGTGTAGGTGAAGCTGTCGCCTGTATTGGGATCATTGGTGATAAACGATCCGATCGCGGCATTATCTCCCGTATTCTCGGCAAGGGTAGCAGGAGCCAGGGTTAGATCAGTCGGAGCCAGGTTGCCCGGAGCTTCAGTCAGATCGTTGATGGTGACGGTCAGGACTTTTTCAAAGCCTGCTATGCCATCGAAAGTTCTGACCCGAATTGAGTAAGTGGGCTTGGTTTCAAAGTCGGGAGAGCTGACAATGCTGAGTGCGCCCTCAGGAGTGAGGGTAAAAGCCGCGTTATCGTCTCCGCCCACTCCGGCGACTAGGGTGTAGCTAAACGTGTTGCCATTGTCGGGATCGGTGGTGGCAAGGTTGCCGATCAGCGAGTTACCTGGGGCATTTTCGTTGATGTTGTCGGGCGCAAGGACAATGTCAGTTGGTGTTTCGTTGAGATTATTAATGCCGATCGCAAAAGCTTTCTCAAAAGATAGTCCGCTCGAATCGGTGGTGCTAACCCGAATGAGATAGGAAGGCTTGGTTTCAAAGTCGGCGGAGACGTTGATTAAAAGCTGCCCCGTAGCAGAGATGCTAAAAGCCGAATTGTCGGTGCTGCCTGCGCCTGCCACCAGGGCATATTCAAAGCTGCCGCCTTCCGGATCGGTGGTGCTAAAGGTGCCCACGATCGTCCCTACAGGCTGATTTTCGTTGACGGTGTTGGCGGAGAGCGCTATGTCGGTCGGGTTTTCTGTAATGTTTTTGACGCCGATCGTCACAACTTTTTCTACCGTGAAACCGCCCAGATCGAGGGATTGAACTCGAATCGAGTAGGAAGGTTTCGTTTCAAAGTTGGGAGACTCTAGCAGCGTCAGCACGTTGCCCGCAACAGAGAATCGCGCGTTGTCTGTGTCTCCTGTGCCCGCGATCAGCGTGTAGCTGAAGCTGTCGTTGGTATCGGGATCGGTGGTGCTAAGGGTACCGATCGCCGTATTAGCAGGGATATTCTCATTGATCTCGGCGACGCTCAGCGCTAGGTCAGTCGAGGGTTCATAAACATCTTGGATGCTGATATTCAGCGCTTTTTCAAAGAATAGCCCCCCCAGATCGGTCGTTCTGACCCGAATAGAGTAGCTGCTTTGAGCCTCAAAGTTAGGCGAAGCATTGATACGAAGCTGTCCCCCGTCAATGGAGAAAGCCGCATTGTCGGTCGCACCATCTCCGGCAACTAGGGTGTAGCTGAAGCTGTCGCCGGAATTAGGATCGGTCGTTATAAAGGTGCCAACGAGCGCGTTATCTCCCGTGTTTTCGTTGAGGCTGACGGGGGCGATCGCCAAATTAGTAGGAGCCGCATTGATCATTGCCGAGGCAGCAAACCTTTGCCCATAGATGCCGCCTGCCGGGTCACCTGCCTGATTTTGGCTTGTCCAGACCACCGCCAAATTGCCATCTTTATCGGAAGCAGCAGAGGAGAAAAACTGATCGCTGATCGTGAATGTATTAACCTGAGTTTCTGCTTCTAAGGGCACGCCTGCTGGACTGTAGCGTTTGAGAAAAATGCCGTTGCCGCCGCCAGAGGATTCGCCCGATGTGCTAGACCAAGTGACGACAAAGCCCCCCAGTGGCACATTCGTGCTAACAGGCAGAGTCGTGACGGTGGAATACTGCTGATCGCCAAACGAATTGGCGTTGACCTTGATTTCACCCGTCTGGGGCGTACCGTCTGCTCCAAAGCGCCGGACATAGACCTCCTGACCGTCAAATACTCCGTTGTCGCTCGTCCAGCTCACGACAAAGTTGCCGCTGGTATCGATCGCCACGCTGGGGTTGCGCTGGTTTTCAGCAGTCGTCGTATTGACGATAAACTCGTTGCCTTGAGGAACGCCCGCCGCGCTGTAGCGTTTGGCATAAATGCCGAAGCCAGAACCATCCTGTGCGTTGCTCTCCCAAACCACGACAAAGCTGCCGTCTGGGGCGATCGCCACTGCAGAACTCTGCTGATCGCTTAAGATAGGTTCGAGATCGATCTCATTGTCAAGATCAGTGGTTGAACGAGGGTTAACAGCTAGCTCTGCGCCCTTTTTAGTGCCGTCAGCATTGAATTGTTGAGCATAGACTCCCCAACCTTCCCCATCTTGAGCCTGGCTCGACCAGGTGATCACGTACCCCCCCGTCGCATTCATGGCGATCGAGGAGTTTTGCTGGTTGTCAAATGTGTAGGTATTGACGAGGGTTTCGCCGCCCAGCGCTAGCCCATTGTTGTTATAGCGCTGAACAAATATCCCCGATGCGAGTACATCTTCTGGGGTTCCTGGATTGCTTGTCCAGGTGATGGCAAAGTTGCCCGTTGCATCGATAGCAACCGAAGGGCTGAGCTGATCGCCGGAAATTCGGGTATTGACGCGAAATTCTGTCCCTAGAGGGCTGCCCGTGCTGGCATAGCGCTGGGCATACACCCCCCAGCCGATCGAGCTGCTAGGGTCATCTTGCCCTTGACTCGACCACACCACAACAAAGCCCCCATTCGGGTCCATTGCCACTGCCTTAATCGGTCGCCGCTGTGTGCCCTGCACCGAAGCAGTGGACTGGTCGGCTGCCGTAGTGGTGTTGATATGAAGTTCGCCGCCGGTGGGAGTAACGGGCATAGCACGAGTCTCGTTAGTGATGAAAAAATTGAGCGATGGGAAGGCAGGTTCACCCTACTTCTGAGAGTACCCACTTGAAATGCAACAATTACAGTAAGTTCACAGAAGCCGTCTGGCGATCGCCAAGCAAATGTGTTAATCGCACAAGTTTCCCCTCATTTTTGAACCTGCCCCCTTTCTGAGCATGTAATAATTTGCCTTGTTTTTACCGCTACAGAGCGAGGTATGATCAGGGATCTGAGTATGGCGGCTCAATATTGTCTTTCAGAGAGCACCATAGATGCTGTTGGTAGTGTCTTAAGCTAATTTTTCCCTCGGCTTAACCCCAAGGGTAGTTTTGCTCTCTAACCATGCAGTCTAGCAAAGGTATCTGCTGTTGCCGCTATATTTGTTGCTGCCGCTGTCTAGAGATTTGTATTTGTCTAGAGATTTGTATTTGCCTAGAGATTTATATTTAGGGACTTATGGCTTGGGACCCCATTGGGAAATTACTTGAGAGCTGCATATGAAACATACGCTTTCCGTTTTGGTTGAAGATGAGGCAGGTGTGTTGACGCGGATTGCGGGGCTGTTTGCCCGTCGCGGATTCAACATCGAAAGTTTGGCGGTAGGGCCTGCCGAACAGATTGGCTTTTCGCGGATCACCATGGTGGTGCCAGGAGACGATCGCGCCATTGAGCAAGTCACCAAACAGCTCTATAAGCTGATTAACGTGCTGAAGGTGCAAGACATCACCGAGGTGCCCTGCGTCGAGCGAGAGCTAATGCTGATGAAGGTGAATGCTACCAGCGCCAACCGACCTGAAATCATTGAACTTGCCCAAATTTTTCGGGCGCGAGTGGTAGATGTGGGCGAGGATTCTCTGACGCTGGAAGTGGTAGGCGATCCGGGTAAAATGGTGGCGATCGTCCAGGTCTTGAACCGCTTTGGATTGCGGGAGGTTGCCCGTACAGGCAAGGTTTCTCTCATCCGCGAGTCGGGCGTGAACACCGAATACCTGAAGTCGCTAGAAGCCAAAGTTTAGTTTTTTCAGGAAGCATTCAGAAAATCAAAGGCGATCGCTGACCAGAACGGCGATCGTTTTGTTTTGTCGTGGAAGAACGGTTGATCAAACTCAATCGGCAGGGCGAGAACCCCGATCGCTTCTGGACAAGATCACCAGCGCTTTGTCAATCTCCCGAACTTTGATGCCGCGGGGCAGTCAGGAGCGATCGCAATAGAGCAACCTCATCATCAGAGAGCGTAATCATGAAAAATACCTCACAGCGGCTATTTGTAACGCTACAGTAACGTTACCGTAAAAACAAAGTGAGGTTCTAAAATTTTGGAGAGTTCCCCTAATCCTTATGTTTGTGTGGCTACAGATAAATCTAGAATCACTGTATACCTGCCTCAAGAGCTAAAAAACCGCTTAACCGTCGTAGCAGAAAAGGATAAGCGATCGGTTAGTGTGCTAATTGAGATATTGATTTTAGAGGCTTTAGAGGCTAGAGATCAGGGGAAAGAGTAGCGATCGCCTGACTCTTACTCATTGCTATCTGGTACTCATTGCTATCTGGCATTCGTTGAATAGTTTTCACCGTTTCGGCACTTCTTCAAGCCCACACTCGCTGAACCGAATAGGCATCAAACTTTTTATCAGTGCTAATGATGGCGAGAGAGTGATTGATGGCTTGTGAAATTAACATTCGATCGAAGGGATCGCTATGGTGTAGCGGTAGGTTCCGAACTTGTACTGTATCGGCAAAAGCGATCGGCAGGATGAGAATATCTGAGACATCAATCGCGCTCCCGATTGTTTCATAGCTTTGTTGAAGGAATAATTTGCCAAGTTTCAACTTGATGGCAATTTCCCAAAGGCTAACAATGCTGAAATAGACCAGATCCGCAGTGTCGATCGTTATTCTCAGATTGTCTGGAAGGTTTGAATCATTTTCGGTCAGCCAAATAAAGGTATGAGTATCTAGCAGAAAAGCACTCATTCCATATATTCCTTAAAATCGTCGAGAGGTTCGTCAAAGTCATCGGGTAAAGGCAGAACAAAGGTGCCCTTTAAAATACCAGATCGACGTTTTTGGGGTGGTAAGTTTTCCTTGGAAATATTCGTTGAATGGCTGCTAATCAAATATTTGGCATAATGCAATAGCTCCTGCTTGAGTGGTTCTGACATTTGAGTAATCGTTTGCAAAATCTCATTATCAATTGTCATAACTGCTCCTTTTTTGTCAGGGTTTATGTTCTTCATCTGGCATTTGCCCAATAATCTCCATTGTTTTGACGCTGACAGTACAAACTCGCTTGAGCACTTCCGCCCCGTTCTGATACAAAACCGCCGTTTGCGAATCTTGAAACACGATATTGTCGTTAGGATAACCGATCTCAAACTTCTTCTCGATCTCTTTGGTTAGGTCATCCTTTGAGTCTTTATTTTCCCAATAGCCGATCGCCATGCGAATCGCATCTTTGATCGTCCCATCTGGATAAACAGTCTTACCGCCCTTGGTTTTGTACTCCAACTTCGGGACAGGCACAAAATTTTTGCTCTTGCAATACTCACTCAGTAGGTTCTGAAAGGCAGTCTCGGTCGAGCCTTCATTGCGCGAGCCGCCGTAATCAAAGAGTCGTTGAACCTCTGCCTGATACTTTGACACCAAGAGCCTAGACATAGTGAGCGAGCCTGTAAGTGATTTTACCCCTACCTGCGATGAAGCAGCTATGAGCTAGGGATTAACTTCAGAGTTCCCACTTACGTCTTCAAGCAATACACTCATAAATCCGCCATAATCTTGCTCAGCGTTGCTGGCTGTCTAAAGTACCTTCAAGATACAAGTTATGAATTATGCCTTTGCAGAGAGGTAGGATTGAGCGAGGGGAAGTTAGGTTCTTAGCGATCGCGCCACCACAAAGACACTCAAGACAACCATGAGTACCAAAGTCACAATTACCTTGTCCGACGAAGTTTACCAACGTGCTGAGCGATTTGCTCGATTAGCCAATCGAGATGTTGCCAGTATTTTGGCAGATAGTATTCAACTTTCTATCCCTCCTGTCAGAGCTAATGTCACTGATCTTGAGCCTGTCTCTGCCCTTTCTGATGCACAAGTGCTAGCACTTACCGAACTCCAAATGGAACCCGACCAGGATGCTCGATTAAGTGAGTTGCTCGATCGTCAGCAAGCAGGCTTCCTGACTGAAACTGAGCGTCCAGAGTTACAAACGCTCATGCAAATTTATCAAGAGGGTCTACTGCAAAAGGCTACAGCCCTCAGTGAAGCAGTCAAACGTCAGTTAATTGAACCCCTAAGTGAGCCAAATCTCTGAAGACATTCGGGCACAGGTTCGGTTCCAAGCAAAAAATTAGTGCGGTTATTGCCGCAGCCTGCAAAAGTATGTGTTGGGAATTTTAGAAATTGAGCATATTCTTCCCAAGGCGGCAGGTGGCTCGGACGATGAAGAAAATTTGTGGCTTGCTTGCCGCCTGTGCAATTCTTACAAAGGTACTCAAACCCACGCTAGAGATCCGATGACGAATCGCAATACCAAACTGTTTAATCCTCGCCAACAAAAATGGTCGCGCCACTTTACCTGGATAAACAACGGGACTCATGTGGCAGGATTAACGGTTTGTGGTCGCGCAACAGTTTTGGCTTTGCAGCTTAATAACCCTTATGCCGTTACAGTCAGGCAAGCCTGGATATCTGCTGGTTGGCATCCTCCTATTGAAGATTGACGCAAGACGCTACAACAAAGCCCATCATCACAGCCACATACTAGAAACATGACTGCATCGCCGCTAAAACTTGCCGACAGCCACCCGGCTTTATGTGAAGCGATCGCCCAACAGATTGCCCAAAGCCCCCAGCAGAGGATTACCTTTGCTGAGTTCATGGATTTGGCGCTGTACCATCCTGACTATGGTTACTATGTTGCCCATTCTCAGGATATGCAAAAGGGTCTTCAGGGCGGCATTCAGAGCGACTTTTTTACCTCGCCCCACCTAGGAGCCGATTTGGGTGAGCTGTTGGCCGAACAATTTGCCCAGATGTGGGAACTGCTCGATCGCCCGCATCCCTTTACCCTAGTAGAAATGGGAGCCGGACAGGGCTTGATTGTGCAGGATATTTTGCGCTATCTGCACCGACAGCATTTTGAATGCTTTGAGGCGCTGGAATACATTGTTATTGAAAAATCCCCGGCAATGGTGGCAGTTCAGCAGCAGCGGCTGCAAAAGCTGACGAATTCTTGGGGGCATTTATCCTGGAAAACCTGGGATGAAATCCCGACCAACTCCATAGTCGGCTGCTGTTTCTCCAATGAATTAGTAGACGCTTTTCCAGTGCATCGGGTGGCGATCGCCAATGGCATTCTTCAAGAAATCTATGTAGCGATCGGCGAGCCATTTGCAGAGGTTATCGCCGAACTTTCAACTCCCAAGCTAACAGAATATTTTGACCTAGTAGAGCTAAAGTTCCCTGCCGAGACTTATCCCGACAATTATCAGAGTGAGGTGAATTTGGCAGCGCTGGATTGGATCGCCACCGTGGGCGATCGCCTGAAAACGGGATACCTGCTCACCATTGACTACGGGTATTCTGCTCAGCGCTACTACAGCCCCACCCGATCGCAGGGCACGCTGCAATGCTACTACCAGCACGCGCACCACTCTGATCCCTATCAGGCAATCGGTCGGCAGGACATCACGGCGCATGTGGATTTCACGGCGCTAGAAAAGCAAGGCGATCGCTGCGGCTTGCAGACCGTTGGCTTTACGCAGCAGGGGCTATTTCTGATGGCGCTGGGGTTGGGCGATCGGATTGCGGGGCTTTCGGAAACGGGGGAGCGGTCGGAAGGTATTTCTCTTCAAGATATCCTTCGCCGCCGTGAATCGCTTCATGCCTTAATCAATCCGATGGGGTTGGGCAATTTTGGCGTGTTAGTTCAGTCCAAAGGCTTGGATGAAGCCCTGTCTCAACCGCTTACAGGACTCACAACGCCGACCCTGTATTGACCTTCTGCTGATAGGCTAAAACAAGATCACCCTGGAGATTGCCCATGCCTGAATTACTCCAGCAGACCCAGCCAGAAACTCAGTTTTATCAGTGGCGCAGCTATCGCTGTGCCTATGAGGTTCGCACCAGCCCAAATCAGGTAGATGATACGCGATCGCCTTTGCTATTGCTGCACCCGATCGGCGTAGGGCTATCGCGGCGCTTTTGGAATCGATTCTGTCAGACCTGGTTTCAGTCTGGGCAGACTCGATCGATCTACAGTCTAGATTTGCTGGGCTGCGGAGACAGCGATATGCCCCATGTTGCCTACAGTCCTGAAGACTGGGCAGAACAGCTTCAGTTTTTCCTGCAAACCGTGGTGAAAAAGCCTGTAGTTTTGGTGGCGCAAGGGGCATTGTTGCCTGTGGCGATCGCGCTGATTCAACTTCAACAGCTCCAGAACCAAAGTCAGCCTCGCCTCGTTCAGAGTCTAGTGCTATCTGGGCCTCCCGCCTGGGCGGTCATGACCAAACCCACTCCCATCTGGCAGCAAAAGCTGCTGTGGAATCTGCTGTTTGATTCGCCAGCGGGACGCGCTTTCTATGAGTATGCGAGGCGACGGCAATTTATCGCCTCATTTTCAGTGCGGCAGCTCTTTGCCGAGGCGGCAGCCGTTGACGAAGAATGGCTGCACACTCTGGTAACGGATGCCAAAACGCCGGGTAGACGCTATGCTGTGTTCTCGTTTTTGGCGGGCTTCTGGCGAAAAAATTGGGAGACAGCCATGACTCAGCTCAATGTCCCAACGCTGGTAGTAGTGGGCGATCAAGCTTCTAGCATCAGCAAATCGGGCAAGGGTGAAGATCCAGGCGATCGCCTTCAGGACTATCTGCGTCGTTTGCCCCAGGGACAGGGCGTGCAAATTGCCGGACGGAACGTATTGCCCTATGAATCTACCGAGCTGTTTGTTGAAGCGATCGCGCCCTTTATCGATCAAGCTTGACCAGATTCAGCTTGACCAGATTCAGCTTGCTCAGAGGCTTCCTGCTCTTCCCTGGCTTCTTGAACGAAGAGACGAACAAGGCGATCGTATACGCCTGCGCCAATGTATTGCGGATAAGTATGCGATCGGCTGTAAACCCAGATCAGCTCTTCCCCATAGAAAATCCGCACGTCTTGCAGCAAGCTCTTACACTGGGGTTTTAAGGCGTTGGCGGCATTTAGAGCATCTGTCCAGCGCTCAAACTCTTCAGAGTAGCCCCGCGTCGCAACTCTAAACCTATTCTCAAGCATCAGAATTACTGCACCTCAATTCGTCGCAATTCGGCACCTGTGTAATAGTGGGTCAGAATCTGGGCATAGTTCCAGTTTTGCTGAGCTAGCTTTTGCGCCCCCCACTGACTCATGCCAATGCCGTGACCGTAGCCTTGCCCAGTGAATTGGAAGGCCGTCGGCACAGAGGTGACGTTGCCAGCAGTGGCAACCTGTCCCATCTGAGGAATGATTTGAAAAGGAGCGCTGCGTAGACCCAAGGCATCGCGCAAATCATCGCCATCAATGACTCGGCTACCCGTCTCTCCCTCTAACCGAACTTTGACAATGCGACCTCCCGCAGTCACCTTTTCGGGCACCATGCGCAGGATTGCTCCCACGTCAGCATAGTGTTGCCCTAGCGTTGCGGTCGGAACGGTTTTATCCCAGCGGCAGTTGGGCGCATCTTGATCAGGGCTATCGACACTGCGCAAGTAGGGCAAAGCGCTACTCCAGATGTCCTCTGAGTTCTCGGTACGTCCGCCCGCACAGGAGTGAAAAACGGCATCAATAATTTGCCCGCCATAGGTCAACACCTGCCCTTGCGTGCTGTCTACAGCTTCGCGGGTGCTGGCAGATTCTTTCTCAATACCGCTGTAAACTTGCCACGCCGTGGTGTTACCGACATCAAAAATGGCGGTCGCGCTGGATTGCCGCTGATGTAGCACATAGGAACGTGCCGCCACAGCCTGCGCCTTCAGAGCCTCCAGACTCCAGCTTGTTGGCATTTCGCTACCCACGACGCTGTAGAGATACTGCTCAATGTCTACATAGTTGACCGCCGTTAGACCGCCTTCGGAGGGCAGGACGCAGGTGGAGCCGCGATACCAGCTATTGTCAATAAACACATAGCCGCCGTTGGTTGGCTCAATGCAGACTTGGCTCGTCTGAAGTTGATTAACGGTGATGCGTCCAGCTTTTGCTTCCGTCATCACGGCATTCATTGCCGGAATCGGTGCGAGAGCTTGTCCAGCTCCATCCGTCAGCGTTGCATCGGTGGAGCTACCAATTTTAATTTGCTTGACATCTTGATCGATCGCCACCCGCAAAGTCAAGGATTCGGCATGGGCAGGGGCGATCGCCACCATCCACAGCAGCAGGGCAAACAGTCCTGTCTGACTTTGCCCCAGCCATTGCTGCGCTCTAAACCGCAGTGGGGACACGCGGAAGCCAGCGCTGCTAGCACAGGATTGAGATGTCATGAATGAGAACTCCTCACA
Source organism: Drouetiella sp. (assembly GCF_059504425.1). NCBI lineage: Bacteria > Bacillati > Cyanobacteriota > Cyanophyceae > Oculatellales > Oculatellaceae > Drouetiella > Drouetiella sp. Next base: position 112,236 of record NZ_JCACIN010000120.1, read on the forward strand.
CTGAAAAATTGGGCTGAATCTAAACTCTGCGACGAATCAAAGCAGCTTAATGTTTCTAGACATCTAAGCCCCAGACTATTCTATTGCCGATCGATCGTAGATGTATCAAATTCGGGTAAATCCAAATATCAATAGAGAGGTGAGCATTGCCCGCCTCTCTATTGATCTAACCCTCAAGCTTGGCTTGCAGCAGTTGATTTGTCAGCTTCGGATCGGCCTTGCCGCCTGTTGCCTTCATCACCTGACCCACGAAGAAACCCAGCAGACTTTTCTTGCCGCTCCTGTATTTTTCTAGCTCTGATGGGAAGGAGGCTATGACCTGATCGATCGCCGCTTCAATCACTTTAGGATCGGAAACTTGCACCAGCCCTTTTTTCTCGATCAGCGCCTTTGCCGAGCCGCCTTGCTTTAATAACTCTGGCAACACATCTTTGCCAATTTTGTTGCTAATCGTGTTGTTTTCAATCAGCTTGATCATTTCGGCGAGACTGTCGGGCGTGAGCGGCAGTTGGGTAACGCTCAGCCCTTCTTTGTTAAGGTAGGCACTGATATCGCTCATGATCCAGTTAGCGGCAAGCTTGGGGCTGGCACCAGCGGCAACCGTGGCTTCAAAGTATTCCGTCATGGCGCGATCGTCTGTAATGATCCGCGCATCGTAAGGCGACAAACCCATCTCGGTCGCGTAGCGATCGCGTTTGCGTGCCGGAAGTTCGGGCAGCTCCGATCGCCATGCTTCGAGCTGCTGGGTCGAAACCTCGATTGGACATAAGTCCGGCTCAGGAAAATAGCGGTAGTCGCTGGAGCCTTCCTTGATCCGCATACTGATGGTGCGCTGTGCCCCTTCTTCCCAGAGACGAGTTTCCTGCACAATCTTTTCACCCGCCTCGATCGCCGCAATTTGCCGCTCGATCTCATGATCGATCGCTTTTTGAATGGCGCTGAAGGAGTTCATGTTTTTGATCTCCACCTTCGTGCCAAACTTCTCAGTGCCGACGGGACGCACGGAAATATTCACATCGCAGCGGAGAGAGCCTTCCTGCATATTGCCGTCGCTCACCCCCAAGTAGCGCATGATCCGGCGTACCTCTTGGGCATATTCTGAGGCTTCTACGCCAGATCGCAGGTCGGGTTCAGAGACAATTTCTACCAGCGGCACGCCCGCCCGATTGTAATCCACTAGCGAATAGGTAGACCCAGAGAGGCGATCGCTCCCCCCATGCACCAGTTTTCCGGCATCTTCTTCCATGTGCAGCCGAGTCACGCCAATTTTCTTGCGTTTGGGGCTGCCGTCTGCGTCGAGAATTTCAATCTCTACCCAGCCATGCTCGGCGATCGGCAAATCGAACTGCGAGATCTGATAGTTTTTCGGCAGATCGGGATAAAAATACTGCTTGCGATCGAACTTGCTGTAGGGCGCAATCTGACAGTTCAGCGCCAGCCCAGCTTTAACCGCATACTCCAAAACCTTCTGGTTCAGCACGGGTAGCGTTCCGGGTAGCCCCATGCACACCGGATCAATATTGGTGTTGGGATCCGATCCAAACAGGGCAGAGCTATTGGAGAAAATCTTGGTTTCCGTGCTGAGCTGGCAATGGGTTTCTAAGCCAATGATTGCCTCGTACTGAGTCTTCACAGGAGTTGCCGCAGTCATAGAAATATTGATTGAGTGATTTGCAGTGAGCGATCGCCGATTAGCTCTATTTTAGCGAGAAGTTGCGATCGGATGAACTTTAGAAGGGCAGTACTGAAGCTGGGTATCAATTTTTTTGAAAGGGGCGCGGAGCGCCCCTTTCAAAAAAGAATAAGAAACCCCCTACTCAACCCTCTGATTTCCCCGATTCGGATAGCTTCTCTTTGGCAGCAAACCCCAAGCCTCAGCATCGGCTGCCCAGTTGCGCCAGATCTTTTGACGGGCAAAACATTGAGCAAAATTCCAGTTGTAAATTTGTTTCCAGGCTGAAGGCCATTGTGCGGTTTCGTGGGCTTGCTGCAAGGCGCGGACTTCTGCCTCTAAATCGTCAGCATGGCGCTGCAACAAAGCCTCTAGCTCCTGAAAGTGAATATCGGGGGGTTGCAAGGTTTTCTCTCCGACAGGTCTGACTCCGACTTAACATTAACTAAGTTGGTGAAGCTGAGTCGTGCATCTGTGGATTTTGACGATATCATTCACGCTAGCTAGGGCAAACGTGAGAGGCGCAGGTATGGGGCGACTGGACAATTCACCTGAAGATTTGAGTCAAAATCCGGATTCGGAGGCAAATCTTGCTGCGGAGACAGGAGACGCAGGGACAATCTCACCGAATGCGGCAACATCTGACGCAAACTCAGCCATCGCAGGTTCGGCAAACAGCGTGTTGCGATCGATGACTCAAGATCTCAGAACCTTGCAGCAAGATTTGGTGACGCAGCTGCATCAAGATATTCGGCGGCTGCAAACCGAGAAGTCGCGGCTGCTCAACGACATCGAGAAGCTTCAGAACCAGCAGCAGGTGCTTCAGTCGCAGTACGACGTGGGGCTATCTCGGCAGCAGTTGGCGCAGCAGCAGGCTTGGGCAAAGCAGTTGGCGTTGGCGCTTGCCAATCATTTACAAACTGCCATGAGCCAGCGGCTCGATCAAATTAGCAATCAGATCGGCAATCAGGGCAGCGGCTATCCAATGCAGGGGGGTGACCTGCCGCAGATTGCGGGCAAAGGCGAATTGGAAAATACACAGCGATCGATCGCCTCCCTCGACGACACTCTAAACCGCACCTTTACATCGTTACGCAGCGACCTCAACAGCTACCAAAGCACGCTGTCGCAACAGATCAACCGAATGCAGGAATTGGGTCAGCAGGGTGAAGCCATCCTAGAAGTATTGGTGAGCCGCATCAGTCAGCAACTTCAGCAGGAGATCGCCCAAACGCCGCGTAGCCCAGAAGCCCGTAGCCCAGAAACCCGTAGCCTAGAGAGTGGCGGCTACTTGGGTGGAAGTCACCTGGGAGGCAGCTATGGAGAAAGCATCCCGATCGGAGCCGCCAACGAGCCACTGCCACCCGCTCAGCCGCCCGTCCCCCCTACAGTTTTATCTCCTACAAGCAGCCTTTCTCCTGACCCGCAGCCGCCTAGCTCCGTTTCCCCCAATTTTTCAGCTCCTCCTCTCTCCCCCACTCCCGACTCCCGACTCCCGACTCCCGACTCCCGACTCCCGACTCCCCGCCCCAACAAGCTCTCCCCCTTTCAACTCGGTCTAGTCATGGTTCTCTGCTCCACTCTGGCGTTGTCATTGCACAACGTGATTGTGGGTCTGGTGGGCAACCCTAGCAAGCTGTTTGGTCTTGTGCCGATCGGCGGCTATATCAATATCAGTAGCTTTGGCAGTTCGCTGTTTATTTTGTGGATGCGGATGCTGGTGGTGGTGCCGCTGATGGCATGGCTAGGTTCGGTGCTGCATCCGCCCATGTGGCGCGACACGCGCTATTTCTTTGAGTCGAACGATCGCCGCTTGATTGGCAGCGTGGTGGGCAGCGGTTTTTTCCTGTTTCTGTCGCAGGTTTTGCTCTATATTGCCATTGGCGAAATTGGGCCAGGGGTGGCAACCACTATTTTGTTTATGTACCCGATCGTGACGCTGCCGCTATCCTGGCTGCTGTTTGGCGAACGCCCCAATCGGTTTCGGGTGATTGTGATGGTGACGATTCTGTCGGGCGTGATTTTGACGGCGCTGCCGAAGATCACGGCAACCACAAGTCTTTCTGGATCAGGGGTGGGAGCGGCGATCGCCTCTGGCATTTTCTTTGCGTTTTACCTGGTTTCGATGCAAATTAGCTTTCGTAAGCTGCATCCGGTGCCCGTTAGCCTGATTCAGTTTGTCTCGATTTTCGTGTTGGCAAGCCTGAGCCTGATCGTGCTGGGCATTCAGGTGACTCCGACCGATCGCTTAGGGCTATTCATCAGCGGTGTAGTGTTGGGAGTGCTGACGCTGGTGGGCTATCTGCTGAACAACTTTGGGGTGCGGTTTATAGGGGCGGCGCGGGCTTCAATTATTGCGGCGAGTAGTCCGGTGCTAACGGCAATGATGGCGTTTTTCCTCATTCCAGGTGAGCTGACGGCGCTGCATCTGATCCAGCTCGTCGGCATTCTGATTGTGACGCTAGGCGTAACGGCGCTGAGCTTCGAGCGCATCTTGATCCAAAATCGCAAGGAAGGGCGATCGGGTTCTAGGGCTTCGGGGGGTTAAGGTTGGCACTGCCATACCCCTAACACGAATCCTTAGTATGAAATATAACCTTAGAATTAGCAGAAAGAGAAAAGTGGAAAGAGGCGATCGTAGGTTCCTGGGCACCCAAGAGTGAGGACTGATTAGCTCGTTTCTGACCGAATAATGCAATCGCTGTTTCTCTCTGGGCATTCTATCAATCAGGTGTATTGATAGAATGTCGTGAAATACAACCCAGACAAACACCACAGACGGTCAATTCGGTTAAAGGAATATGATTATTTATCTCCTGGTGCGTATTTCATCACCATTTGTACCCATCAACGGCAGTGCCTATTTGGTGAAATTGTGAATGGTGAGATGCAATTGAGCGAGATGGGAGAAATAGCAGAATCTTGCTGGCAGGCAATTCCAGATCATTTTGCTAGAGTTCAATTGGATGGATTTGTGGTGATGCCTAACCACCTACATGGAATTATTTTGATTGCCGACACCTGTAGGGGCATGGCATTGCCATGCCCCTACCCGAAAATGCAGCTTGAAAAACGAAAATTTGGACAACCGATCGCGGGTTCATTATCGACAACTGTGGGTTCATTCAAATCAGCAGCTACCAAGCAGATTAATACCCTTCGTAACGCAACGGGAATTCCGGTTTGGCAGCGTAATTATTATGAAAATATTGTCCCTAACGAAGAATCTCTCCATCGGCTACGGCAATATATTCACAACAATCCCCTTTCTTGGCAGGAAGACCAATTGCATCCGGAGGTTCAGTCGAAGTGGTAGGGCGATCACCAAACTCTACAACGAATACTTCTACGAACCCACCAGCTAACTCTTCAAACTCCACGTCTAACTCGATCGTCTTAGGCTACAAGCATATGGTTTCAGCCCAGACGAAGCATTGACCTTGAAGCTTGAAACTTCGACTTTAGAACACGGAATACCAGCCCTAAAGCTCAAAATTTTGACTTTAGAACACGACACTTCAAGCCTTAGTGGTGCAGAAAAGTCTTGAGAGAATGACTGGGCAAGGATTTAGAGGGGAG
>NZ_JCACIN010000121.1:0-13212 GCF_059504425.1 Drouetiella sp.
CAACTACTGTACCAATGCCTAAAGCAATTAAAGAATTCGAGGGTTGCATATAACACCGTGGCTCAGAATTTTTTTCGATCGCCCGTTTAGCGATCGCTGGGCAAGTGAAAACAAAGTGGAAGACTTTCAGACAGATGTTCTAAGCAAACTGGCGACAGCTATACCTCTCCGCTAGCCACTTTTAGACTATCAGTCATGCGCTTGATGAACCCTGCAATCGGAACCACCAGAAGTAGTCCTAATACTCCCCCAAGTTTGGCTCCCATCAGCAAGGAAATGAACACGATCGCTGGATTGAGTCCAGTCATGCTGCCAATTAATCGAGGTGCAATCACATTTTCGTTAATCTGACCCACCAGAATTGCAACCAGCAAAATCTTGACTCCGAGCCAAATGTTTTGCAGCGCCAGCAGCGAACTAATCAGAGCAATGCTGAGGCTGCCACCAAAAGGAATGAGACTGGCAAGCCCAATTGTTAAGCCAAATAACAGTCCGAACGGAATTTGGAGCAGCAAAAACACTGTCATCAGAACAATGCTTTGAATTGTAGCGATTGTGGCTTGACCAGCAAAATACCCCTGAAAACTTTGTCGCAGAGCGGTTTCAACCCGATCATTCCAGGGAGCAGGCAGCCAGGTGAGTAAACCTGTCCATAACGGCTTGCCATTGAAAACCAGAAAGAGGGTTAGCACCAGGATTAAGAGTAGCTCCAGAGCGCTATTAATCGTATTGAAAGCCAGATCGATCACCTGACTTGAGGCTGACTGGAGAGTTCTAGAAAGTTGATTCGTTAACTCTGTCGTCAAACTATTGAGATCGATGGGACTCTTTTGTAAGATTGCAATCTCACTGAAATTGGGAAGCTGCCGCTGTGCCTCTTCAAACCATGCAGGTAGGCGACTGCCGAATTCCTGCAATTGTTGAAATACGATCGGCAACAGTCCCAAACTCAGCACACTGGCTAACACAAGTGCCAACAGTAGAACTAACCCAATTGCCCAAATTCGTTGAAGTCCTCGCCGCTCCAAAAAACTGATGGGATAATCGAGTAAAAATGCAACTAAACTCGCTGCAAGGACGATGCTGGAAAGAGGCTGCAAGGACTGGCAAAGCGTAGCAATTAACCACGCATTGAGAAAAATCAAGGGGAATGCCAAGCTGATTTTGAGCCATTGGGGTAGTTTTTGGTAGGAAATCATGAGTTTTCTAATCCGTTTTTATAAGATCAAAGGCTGACTATATTCAAAAGGTGGTCACCATGCGTCACAAGTAAGAACGTTTCACTGCCACCAGAGGCTTAGGGATTTTGAGCAACGGCTAGACTTGGACACAGTTGAGTCATCGCCTGAGCAATCTCAGGCTCGCTCAACGAGCGCACTAGCTTGAGAGGAAGCGGAGATTGGCTAATCGATCGAACGTAGGATGCTTGTAAAAAGGAAGCAGAGACAGATGTAGCTGCCAGATATTCTTTTGCAAAGGCAAGGGTCATCGTGTTGAGATAGCGATGAGCCAGAGCCGGATCAGGGCTTGCCAACCCAGATACATTGAATAGATCATTTCGGTTGGTGATCGCGCTGGCATAGGTGTGAGTGCCCTTCTGAATCAGAACTAAATACTGATTAGGGGTGGTCAGCCAGGTGAAGGGGCAAATCTGTTCCAATAGTGCCGGAGCGATCGCGTCTTCACTGCCGCCAATCAGCATGACTGGCACCTGGAGTTGGCTCATCCCTTGCGGTCCAAAAATCCGGCTACCGATCGGATTCAGTGCAACAACTGCCTGTACTCGTGGATCGTGTAAACGATTTACGGTGTGAGGAGGTAGACCGCTGGCTGAACACTGGAGTAGCAGTGAGATGTTACCAACGTTGAGATTAATTTGATTCGACTCGCACTCCTGCCGCAGAGATGCTAAATCGAACGTTGCGCCTGCCAGCGCCAGCGCAGTGTATCCTCCAAATGAGTGTCCAATTATTCCTACGCTTTGTAAATTCAGCGTTCCCTGCTCAGAGGCAGGCGTTTGAGTGCGACGCTGTAGCTCATCCAGCAAGTAGCTCACATCTAGAGGGCGATCAATAAATTCAGAGGCTTGAACCACTTCTCTGGCTCTACCTGCCAGTAAAGCTTCTAATTGTTGCTGATTACTACCGGGATGGTTCATCACAACAACCGCAAAACCGTGAGACGCAAGATGTTGAGCCAATTCAGCAAAGCTCGATCGACTCGCCCCCAGCCCAGGAGAGATGATGAGTGTTGAAACTAAACCTGGACGTTGAGGGCGATAGAGAGCAACAGTAAATTGGCGTTGACGGCGACGATCATCAAGGGTCAGAGTTTCTTGTGTCCATTTCCAATCACCTGGCTGATCCAACCTAGGGACTTGATCAGGATTGATTGCAGGCCCAGTTTTTGCTTCAGCATTAAATTGTTGCTCTATCAATGTGGTGGCTTGCTGCGTCTGGTGATGCAAGTCTGTAAAGCCGCGAACCAGCTCAAGGGCAAATTCTGAGTTGATTCGCATGGTTCGCGTGGGAAACTTCTTCAGAACAGTGAGCAGTGTAAGTCCCTCGGGATCTGCTGCTGCCAAAATCAGCGAGGCTCGGAGCGCATAGAAGCCATTTTGATGTGCCTCGGTTTGAATCAAGTTACCCAAAAATCTCAAGCAGGTTTCCCCAAAGGAAGAATAGAGAAATTGAGAGACAGGTACTACACCCAAATTAAGGCGATCGTTGAGGATCTGCCGAAATTCTGCCATTTCTTCAGGTTTAGCATACTCGGCGTAGACCGCTAGTTCGCTATCAACAGTGCCTTCTCGTGCGAATCTCTCTAGAGATGGCACGGAGATGGAGAACTCCAACAGGCCATAAACCAAAGAAACCTCCTCAGCTGCAACGGTTGCAGTGGGGTGCAGCAGGGCAGAAAGACAGCCGATTCCAAATAACTGTCCGCACTCACTGATCAATGAACTCCACGATCTAGAGCGTTTTCTGGAGCGAGTGACACCAGAACCCAACCAAAATTTACGCCATTGATGACAAGACATCATAAAACTCTAGTATTGGAAAAATGCCCTACTTGATGGGATGTGAAATGCCGATCAAATAGCACTGGAATTAAGCGTTAGCAGATGTTTGAGATCGACCGACTAACTCAGAAAATTTGCGCTTCTTCTGCAAATTTGCAAAGCACGATCGTTTGCCTGTACAAGCTTTGACCACTCAGAGCAGGTGAGGTAAATTTCACAAGTAGCATCAATGCCTACGGTCTGAAAAACTTGCTCAACTGCATCAAAAACAGCCCACACTGAACGCATCTCGTCAACATTTTTGAGGAAAAGACCGATTGTGAAATGAGGCTCTGTAGCTAGACTCGCGCTGATGTAGACAAACTGAAGTAATGCGCTCAAGCGATTAGTATCCGATCGAGGTAACGCGTTCTGCCTGACCCAATCCTGGCGTTGAGCTTCTGCATCTACTATCTGCTGAAGTACTCTGAGCAATTCGTCCCTAATGCAGGGATATTTTAGCTGGAAGCATGGACTAGATTTTTGATACATCACATTGACTCATTCAGTTAGTTTGGTACATTCAAACGTCTGAACTGATTTTTGGCAATCCACCACAAACCATCTTGGCAAGGTAGATTCTAGTCCGCGATCGTAGTCTCCGGGTTATCCGCCAAGCGACCATCTTCCATGTAGACAATGCGATCGGCGATGTCTAAAATACGATTGTCGTGTGTAACTAATAAGATAGTGCAACCCTGTTCTTTAGCAAGTTTTTGCATAATCTCTACAGCATCGCGACCTGACTTTTTATCAAGTGCTGCTGTCGGTTCATCAGCTAAAACGATCTTGGGTTGACTCACTAAGGCACGGGCGATCGCGACTCGCTGTTTTTGCCCGCCCGACAGGCTATCGGCATAATAGTCTACCCGTTGTTGCAGCCCTACTGCGTTCAGCATGGCAACGCTCATTCCATCAATGTCGCGATCGAACATTTCCTCATGCAGTTCTAGGGACATCCGCACATTTTGTTTGGCAGTCAGAAAGGTCAATAGATTATGTGCCTGAAAAATATAGCCAATGTTGCAACGAAGTTGAGTCAATTGTTGTTTGCTAGCATCATGTAATTCTTGACCGAGAATCTTGAGGCTGCCTTCTTGAGCCGATCGCAATCCGCCCATTAGCGTTAGCAGGGTAGTTTTGCCAGAGCCAGAGGGACCCGTCATGATAATGATTTCGCCTGCGTAAATATCTAAATTGATGTCAAATAAGGCTTGTTTGCGGAGTTCGCCACTGCCAAAGTAGTGATTAAGCTGCCGAGCAGAAATAACTGGTTCTGCTGCTGTTGAGTGAGATTGATCTGACTGCCAAGTTTGAATCATTGCATTTGTTCTTGTATGTGAGTAAGCAATCAAAAAATTGGATGACCTAGAGCAAAAGCAATACAGTCTGCAATTAGGAGGATACCTAATCCAATCAGCAAAACTCGTAATATTCTGGGTCCCCACTTCTGAATTGATCGGTTAAACCTATGCATTAAACTAGTGCTGTGTTCGCCTAGATAGATATAGAGTCCCAATAGCACAATCAGCGGTAGAACGAAGATTATGTTGTAGATTGCTAGAATACCCATTGTGGTGAAGAGATCAAACTGCGATCGCACAATTCGCTCGATCGCTGCCAGGTAAGGCAACGCTGTCGGGAAGTCCCAAAGCGTTGCAGCGCTGCCAAATAGAAAGGTTTGAGCGATCGTTAATTGAGCAGGGCGTTTAGCTTCTTGGGAATCACCAGCAAACTTGTTAAGGTTCCAACCTACCAAGAGTAGAACGATGCCAATGATCAGTTGCAACGTGTACATCAGTAAAGGTGGCAGACCTGGTAAATTGATGGTCAACTGACTTGCTCCAAGTGTCACTGCCAATCCAGCTATCCAATAGGTGATAAACACTCCCGCAATGAATGAAACTGAGCGAGGAACTGGCTTGGGCGTACTGAGCAGATAAATTTGGATTGCTGTAGTAGTGGGGTTGAGGCTGTCTAGTGCCGCGATCGCAACAAGATAAGCAAGCAAGGATGGCATCTGATTACACCAGGTAAGAACTAGAAAATATCAGCCGGATCAGCAGATTGCAGTTTACGCATTGCAATTCCTCCTGATGCTGCACACATGACAATCGTTAACGTCAACACAAGCAGTGCGCGGCTGATTGTCATACCAATCGGTAGAAAAGTTGCAGCGGCAGCGACGGAATACAGCCCGATCGAAATGACAAATCCTGGAATGAATCCTAGAACTGCCATAATCAGCGCTTCCTGGATGAGTACGCCAACCAAGTAACCGTCGCTGTAGCCCATTGCTTTCAACGTGGCATATTCTGGCAGATGGTCTGATACATCGGAATAGAGAATTTGATAGACGATAATGGTGCCAACGATAAAACCAATGACTGCGCCAAAGCCAAACAAAATTCCGATCGGGCTGGTGGCTTCCCAGTATTTCTTTTCGTGTGCCATAAACTCTTCATGCGTCAGGATCAGCACGCTTTTAAGCTCCGATTGCATCGCGGCTTGAACTTGCTTAACATCGGTGCCCGGTTTCAACTGGATGGCTCCAATATCAATTTCATTGGGCTTGCGGGCTGGAAAGAGCCGGAGGAAAGTTGAATGACTCGTAATGACATTCCCATTGGCAGCGAATGATGCTCCCATGACAAACGTTCCAACTACCTCGACTTGAAAGTTATTAAATTGAATTGGCACCGAGCCAGACTGCTGAAGTTCTTGAACGACATTGCCAAAAAAATGTTCTGCACCAGCGCGATCGTAGAGCATTCGGTTCAGCAACTTCAGTTCATTCTGGTGTGCTTGTACATCTGGCAGCGTGATTGCTGAGTTATGGGGATTAATAGCAAAAACCATTGTGGGCTGATTCGTTCGGGTTTGAGCATTGCGCCACTCGCCCTGACCCACATAGAGATAGTTGATCGATTCAACTTCTTTAGCTCCTGCTGCCTGATAGAGTTGCTTTCTAGGAAAGCTTCTGACCACATTTAGGCTCTCAAACAACGGATTAATTAGAAATAAATCCCCTTGCAGCGAGGTGTAGGGTTTTACGACAGACTCAAACAGCGCATCCAGCAACCCCAGTTGAAAGAACATCAGAATATCGGCGAAGGCAATTCCCGCTAAAGCCACCGCAAGACGGGTTTTTTCCCGTTTTAGCTGAAACCATGCCAGGGGTGTTTTACGAAATAGGTTACGAAACATAGGTGACTCTTTTCCACGCTTTAGACTAAACCATGACGGAGGGCAAAAACAACCGCTTGAACGCGATTATCAACTCCAAATTTGCTCAAAATACTTCTGACATGCGTTTTGACAGTATTGGGACTGACATACAACACCCCAGCAATTTCAGTATTACTTTGTCCTTCAACGAGTAACTTGAGAACTTCCATTTCACAGCTTGAAAGTCTCTCTAGGTTTGTTGTGTACAATGTCTGCACCATCTTCTTTGCTCTGTTACAGAAAGGTGTGAGTCAACTGATTAGTTATCAGCGAGAATCTGAGCATCTAGGGTTGAATGGCGACCTGCACCTGTAAATTTGTCAATCCTGCAACACGATCGCTGCTGGCTGCATTGAGCCGAATCCTGACTTTAACTACCCGCTGATCCAGATTCTCGCCCGGTTGATTATTGAAGATCTCCTGCTGACTCACTTGCAGCCCAATCTCCTCGACTGTGCCGCGCAGTTCTTCAGAGAAAGGTTCACCTGTAATCACTGCCTGTTGCCCGATGCGAATTTTTCTGATATCACTTTGATAAACTTCGGCAACCACTCGCATTTGGCGAGTTTGCCCCAGATCGGCAATGCCTTTTTCACCCACCACTTCTCCCGCTTTGGCATAGATTTCCAGAATTTGCCCTGCTTGGGGCGATCGCACCTCTGCTTGTTTCAAATCCGCTTTTGCTCGTTGAGCCACGGCGATCACTTGGTCAACTTTCGCCTGTGCAGTCTGCACATCGGTTGGGCGCACCTCTGCAATGCGATTCAAGTTGGCTCTAGCGGACTCAATCTGCGCTTGCAATGTATCAGTCGTCCGGCTTTGATTCGCTTTGCCTTCATTAAATTGTGCTTGCGCTTTTTGGAAAGCTAGTCGCCTCTGGTCAAACTGAGAGGCAGAGATTGCTCCCTCCTGATAGAGCAATTGATAGCGGTTGTATTCAGAGCGAGCATTATTGACCTCAGCCTCTAAACTCGCTAGGCTTGCTTGCTGTCGCCGAGTTTCACCTGCTAATTCCGCTTGCAAACGCCCAATCTCTGCTTGTTGTGCCTCAATTTCACCCGATTTTGCGCCGGCTTTAACCTGGGCAAGCTCCGCTTGGGTAACGGCGACTTGTTGTTCGGCTTCTAGGAGAGCGCCCTGCAAACGATCGCGGCTATCTAGAATCGCAATCACTTGATTGGCTTGGACACGATCGCCTCGTTTGACAAGCAGTTGAGCCACGCGATCGTTACTGAGCGTCGCTGGAACTGACACTTTTGTCACCTCAGTTTCAGGTTCCAACCGACCCAGTGCCACAATAGACTTAATAATTGGGGTGGTCTGAGTGTTCTCTACTGGCTTCGCCATAATAAATTGCGAAATGCCATAGTAAGCAATGCCACCTGTAAACAACACCCCGCCTGCCATCAGACCTAGCATCCAGCGATTACTCGGTTTGGTCAGTTGTTGAATGTTCATGATGATTTATCTCCTGTTTTAAACCTCTGTCGTTGGGATCACGTAGCCACGATTATCCTGACCTCGGCAAGCAGAGGTTGCTGCATATCTCCTGTAACAAGTGTCCAATTCTCAGGCGGATTTAACCTCCGTCTGAGAATCGTTTGTAGCCAGCGCAAGCCCATTACCACAACAGAGTGGCGATCGCTGATGGCTCCACCCACCAGAGTCAGTAAGGCGCGAGGCACAGCGGCAGCAAGGAGGACAGTTCCGATCGCCGTTCCCGATCCGGTTTTTTGCAACACGAGCCAGGTCAAAGCCACTAGCCAAAACTGCGCCGCACAGAGAATCAAGGATTGTCCTAGCCAAAGCAGTCGAAAATTTACATTTTGGAGTGGGTGCTGCATCGCTTAATACTCAAATTCGACGGGAAATGAACTTTTCTAATTGGTTTGCTGCTCAAGCGTCAATGTTTGCTGAGGTTGACCTGTAATATAGCAATGCAAAAATGCGACGTATTGGGAGAGTTCCTGACCCGACTTCGTTGCCGTTGTTGAGTTCTGCGAAATTGTTGAGTGCATTGTTTTCCTCAACTGGGTATTCAAACTTTTTGAACCTGATCACTGACGGTGGTCGAAAGGAGTGCAACAGCAACTGCTTACTGCTGCACTCTTGCCACTCCTCACAGTTCACTCCGTCTGCTGATTGAAACTGTTGGCAATCGAGTAGGCAGTGACATTAGAACAACACAGGCAGCGATGTGAGTCCATGCACAGTCGTTGTGGGGATGAATTCCAGCGTTGCAGCCGGATCAATTTGCAGATTGGGCAGCCGCTCTAGCACCGCCCGCAGCACGATCGCAGCTTCCAGTCGAGCCAGGGGTGCACCCAGGCAGAAGTGAATGCCATTGCCAAACGCGACGTGCGGATTCGGGTCACGATCGACCACAAATTCTTCAGCGCGGTCGAACTGGGCAGTATCGCGGTTTGCTGATCCCATCCAGACCGTTACCATCTGTCCTGCTGGAATCGTCTGTCCACCCAATTGCGTTTCGACTTTGGTAAAGCGTTCAATGCCCTGAATCGATGAGCGATAGCGCAACACTTCCTCGATCGCTAAAGGCAACAAGTCGGGGTCTTGCTTCAGCCGCTTATACGCTTCTGGATACTCATGGAAGCAAAGAATCGCATTGCCCAGCAGATTGGTCGTCGTCTCATTACCGCCCACCAGTAGCACAATGCAGAAATCGACTAGTTCTTGTGCTGTCAGGGTTTCGCCCGCTTCATGGGCGGCAATCAAATCGCTGATCAAATCCTTTCCAGGTTGCTTGCGCCGCTCTGCTAGCAAATGCCGAAAGTAGTCTGCCATTGCTTTCAATGCGGCCGGATCAAGGACAACGATTCCATCTGACCAGCGTTTGAAGTCAGCGCGATCGGCAACTGGAACGCCGAGAATTTCGGCAATCACAATGACGGGCAGCGGTATTGCTAGGTCATGCACAAAATCCATGCGATGTTGAGCTTGAACTTGGTCAATCAGTTCCTGAGTAATTTGTGTAATGCGCGGCGCGAGTTCTTCCACACGCCGAGCGGTGAATACTTTTGCCACCAGTGAGCGGAGCGAGCGATGCTTGGGCGGGTCAGTGAAATTGAGGCTTTGGGTAAAGTCAGTTTGCTCTGGCGGATGCGGCACTTTCGATGAAAACAGTTGCCAGTTTGCAAAGACATATTTCACATCTTCATAGCGAAATACCATCCAGCTTTGCGGCTCTGTGTCGTAGAACACGGGTGCTTCGCGGCGCATTTTGGCATACCAGGGAAACGGATTACTAAACCGTTCAGCCGTTGAAATTTTAACAGGTTGTGCTTGCATGACCAATCTCCTTGAATGGAATAGGAACAAAACGTTTGCATGACAAACCGAGCCAGATTCGCGCTATCTGACCGAGAACAGTGAACTCACTAGAAACAAACTTTGAACGGGAAGATTAGCGGTTGCTAAACCAATTCATGCCGGATGCGATCGCCCCCGCTGTAACCACTCCGTAGAGCGTGATACCAATCAAAGAAAACAACAGAATTCGTTTAGGGTGAATGCCGGTGATGGGTCCAACAACGGCGATTGTCCAACTGCCTAAGATCGGAGTCATCAGAATCAGAAACCAGGCACCATAGCGATCGAAGGCATTTTTGACTTTGCGTCCCCCCCGTTGCTCTAGGCGCGATAACCAGGCGCGCAGTTGGGGAATTTGCATCAGGCGGCCATAGCCCCACAACAATAATGGAATGGGGGTAAAGTTACCCAACACACCCCAGACAACCGATGAAAGGGCATCTAATCCCATTGCCATTCCGGCGGCAACAGCGGCATAGACCTCAAAGTAGGGAAAGAACCCAATCCCCCAAACCGTCAATGCTTTGGTTAGATATTGGATGGTTAACATGATGGAACGACTCCAAAGCGACGGTTTGTGGTTATTCAGAGCATTACTGCTGTCATCATTTGGCAAATCACGCGGAAGGCGAACCTGAAAGTGATCATTGCTCCATTAAAATTGCTGATACAAAGTCAACCTTGAGGATTGCGTTTCATCGCCCAATACTCCCGATTTGCAAACAGTCTTTGATCAACAATTTCAAAACCGTGTCGCTGGTAGAATCGCACAGCCGCAGCCGTAGACGTTTCCAAGTAACAAGGGGTCTTGGTGCGATCGGCGGCTTGCAGCACAGGTTGAATCAGCTTTCCGCCGATTCCTTGACCCTGGTATTCTGGCGATACTCCCAACATTGCTAAATACCAGTGCGGTTCAGGCGAAAACTTCTCATGCAATTGAATCCCCATGCTAATAAATGAAACGAAGTCAACGATTCGATTCCAACGCATATAGAACGGAAGTGTGATCAACCCCGATGCCGCAATTTGCCATAGCTGTGGCAACGTAATTCGAGAAGCGTCTGGAGGTAGCCAAATTGCCACACCCTTTGGATAATCAGCAGTGGTGTAAATTTGGTTGTAGATTTGGGCATAGTTGAGCAACGCCTGACTGAGTTGCTTGAGAGCCGTTTGCTTTGCTCCTTCGTCTTCCGGTAGAAAGTTTCCCATCAGGGGATCTTGGCTGAATGCGGTGGCAAGGTAATGAGAGGCGATCGCAAAGTCTGACTGGTTTAGCTTTACAATGTCCGTGTCTATCACCGTTACTGATTTGGCCGTTGAATTTTGTCTCTGATCAGTCTCCATAGTGGCTTCCTTAATGAGTGTGAAAGAATATGAAACGATGAGAAAATTTCCAGAGCAACCTGGATGAGCAACCTTGGGAGGGTTCATCCGCATTGAACAAACGGATTGACACAAATTTCTGGAGTTGGCTAGACACTCGCGTCATCGTCAGAATTTATGGCAGCGGTGGTTGCGTGACTCATCTACAAACCATCTAAACTCACGCACAGTGTTTTAGATACCTACAGCTATCATGGAAACGGATGACACTTGTCATGTCTAAACTTGATAGGTGTCATACCAGGGTTGGCGGACGATCGCGCAAACTAGAGAGAGCAGGATGGTTAATCTATTCAATGAATCTAGATACTGGCTCTTCTCCATCACTCCGTCGGACACTGCGCTTTGGCGAGTGGCTCCTGCTGCTCATGACGGTCTTGATTTATGTGCTTGACGAAGCCTCCACGCCTGAGCTAATCGTCAAATGTATCGCGTTTAGCACGCTCTTTTTCTGTCTCAGCTTTATCTTGCCGCTCGATCGCCCACTTTGGCAGCGTCGCGCTTATGTTGCGCTGGAAGTGGGGTTGACGGGCGTTGCGATCGCGTCTGGAATCGAATTTAGTTTTGTGCTTTATCTACTACTAATCAAGGCGTGTTTCTTATTGAGTCGCCGCGAAGTTATTTTGACCAATATTATGGGTGGAGTGGTCTGGTTGGCTAGTTTTACCTGGCTGTATCCGTCACTCATTCAACGAAAACTCCCAGAGTTTGATAGTGTCACTTTGCAGTCTAATTTGTACATGACGCTGCTGCATGCCTTGCTGTATTATGCCAGTGCCAGCATTTTTGTTGTTCTCCTTGGCTTTGTCATTGTGGCAGAACGCGAAAGCCGCCAGCAGGCAGAAGCATTGTCGCAAGAAGTGGAAGTGTTGGGTGCCAAACTAGAACGTTTGCGGATTGCGCGTGAAATTCATGATTCCTTAGGGCACACTCTCACCTCATTGGGGGTGCAACTGGAAGTCGCTCAGAAATTGCGCGATCGTGATTTAGCGAAAGCCTTTGATTCGGTAGACAATGCCGCTTTATTGGCGAGTCAGTGCCTACAAGATGTGCGGCAAGTGGTTCAAACCATGCGGCAGCAGTCTAGTTTCAATCTCAAGGAGGCGCTATACGAAAGAATTGAGCAAATGCGCCAGCAGGGAATTGCTACTCAAGTCCATTTAAGTTTGCCTGCTCTCTCGCTGCAATTGAGTTATCAGCTTTACTGCATTTTGAAGGAAGGCTTAATTAACATTCAAAAGCACGCCAAGGCAGCTCAGGTGACACTGCGGGGACTGGTTGACTCAGACGCGATCGTGGTGACGCTGCAAGATGACGGTCACGGGTTTGACCTGGAGCAGCCATTGACCGGGTGCGGTTTGCCAGGAATGCAGGAACGGGTAGAACTCTTGGGCGGAACCCTTCAAATTAGTACAAGTTCCGACCAAGGAACGCAAATCGAAATCGTGATGCCTTATGATTCGAGTGCTCGTCGTTGATGACCAATCCTTCTTTCGAGAAGGGTTAGCCGCATTGTTGTCGCTAGAGGCAGACATCGAAGTAGTCGGACAGGCAACGGATGGGAGAGTGGCGATCGACCTGACTGAGACAATTCAGCCCGATGTCATTCTCATGGACATTCGCATGCCCACCTGTGATGGCGTTACGGCAACGCGTGAAATTCTCCGCAGCTATCCGTGGATTCGTATCCTGGTGCTGACAACGTTTGATGAGGATGACTATGTGTGGGAGTCGCTGAAGGCAGGAGCAAGTGGATACCTGCTCAAAAACACTCCCTCTGGGCAGGTAGCTGATGCTATCCGCACCATTTATAAAGGACATAGCCAACTCGGACCAACGATCGCACCCAAAGTCTTTGCCCAGCTTCAACAACCTGTTAGTGCCACCCCAGTTAATTTAGCCTTAAGTGAACGAGAGTTAGAGGTTCTTAAGCTACTGGGGCAGGGAAAGACAAATCGTGAAATTGCCAAAACTTTGCATATCACCGAAGGAACCGTCAGAAATTACATCAGCCGGATTCTCAGTGAGTTGAATGTGAGCGATCGCACTCAAGCTGCACTCTGGGCACATGAAAATTTAGATTAGCGATCACCTTATGGAACGTATTCCACTTGTTCCGCAGTTGCTTCCAGTCTTCCGGTAGGATTTCTAGGTTCTATAGCGCTACGAGAACGAGTTAGGACATTATTGTAGAGGTAGAGAAGCGTTCA
>NZ_JCACIN010000122.1:0-13004 GCF_059504425.1 Drouetiella sp.
AGGGCTTAACTTTATGACTCGTATTATATGTTTCCTCACATTAAATTGGTATAACGAACTTATTGTGTTTTAACTTATGTGTTTGATAATCATGAACATTCGTGTTCCTTAGTTTCTTCCAAGCTTGTTGTTGCTCCTCTGTTATCGCACCAATATCTACTAAAATTCTCATCTTATCGTCAGCTCGAATACTGTAAAGTCCATTGATCGATCCTTTGATTCTCTTTTTGATTCCTTCCTTACCATTCCAATTTTCTACATAATTCAAAGCTTCTTCAATAGCATTCTTATCTTCGCTAGTCAACTCCCCAAGATTAGCAAATTCAATTGACAGTAAACTCTCAATCGCAACGGCTAAAGTTAGTGCATGAGCATCGATAAAGGTTCCATTACTAGCTTCATATATTGCATTAAGTTGCGACCATAATGGATGTAGAGGTTGATCGTAATTAATTACGTGTTGAAGATACTTTTCAAATAGACGACGGAAAACCTGGGATTCGTTAACTAAGTAACCGCCTAGTATAAGGGGAGGTTGAAATCGGGAACTGATTGAACGTTGTTTTGGACTACACAAAGTCACCTCAGTTGTATGTCCTACTCGCTTATGTGAAGTAGCCCAATTAATCGGATAACCTAGAATAAATTGTAATGTTTCAAGAATACGCTCTCTAAGATACTGTGAAATACACTTTTCACTAGATATCACGTTAATAATTAAAAGCTTTTCATCCTCTTTAACTAAGAGAAAGTCAAGCGTACAGCATTTGAACTTCCAAGCATTCCGAGACATTGATTTTGATGACTGCACTCCTCTTGCGACTGACTTTCTAGTTAACGTTCTTTCGTTGTAAGGAATATTCACACTGTCAAACACTCTTATTTCCAATCTGCTGCCTTTGCAATCTACTTCTTGTGGAATTTCTCCTTCACAAGTAATCTTTGGAATGGTTCCTTGAATAATAAACTCTCCTGAAGCAGATCTATTAATGTCAATGAGTATTCGTTCACAATGCCATAATCTGCCTTTGTAATCTAAAGCAGTCAGATCGTAATAAGCTTCGTCTGGGATTGTTTCTCCTAGCTGAAGATTTCTATTTATCCGACTATATTCCTGAGCGTTTGCATAGAATTTAAAAATGAGTTGATGGCTAAATACTTGCTTGAGGAAACCAGCACCTTTAAATGTACATGAATTTTGAGGTGAGCGACTTTTAACAGTTACCTGTGGACAATCAATCTCCCATAAACTGTGTTTTAGGCTTTCAAGCTCTGATTCCGAAAGTTCAGCTTGTCTGCCTAACTTTGTGTGTTCATTCATCTTCATCAAAACTCTGCCTCAGCCCTTGTTAGAATTCTTCTGTACTAGAACAGAATTGTAACGCACCCACTTTAATAGGTAACTTAAATGCGTCGTCCCTAACAGGATGTGAAGCAGCCCAACTACTAACTAGCGTGAATAGGATGTAGCGGAGGGATGACGCAATCCAGCATTAGCCCTCCGCTCGTCATCAAATTCTCAGTGTAAAACTGACTCGGCTTCTCACAAAGGCGGTGAACGAAGCCTCATTTATCGAAACTGCGACCCCATTGATTGAAACTGCGATCGGAAATACGGAAAATGCGAACAAAAACTTCATAGATGCAGACTCAAATACTGAAAATGAGGTCGCATTTTCGACAATCGAAGTCCCTTGCATCAAAAACGCGATCGGATTTATTGAAATTGCGATCGCGTTTTCTATAATCGAGACTTCCTTTATCTAGTTTCCCTATTCATTTCTGAGCTGCCTGTAAAGGCTTCAGGGCAATCTCGTGTGAACACTCAGCTTTTCCTTAGATGTCTGCAATCTCCGCATCCGCTAAGGGATTAGCCTGTGTTGCAGGTTGAGGTAACAACCAGCTCAGCAAAATAGCCGTCAACCCTCCCGTTGAAGTCGCAGAGGCAAACATGTTTTTGATGATGGGAGGCTGATTATTAAATAACTCTGGTACAAATACCACCCCCAATCCTAGCGCTAACGAGACTGCAATAATGATCGTGGCACGCCGATCGAGATTTTCCGATGCAATAATCTTGACCCCAGCAACCGCGATCGAACCAAACATGACCGTAGTGGCTCCACCCAAAACAGGCTGAGGAATAGACTGGAAAGCACCGCTAACAATAGGCAGCAACCCTAGCACCGCCAGAATGCCAGCTACAAAGAAGCCCACGTAGCGGCTGCCCACCCCCGTCATTTGGATGACCCCAGTGTTTTGGCTAAACGTGGTGATGGGGAAAGTGTTGAGCAAAGCTGCCAAAGAAGAGTTTAGACCATCCGCCAAGACACCTGCCTTAATTCGGCGGACGTAAACGGGTCCCGTGATGGGTTCTTTGGAAACCATAGAAGTGGCTGTCATATCGCCCACAGATTCGATCGCCGTCAGCGGATAGAGAATGAGAAATGGAATTAGAGCGCTGATATCAAAACTCATGCCGTAGCGAAAGGGCACAGGCAAACTGACGATCGAGAGCTTGCTGAAAATACTAAAATCGACCATGCCCATGAAGGCAGAAACGATGTAGCCGATTAGCAACCCAATGGCGATCGCGCCCATCCGCACATATTGATTTTTGGCAAGTGTCAGAACAATCACGATCAAAAATACGCCGCCCCCTAGCGCCAGGTTCTGCGCATTCGCAAACGTATTGTTCTGCAATGCTGCCGTACCGCCCGCCATGCTAGTAATGCCTGTTTTGAGCAAACTTAGCCCAATCAACATCACCAGAGTGCCTGACACAATCGGCGTCACGATTTTGCTCAGCAGATGCAAAAACCGACTCAGCATCACGTTAGCAAACGCACCAAAAAAGCAAACGCCGAAAATCAGCGATAACGCTTGTTCTGGCGTCCTTCCTGCTTGAATGGCAGTGCCTGCCACGCCCAAGATGGCACCCAGAAAGGCAAAGCTAGTGCCCTGCAAACTGAGCAAGCCCGATCCGACAGGGCCAAAGGTTTTGCATTGAATAAAGGTGCAGATGCCAGAGGCAAGCAGCGACATACTAATAATGAAACTGGTGTTTGCGGGGTCAAGCCCTAAGCTGGTGCAAATGATAAGCGGTGGCGTCACAATGCCAACGAATGCGGCTAGAACATGCTGCACAGCCACAAAAAACGACTCAGCTAGGGGTGGCCGATCGTACAGTCCATAGATCAGCTCCGAACCCGTTGCCGCCAGCTCTGGAAAACCCTGAGCCTCAGGTAATTCCGGTTCCTGCAAGATGCCAACTTCTTCTCGCTGTACCATATCTGCGATCGCCTCCCATGCTTCCACAACTTTACTTAAAGCTGGCTGTATTGTAGGTGTGAGCAACGGCTCTAAAGAGTAGCTCAATTTACATAACAACCTCGACTTTGAGGAGTTTCTCCTTGTAGCAAGGCAATTAAGGGAGGTATAAATTGAGGTATGGCTATCGCCAGTTTGCTGAGGATGGGGACATTTAGGGTGGGCAGAGTCCACCCAATAAAAATTACTACATCTTGAGGACTACCAATCTGTCGTGTTATGGCATTACGTAATTGAGTTAGGACGAGTTATTTTTTGAGAGCCGCGCTCCGCGCGGCTCTCAAAAAATAACTCATTGGATCTAAGCGCGTAGCGCCATAACCCATGACTTGGTGCAATTTCTGAGCATCGGAAGCATCTATTGCTGCGATCGCGCCTCTCCTCTAGAATCCTGATTGGATTGCACCCGGCGATCGCCATAGTTCAGCAGATTTGCCAATGTGGTTAAGCGACTCTCCCAGGTGCGCACCTGATAGCTCTGACTTGAGGATTGCAGATGCATCCAGTTCTGAAATTTGGCTTGAAAGTTTTTTAGCTGAGTCTTGGCATTCTGGAGATGCTCTGAGTTCGGCTGGGTTGCTAAAGCGTCCAATGCTTGACCGAGTGCCTCAGATTCGGTTTGCCAGGTTTGCAGGTTTTCTGCCTGAATCCAAAGCTGGTTTTGGCTTTGCAACAATCGCCACTCTTTCAATAGCGCTTGATAGCGAGCGACAGCGGCGGCAAAGGGTTGACGGTAGGGGATAGGGGAAGTTCCAGAGATTCCCTGCGTCTGGCTAAAAATGCTTTGTAGCGAATTTCTTAGGTTTCCGGTGGCAAACAGCGCATAGCCTCCCGCCGTCGAATCGCGCAACGCCTGAATTTGATCTACCACCGTCGCATTCGGCAAGTTCAGCAACCGGATACCGGGCACCACCAGCGCCGAGCCAAAATTTCCTTCCAGCCAGGGATTCGTGAGCTGTTGCAGACGATTAGTGTCCATAGCGTAGCTCATCAACACAATCAAATCTACATCGCCCTGCCTCGCCCAGACTTCCCAGTTTTGCTGAAGCTGCTGAATCCGCTGATGCTCTGGCATCGCAAACACTGCCGTCGAGAGAATCAAATCAGGCTTGAGCCGATGCACCAGCCGCGAAGTTTCCGCCACAAAGGAGTTGATCTGCTCAAGCCGAAACTCCGTCCATTGCTGCCAAAGCTGCCGATGGCTAGGGTTTTGCGGCGATAGCGTCATGGGATCTGTGCCTGATAGCGCCTGAAACTGCTGTCGTGCCGCTGATCCATAGCCATAGGTGCGCCCAGCGCTAGGATCTTGAAATGGATAGCGAATGTAGTCGAGTTGAAGTCCATCCACATCGTAGTCGGTCACAATCTCCTCAAAAAGCTGGAGCAAATACTGTCGCACTGCCGGACTCGCCGGATCGAGAAACGGCTTGGTTTGCCCCAGCGGAATCATGCGGCCGCGATCGTCATAATTTGCCCAATCCGGATGCGCTGTCAAAATTGGTCCTGGATAGTCTGACGGCATTTGCACCAGGGGATTATGCGCCTGATTGCCCACAGCAAACACCCACACCCAGGCATGAAGCTCCATGCCGCGCTCATGGGCAAGCTCTACCGCCTCCTTCAGCGGGTTCCACTGTAGCGTCAGCGGATTTTGCTGCGGAGCCACCCGGCTAGGATAGATGGAATAGCCCGCATTCACGGTTTCAAAAAAAACGGTGTTAATCCCAGATGCCGCCAGCCGATCGAAGATTTTTGCCAAACCCTGCCGCGAACCTGCCTCAACAATCGTGCCGCGATCGAGCCACATGGCGCGAATCTCTGAACCTGCAATCGGGCGATCGGTCGGGAAGTTGTCCCAAAGCAATTGCCGGGTAGTCAGCCACTGTTGCCGTGCCGCCGGATATTTGCGCTGCCGCACCAGCCGAGAAAATTCCTCTAGGCTTCGCTGTGCCTGTTGTAGCGTTGGATTTGAAGCTTGATGATCGCGATCGCCAATGGGCAAATCGCCAGCACTAGCCGTCAATTGGGCTTCTGAAGCGAGACGAGAGCTGCCCGCAATGACATCGGCTGCCAATAGCGCACTGGCAAAACGACCCATCAGGTTTTCTAGCTCTTGCCGCATGGCGATCGCTTCTACAGCGCTAATGGGGAGTTTGTTGGGTTCCACAGTCAGTCCTGGAGGGGCAGTTTGTTCGGCGGGATCGCGATCAGACGAGGCTGGGCGATTTGTGGGCAACCGGGAAGGCAGAGGCAACTGGGAAGGCAAGGGCAACTGGGACGACAATGTATCTGGCGCAGAGGTTGGCGCAGAGGTTGGCGCAGCTCGCGCCGAAAACAGGGAGGACGTATCTTCAAAGCGTCCAATTGCCGCCTTCAGCCAACTTTCATCTATTTCTGCCGAAGCCGATCCGCCCCATTCCCATCCTAGATAAATTGTTTGCTGTGTGGCGACGATCGCACCCTGATTTGCCGCATCGTTCTGCCAACGCATAACGGTCTGACTGCTCAACCCTGCGGCAACTAATTGTCCTCCTGAGATGGGGCGATCGCTCACACCTGCCGTCACCCACGCCTGATCGCGATCAGTGCCAACGCGTTGCAGCGTTTCAGGTTGTGCCAGAGCCGCCGACCAGTAAGCGCCCAAGAGCGATCGCAATGCCCACTGCACTCCCGGCGAAGACTGATTTCCTGTAATGCCGCTGGCAATCACTCTGCCGCCTCGATTCATCCAACTTTGCAGCGCTAAAAGCTGCTCGGCTGAAATCGTCTCTACGTTGGGCAGTAGCAGCACCGTCAGATTGCCGAAGTCCTCTGTGCGGCGCACCTGTTGCCAATCCAGAACTTGATACGCAATGCCCAAAGCCTGAAGGCGATCGACAATTCCCTGCCACTGAGCAGCATTTTCAGAGCTTTTCACGACCCCAAAGATCATCTGCTGCCGTCGATGCGACGGTGTGGAAGGCAGGCTAGACTGCGCTTGAGCGATCGGCATCGGCAGCGGCGAAATTATCAGCGCTGCCGTCAGAAACCCTGCCAATGCTGCGCTGCCTCGAATCTGATGGGGGTTAAACACAACCAAAAGAGCAACTCCTCACGTTTGGGAGGCATGATTTTTGCAATCAGTTCTGCGATCGAGTTGCATGATCGAGCTAGCAGAAACAACCTCAGCAAAAATGGCCCCAGAGTATATTAGCCCTCTTAGAATGCCCCGAATACCTGCAAAGCCTCAGCTTTTGTTCTCCATAAAGCAACTTCACGCAAAGTTTACAATCCTGCCTCAATGTCTATTTTGAGGCGAGTAGACCTGTTGGAAGGTAACGATCAGAATCGCTAGAATGCCTACATGATTCTAGTTTCAAAGATTTCCGACAAAAATCGCTGGATACTTGCCGGGATTGAGCCTCAAGGGTTTTCGAGCCTATCACCCAACATCTCTGAGAATCTAGGAGCGGTTCGGATATTCAATTTGCGCTTCTCAGGCATAAAACCTACTGGGCACTGGTACTCATGTAATGATTTTTTATGGGGTGGGCAAAGCCCACCCCATAAAAAATCATTACATTTTGAGGATTACCACCTACTGAATGGTGCTTGCCGATTGGTTGAATAAGAGCGATCGCGATTCTTCCATGCTAACCGCCTGATTCTTAAATTCCTCAGCTTTTTCGTAGGCGCGCACGGTTGCCGGACGAGCTTTAATTGCCTCAAACCAGCGCTGAAGATGGGGAAACTCTTCCAGCTTTTGTCCTTGAACGCTGTAGGGCACAATCCAGGGATAAATGGCGATATCGGCGATCGAATACTCGCTTCCAGCAACGTAAGGGCGATCGCCCAACCGCTTGTTCAATACCGCATAGAGGCGACCTGTTTCATTCACGTAGCGGTTAATCGCGTAGGGAATTTTTTCAGGCGCATACTGGCTAAAGTGGTGATTCTGTCCTGCCATGGGCCCTAGCCCACCCATCTGCCAAAACAGCCATTGCATGACCTCAACGCGATCGCGCAGAGCATTGGGCAAAAGCTGTCCAGTTTTCTCCGCCAAATACAGCAGAATTGCCCCTGATTCAAACACCGAAATTGGCTCACTGCCCCCGGCTGGCTCACTGTCCCCGGTTGGCTCAGTATCAACGATCGCTGGAATCCGGTTATTTGGAGCAATTTCAAGAAACTCTGGCTTAAACTGGTCGCCCTTGCCAATATTGATAGGGAGCACTCTGTAGGGCAGCCCCACTTCCTCTAAAAACATCGTGATTTTGTGACCGTTGGGCGTTGTCCAGTAATAGAGATCAATCATGGCTGTCGCTCCTGTCCTAAATCATGGATGTGTAGAAGACCGTCGGGCTTAATGCCTTGAGTGTAGCGAATAGCTTACTCCTTGGATAGACGCGGGTTATACAACGGATCATCCCAGCCAAATTCAGCCTCATAGTTTTGTTGAGCAGTCTGTGGCTGATGGCTCGATGGATTCGACAGGCGATCGGTTTCGACTCTAGCTTTGGACGGTAAGGGGAGGTTGGCCATCGGAAACGTTTGGGGCGATCGCCCAACATAGCGCTTATCCCAACTCATTTCGCCTTGTGAAGCACGATGCAAAGCCTGCTCAACGGCGATCGGCAAATTTGCCCAGTCAACCTGGTCATTTTGCAGAAGGTTCTGCATTTGCTTCAAGACTTCTCGAAAAGGCGTTGCTTGGTTCTCTTTCAAAGGAACATAGGTGCGAAGCGGATCGCGACGAATGGCGGCGATCGATCGCTGGACAGCCTGAGAAATTTGGGCGGCAAACTTAACCTTCCCTCGCTCAAGCTGATGCTCTAAGCCTTTTTCACTGGTGGCATAAAGCGGCGGCAGTTGGTTTAGGGCGTAAGCCACTAGCTCGGTTTGATTGATGTAAGACGCAATCCGAACTGGAAGCGCTTTTACCTGACGCACAACCTCTTCTTCCACCAAGAATTCCATGACATTTTTATAGGGTGCCATCACACATTTGCCTGATGAGGTTCCATTCGATCGCACAGTGAACTCAATTGCCTTAAGTTCAGACCTGCCAATTAATCAGATTATAAGAGCTAAGGGTAATTACTGAGAAAAAGAAGTCAAGAGGTAAACCTTGTATGCCAAAAGAAATAGGTTCAAGAATCTCGAAAGACGCTTTTAACTAGGAAAATCGTTCATGAGGCTGATGCACTCTCCCATATCAATTGAGGAGACTGTAGGAGAACGCATCGAATGATACTCCTGTAAAATCCACTGCTATGCTCCCTGTCGTAATTCATGAAGCGCTTATTCAGTCTTTTAGTTTCTATGGAGAGGGTTGCATTCGCGAAGGCATGAGCTACGGGCAACAAATTTATAGGTTGGTGCAATCCTATGAGATCGCCTCTAGACTGCATGCCTACTCGCTGGGATGCGATCTTTCGCATCAAGGCAGTCGCACGGTTGTGACGGTGTGCGATCGCCAATATAAAGTGTGGGTCGAGTTGCGCTCTCAAGCTGAAATTAGGTTGCCCGAAGATAAGGGTTTAATTCCTAGCTTGAGCTAGCGATCGCAACCCCTGTAGCCCTAAAGAGCCAGTCTTGCGGTTTCTGCCTCCCTCAGTAACCCACACATTTAGACCGCCAAAAACTTCTGGATCACTTCATTGCTCAGCTCTCGTGTAGAGCCAGAAGCCACAATGCCACCCTTCTGCATGGCGTAGTAGCGATCGGCTTGCCTCACAAAGTGCAGATGCTGTTCCACCAGCAGCACCGAAATTCCGGTGGTGGCTACGATTCGCTTGACGGCAGCTTCAATGTCGAGAATGATGGAAGGCTGAATTCCTTCTGTCGGCTCATCTAGCACTAGCAGCTGCGGCTGTCCCATGATGGCACGGGCGATCGCCAACTGCTGCTGCTGCCCCCCGCTCAGGTCGCCCCCCATGCGAGTAAGCATGGTTTTAAGAACAGGGAACAGCTCGTAAATTTCTTCTGGAATTTCGCTCGTGTTGGCGGGTCGGGTAGCTCTAGCTTCATAACCCAGCAGCAGGTTCTCTTTGACGGTGAGGCGAGGAATCACCTCGCGTCCTTGAGGGACATAACCAATGCCTAGCTTGGCACGGCGATCGGGCGTTTTACCCAGAATCGGCTGCCCGTCAAAAATGATGTTGCCGCTGCGGGGCTTCAGCAGACCCATTAGAGTTTTGAGCATTGTAGTTTTACCCACCCCATTGCGACCAATGAGGCAAACCATTTCGCCGCGTGGGACGGTCAAATCTACGTTACGCAAAATATGGCTTTCACCGTAATAGACATTCAGCCCAGTCACTTGCAACATTGGCGAAGCGGCTGCATTTGATCCGGTTGCAGTGGTGGAATAGGTTTGAGTCATGAGCAGGATGGCAAATAGGGATGTGCAAGAATAGATTAGGTAGCGATCGCGTCCTCAGCAGAAACTGGCTGAGACATTGGGCGCAGGTCGTCTTCGTGCTGAGACTCTTCTTTGCCGAGGTAAACTTCAATCACCTTGGGATCATTTTGCACTTCGTCGATCGTTCCTTCGCAGAGAACTGAGCCTTGATGCAAGACAGTCACCTGACGGGCAATCTGACGAACAAATTCCATATCATGCTCAATCACAATAATGGAATGACTTTGCGCCAGAGAAATTAGCAGTTCTCCTGTACGCTCAGTTTCCTCATCGGTCAAACCTGCCACAGGTTCATCCACTAGCAGCAGATCGGGCGACTGCGCCACCAACATACCGATCTCTAGCCACTGCTTTTCGCCGTGGGACAGCAGATTCGCCTTCATATCGGCTTTGGGTACCAGACCGATCGTTTCTAGTAGGCCAGAAACGGTGCGCTTTTCGGGAGAAGGCGTGCGCTTAAACAGGGTAGAAAAAACGCCTTTAACGCGGTTACAGGCAAGCTCCAGGTTTTCGCGGGGGCTGAGGTTGAGGTAGACGCGCGGAGTTTGAAACTTACGCCCAATGCCCATCTCAGCAATTTGATACTCGGCATAGGGGCGGAGATTGCGTCCTTTGAATCGCACCTGCCCCTCGGTTGGCTTGGTTTTGCCCGTGATAATGTCTAGAAACGTCGTTTTTCCGGCTCCATTGGGGCCAATGATTACCCGCAGTTCTCCTGTATCCAGGCCAAAACTGAGGTTATTCAGCGCCCGAAAGCCATCAAAATTGACGGTCAGATTTTCAATTTCTAGTATTTTTTCGCTCATAGTCCACCTCCGGATCTTCCTCTAAGCTGGGATAGGTCATCGATCGCTTGCGTCTGCCCGTCAAGTTTTTGAAAGTGTCAGAGCCGCGTTCACGCAGCCAGCCTACGATGCCGCTGGGCAGAAACAGCACCACTACCAGGAACAGGGCACCCTGGAAAAACAGCCAGATATCTGGGAATTTTTCGCTCAACATGCTCTTAGCAAAGTTAACCACCAAGGTGCCCAAGATCGCGCCCACCAGGGTTGCCCGACCGCCCACTGCTACCCAGATCACCATCTCGATCGAGAAGGCAATGTTCATAGAGTTAGGCGAAATAATTCCCGTTTGCAGGGTAAATAGCGCCCCAGCAAGTCCAGCAAAGGCGGCAGAGATGGCAAACACCAGCACCTTAAAGCCCGTGGGATTATAGCCTGTGAAGCGGACACGAGGTTCGTCATCCCGAATGGCCACCAAGAGCCGTCCAAATCTGCCGCTTGTCAGCCAGCGAGACAGGGCATAGGTTGCTGCCAGAAACAGAATAGTCAGCACGTAAAAGACATACTGCGCACCGGGTTTACTGACCTCCATGCCAAACAGCGTCTTAAAGTCTGTCAGACCGTTGGTGCCGTTAAATAGCTTTTGCTGACCGTTAAAGAAGTTAAAAAAGATGATCGTCGTCGCCTGAGTCAGGATGGAAAAGTATAC
The DNA here is from genome assembly GCF_059504425.1 of Drouetiella sp. Lineage (NCBI taxonomy): Bacteria > Bacillati > Cyanobacteriota > Cyanophyceae > Oculatellales > Oculatellaceae > Drouetiella > Drouetiella sp. Next base: position 11,225 of record NZ_JCACIN010000122.1, read on the forward strand.
GCCGCGAATCCGATTCCGGAAAATCAGATAGCCGAGAATTGCTGCAACGATCGCAGGCAGCAACACCACCATCAGTGCCGTCAAGGGAAACGAATAGAAGGGTTTCCAGAACCACGGCAGTTCCGTCACGCCGTATAGCCCCATGAACTCTGGCAACTGACTGCTGGCATTCGCCGGAATTTGCAGCTTTAAGTACATTGCCAGCGCATAGCCACCAAGCGTAAAGAACACGCCGTGCCCCAAGCTCAGCATTCCGGTGAAACCCCAGATCAGATCAATGCCCAGTGCCACGATCGACAGCGCTAAAAACCTGCCTGTCAAGTTAAGGCGAAAATCACTCATCAAGAGCGGCAGGGCAAAAATCAGGAAGAGCATAATGCCTAAGACGATCGCCGCCTCAACCATTAGATTCCGAGAGATCCCTGTGCCGCTGCGTTCAATTTGTGCGGTAGTCATGCGATTGTCCCCCTATGCATCCACAGTGCGTCCTTTCTGCGGGAACAGTCCGGCAGGTTTGTATTGCAAGAAAATTACGATCAGCAGGAATACCATCACCTTTGCCATGCTGGTAGTGGCAAAGAAGGTAAAGAACTCGGCAACAGGAGGAATTTGGGCAAACAGCAGCGCCAGAATACCCGCGCCCAAGATGTAGTCGATTAGCCCAATCACCATTGCCCCAGCGATCGTTCCCACCAGCTTGCCTACACCGCCCACTACCACCACCATGAAGGTATTGACGATGTAGTTCTGTCCAGTGTTAGGCCCAACGGAACCCAGGAGGCTGACAGCACATCCAGCGATCCCGGCAAGACCTGAACCGAGCGCAAACGTCAGGGCATCAACTTTGTTTGTCGGAATCCCCAAACAGGCGCTCATGTTACGGTTCTGGGTAACAGAGCGGATACGCAGACCCCAAGCCGTTTTGTTGAGGAAGAAATAAATTCCGGCAACGCAGAGCACCGTTAGCACCATAATGAACATCCGCGTATAGGGCAACTGATAGTTACCGATCGGCAGACCGCCTTGCAGCCATTTCGGAGCCGTTACATCCACGTTCTGAGCGCCAAACCAGGGTTGCGTCACGGCAGACTTGTAGGCTTGGCTCATGAACACGCCGACTGCAACCGCCACCGCTGCTGAGAGAGGCAAGAGAAGAGCGATCGCTTTCTGCCGAATTGCATCGAAGTCAGGACGCTTCTTCACAAACCACATACCGCCAAAGTAGAGCAGACAGAAGATTGCTAGTCCAGCAACAATCACCCAGTTGACGCTGCGAACAAACTGTTGCAGCATCAGGCTAACGCCCCAAGTTGCCAACAGCGTTTCCAGAGGTCGCCCGTAAAGATAGCGAATTACGCCGCGCTCTAAGATCAGCCCTGCCAACGCCGCCACGATAAACGCCAAGATTAGGGCAAAGAAGATATAGGTTTGTGAAAATGCGCCCAGGGGCTTGAAGAGATTCTGCACGACATAGGTCGTGTAAGCTCCCAGCATCATCAGTTCGCCGTGCGCCATGTTGATCACGCCCATCAAGCCAAAGACGATCGCCAGACCTAATGCCGCCATCAGCAAAATTGAACCAATGCTGAGACCATTAAAAATTCCGTCTAAGATGCTCGGTAACAAGTCGTTGCCCTCTCTATGCCGAATGCGCTGAATCCTTTCCTTGGGATCACAGATTAATTAACCTGTAATAGTTTTTTGGAAGTGTCGCGCTCCGCGCCACACTTCCAAAAAACTATTGGGTTTTATTTTGTACACGATCCTTAGAACGAAGGAC
>NZ_JCACIN010000123.1:0-12830 GCF_059504425.1 Drouetiella sp.
ATTGCGTTGATGCTGCCTTTAAAGAGTGTCCTAACGTATGTGCGTAGCGCTATATGACCTCTAAAACGTTAGAAGTGATATCGAGAATGGACAAAACAGTTTTGATCACGGGTTCTTCGAGTGGAATTGGCGAGGCGACTGCCAAATATTTTCTTCAGAAAGGTTGGAATGTGTCGGCAACGATGCGATCGCCCCAGAAGGCGGGAGATTGGAGCAAGGCGAAGAACGTTATCTGCCCCCGTCTAGATGTCACCTTGCCGGAGACGATCGAGAGTGCAGTCTTGGAAACAGTAGAGCGGTTTGGGCAAATTGATGCCTTGGTCAATAATGCTGGCTATGCCTTGATGGGCGCAATTGAAGGGGTGACCCCTGAGCAATTAGAGCGTCAATTTCAAACGAATGTCTTCGGATTGGTGACTACGATTCAAACCGTTTTGCCCGTCTTTCGCCGACAGAGAAGAGGCACCATTATCAACGTCACTTCAATTGGCGGTCGCCTCGCTTTTCCCCTCACTTCCTCTTACCATGCCACTAAATGGGCTGTGGAAGGTCTTTCTGAATCTCTACGCTATGAGTTGCGTCCTTTCAATATTCAAGTCAAGATTATTGAGCCGGGCGGAATTAGGACAAATTTCATCAATCATGGCGTGACCTGGGCAAGTCACCCCAGCTATGCAGACCAAGTCGAACAGGTGAGAAATGTCACTGAGAACATCAATGATTCGCTGCCGGGGCCAGAAGGAGTGGCTAAAACCATCTATCGGGCTGCCAACGATCGCTCAGAGAGGTTGCGATATTCTCCTCACGGTGAGGCTTACCTGCTCATGCATGCGATTCTTCCGGATTCGCTATGGCGATCGCTCGTAACCCGCATCATGCTGGGCAGCCAAAAGGCTAAATAAATCTGCGCATCAATCTGCTCTGTAAAACTGCTTTATCAAGCTCAAAATTCGTGATCCTGCTCTCGGTTAATAGCCGCTACTCCAAAAAATTTCATGCTTGAAGAATCCCGACCGCTTCCGTTTGAAACTCAAAATCTAGCTAGTTCAAAAGCTTCTAGGGCGGCTGGATCTTTGCTGCAACGGCGATCGCCCCTTGCCTCACCCGAATATCAAATGAATGTTCTAGAGGCGATCGCGCTGCCCCAGTCCCCAGATCAAACCGATTTTGCAGCTCGAATTGCCCAACAGGGCTGGACTGAACTCCGTCCGGCACAGCTGGAGATCTTTCAAATTAACGTCGGCAAACTGTGCAACATGACCTGTCGGCATTGCCATGTGGATGCTGCCCCCGATCGTCGCGAGATTATGACGCTGGAGACGATCGAAGCCTGCCTGCACGCCCTCGACCAAACCGAGGCGCACACGGTAGATCTCACAGGCGGCGCACCGGAGCTAAATCCGCACTTTCGTTACTTGGTGGATCAGTGTGTGGCGCGAGGTAAACAGGTGATCGATCGCTGTAACTTAACCGTGCTGCTGTTGCCAACCCTACAGGACTTACCAGAATGGCTGGCAGAGCGGGGCGTAGAGATCGTTTGCTCTCTGCCCCACTATCGCCGCCTCAATACCGACTCTCAGCGGGGCGAGGGCACCTTCGAGAAATCGATCGAGGCGTTGCGGCGCTTGAATGCAGCGGGCTATGGTCAAGGCAATCCGCAGCGGCGCTTAACCCTAATGTCAAATCCGGTGGGGGCTTTTCTTGCCAGCAGCCAAGCCAAAATGGAGCAAGAGTGGAAAACCGGATTGATGAAGCATCAGGGCGTGAGCTTCGATCGCCTCATCACCCTCAATAACATGCCAATTTCTCGCTATCTGGAGTGGCTAGAGCAATCGGGCAATCTGCAAGCGTATATGGAACTATTGGTGAATTCATTTAATCCAGGAACGATCGCCGGGTTGATGTGTCGTAATACCCTTTCGGTGTCGTGGGATGGACAGCTATACGACTGCGATTTCAACCAAATGCTGGACTTGGAAATTCACGCGCATTCCCATATTCAGGACTTTAAGTTGGAAAAGGTGAACGATCGCCTGATTCGCACTGGAAGACATTGCTTCGGCTGTACGGCAGGAGCAGGTAGCTCTTGTGGCGGGGCGATCGAGTAAATTTGCCGATAAATCTGTATTTCTCTTTCCGTAGCTATAACTGTCGCCAGTTTGGTTAGGACATTTGTGGTGGAGAGCCAAGCTCTCCACCACAAATGTCCCTGTCCTAAATGACCTTCACACTTTCACCTACCTGCAAACCCTGATTGGAAGAGCAACTTGCACACCACAGCAAACCCATCAATCTAACTTTGCCAGTTTTATTAGGTGTAATCGCTTCGGTCACGATTGCGTTACCCACGTCGAGCAGATCTTCAGTCATTTCAAATTCACTTACACAACTAGATTCTGGCTAAAATCCCTCGTAAGGAGTATGACCCTACCTATATTTAGACTTAGCCAAGAACCTTAACAAATCTCAACACTGTTCTACGGAGCTTCTAGAGGGGGCTGAGAGGATTCTAGAGTTTGGCGCGATCGAGTCTAAAAGATTCAAAAAGATTCTAGGCATCCAATCCTCATCCCCAACTCACCCCTTCCCTCACAATTCGGGCTGGATTCCCTGCGATTAGGGAGTTCGGCACATTAAATTGTCGGGTCACGACTGAACCAGCAGCAACAACACACCCATCAGGAATCACAACCCCTTTAAGAATCGTGACGTTACACCCGATAAGCACATTATTCCCAATAGAAATTTTTCCTTCCCTTACGACTCTCCCTGGATACTCTACGTGATGAAAGTCTGTATCAAGAAACTGGCATCCCCAAGAGATAGCGCAGCCGTCCCCGACCTCTAAGCCATTGTCGATTACTAAAGTAGTTCCGGTATTGATAAACCCAGTTCCAAAAGAAGCTGTAGCTCTCTCAGCGATATGGATTCTGCATCCTCTCCCAATGCTGAAGTCTCCTTTGAATCTTAATTTACCGTGAATATTCAAGTAGGTTCGATCGGCTGGGTGACTAAACCCGACATAGCTTAATCCTACTTTCAAAGTCCCATCAACACTAATGTTCTTAACTCCTCTGATCATTGCGTTTTGATGAGAGAGAATATTCTTTTTTCTGATCTTGTAGTAAAGATTCTTGGCGAGGACTAGATGGTAGATCGAATCGGACTGATGGCACTCTTGGTACAGGCTGGTCATGCGGGGGCTTTGATGAATGAGTAAATGATTGGGGGCTACTCATAGTTTGCATCCCTGCTTCTGGAGTGTTTGGTATTAGCGCCCGGAATTTATGCTCTCTTTAGGGTTGAATCCTTTTGTGAGGCTTTACTTTATTCTTTTGACCGTTTAGAGGCACTTCAAACCGAATCGACTTGAATCTTGCCGGGTATTTTGCTCTATCCCCTCGCACCAAAATCTACTAACCTACACCTACTCTGTTAGGGAACTGCTAGATTAGTGCTTTTGGTATGAAATTGGTACGTCTGTGTTGGGACTCACTTTGAATCGTATGGGCGATACTGGATTCGAACCAGTGACCCCTTCCGTGTGAAGGAAGTGCGCTACCACTGTGCTAATCGCCCGTAAACTTGCTGAGAGCGAGCAATCAAGATCGCTTTGTTTTCAGCGTTACATTTAGATCAGCCTTCAATATAGCAAATAAAGACTGGGCTTTCATAGTTTGTGGGTAGAATTATTGCAGGGTGAGGGGGTTTGTAGAGATGTTGCCATGTCAAGTCTCAAGCCCTATTTTGCTCACAGCTTCAGCCGTAATCTGAGTTACTCTGAAGACTCTTCACCTCTTTCCAGTTTCCGATCGCCCTTCCCTCATGTCGATTCAAAAGTTTCCGCTGGCTACGGTCAACAAGATCAGACGCTACATTCAAGATGTGCTGGCATTAGCTGACACTGAGCAACGGTCTCAGGTTTGGGCTGACCTGGGTGAAACCGAAGAACCACCGGAACCTGAGTCGCTTGATGATCTCAGCGGAGTGTTTACTTTTGGTGGGTTAGCTCCGGAAGAAGTGGCAACGTCTCAGGGTCGATGGCAGCTTAGCACTGTCAATCCGGCAGCCACATTGCTCAAGCTATCTGGCTTGCGGCTCAAATCTGAATTACGTTGGGTGAGTTATTTGTATCGCGCTCAGCAAGAAGGTAGAGGCTTAGTGGTTGCAGTGCCAGAATCTCTGAGCACTATTTCGCTCTTGGAGAAGCCGCTGGCGAAGCATCAAGACATTGACCATCCGCCTCAGCCTGAGGGTGCGCTTGACCATTTTATGGATGCCATTGAAGGCGATCGCTCTCCAGGATCGTTTTTACTGGCTTCGCTGCTGCACCGAGAACTTCAGGAGTTTGGCGCGCTGGGAAAGCGCTGCAACTGGAGTCATCACCGTCTGGTTGAAGTCCCGCCGCCGCAGGTTAAATGGCGTTGGCAAGGGGAACAGCCTAAAGATTGGTCTGCCAAAGTCAAAGTTTTGCCCGATGGTCAGGCTGCAACCGAGTTCTTTACCTGTCGCGTACAAAACCCGATCGCCCTTTACCGTCATCTCGATCAGTTTCCAGCCGCGCATTACAACCCCAGCAGCCTGGATAAAGCGATCGCGATCGCATACAAATAGCGGTTCTCTAAAATCTGGGTGGATTGTAGCTATGAATTTTATTTTGAGAGGCGCGCTCCGCGCGCCTCTCAAAATAAAATTCATAGCCGGATTAAGCAATGCCGAAATCTAAAATCCAGAAATGCCCCAATCTCCGCCAGTAGATTGAAGTAAAATTTTTGCTAACAAGGCAAAATGATAGGGCAACTGGCTGGATACTGATAGGCTATGAACCTTGATCATGTTCACTTTTATGTGGCAGATGCTGTAATCTGGCGCAATTGGTTCGTTCAGAAACTAGGTTTCCAACCGATCGCTCACCTAGCAGGTTCTGGAATCTACGCAGATTTTGAAACTCAGACGGAGATAGTCCAGAGCGGGAAAGTTTGCATCTTTTTATCTTCAGCGAAGACGGCTCAAAGCCCTGTCGCGAGATACTTGCAGAAACATCCTGCTGGCGTGGCAGATGTGGCGTTTCAGGTAGAAAACCTGGAGATGGCGATCGCTCAAGCCGTTAGTTCAGGGGCAAAGGTAACGCAATTGCCTCAAGTTGTTCGGCAGCCCCAGAGAATCGTGAAATCAGCTCAGATTCAGGGCTGGGGAGACTTGCGCCATACGTTGGTAGAGCCGTTAGAGCAGCCAGAGGAGAGTTTAGACCCAGGTTGGATCACAGAGTTTGACCATGTGGTGCTAAACGTGGCGGCAGGGGAGTTGAGAAAGGCAAGCGCCTGGTATGAGCAGGTCTTTGGCTTTCAGCGCCAGCAGACCTTCGAGATTCAGACCGATCGCTCTGCCCTGTGTAGTCAGGTGTTGACCCATCCAGCCGGATCGGCGCAGTTGCCTATCAATGAGCCGACTTCATCAGGCTCGCAGATTCAGGAATTTTTGAACGCTAATCGAGGCACAGGCATTCAGCATATTGCTCTGCAAACGAGCGCTATCGTGGAAGCGATCGCCCAATTTCGTCGGCAGGGGCTTTCCTTTTTGTCTGTGCCCTTCAGCTATTACGAAGCGCTACGTCAGCGTCCCGGCTTTAGCTTGTCTGCGGCAGAGTGGCAGGCGATCGCCCATCAGGAAGTGCTGGTCGATTGGCAAAAAGATTTGCCTCAAGCTCTGCTATTGCAAGCCTTTACCCAGCCGATTTTTCCGCAGCCCACGTTTTTCTTTGAGCTAATTGAACGGCGCAAAAGCTGGGTGAACAAGCAGTGTCATCAGGCAAAGGGCTTCGGAGAGGGTAATTTTCGAGCGCTGTTTGAGGCGATCGAGCGAGAGCAGATGAAGCGAGGCAGCTTGCTTTAGGCAATTTATCAAGATATTTGTTGTGGAGGCGCGCTCCGCGCGCCTCCACAACAAATATCTTGAATAGCCCAATCTATCAGACCGCCCGATTTTGTCGGATGCATTCGGCATACCAGTCGGCACTCGATTTGGGGGTGCGGCTCTGCGTCGGGAAATCGACTCGAATGATGCCAAAACGGCGATCGTATCCCCATGACCATTCAAAGTTGTCGAGCAAACTCCAGACAAAGTAGCCCTGAAGCGGATAGCCTTCGCTGACGGCGCGGTGAGCAGATTTGAGGTACTGACGCAGGTAGAGAATGCGATCGCTGTCTACCACTTCGCCTTTCCAGTTCACCTCGTCTTCGGTGGCACAGCCGTTCTCGCTGATGAAGATGGGCAGATCCGATCGCCCCAAGGTTTCGCTGATGTGACGAATGCCCCAGTAGATAGACTCTGGCTGCAAGAACAGCCAGGGCATATGCATCTGCGGATAGCTTTTGGCGAAGTTGACGATTTCAAAGCCAGCCTCGTTGTCAGCCGCCCGGACATAGGTGCCGCAATAGATATTGAATCCTAGTGAATCGAGGGGCTGATGGATAATTTGCAGATCGCCGTCCTGAATTTTGGGTGCTGCGGCTCCCGGCTTGAAAAAGTCGGGGTGATAGGCTCCGGTGAGGGCAGGTAAGAGAATGCCGCCGTTGTAGCCGAAGCTGCCGAAGGCTTTTTGGGCAGCGGCAATGTGCTGGGGCGATTCGGCGATCGGCACCGTCACGGCAAAATTATCGACCAGCGCCACAGAGCAGGGCTGAGGTGTGGCAGCGCGGATCGCCTGACAGCCTAACCCATGTGCTAGCAAAGCATGATGCACCGTTTGCCAAACTTCGCTGTCGCTGCCCACCTGCCGACCGGGGGCGTGTTGCGGCACGCGATCGACTCCATAGCCGAGGTGGGTAAAGCAGGTGATTTCGTTGAGGGTCATCCAGCTGGTGACGCGATCGCCCAGCCGAGTCACGACTGCCGTAGCGTAGTCGGCAAAGTCTTGCGCCATTTCTCGACTCAGCCAGGAGCCGTACAGATCTTCTAATGCCTGGGGGCTATCCCAATGGAACAGAGTGGCGTGGGGCGTAATGCCATACTCCAGCAGACAGTCTACTAAGCGGCGGTAGAAATCGACTCCTGCCTCATTGACCTTGCCGCGACCGTCGGGCATGATCCGCGACCAGGCAAGGCTAAAGCGGTAATTCTTGATGCCGAGATCGGCGATCAGCTTAATGTCTTCGCGGTAGGTGTGGTAGTGATTGCAGGCGATCGCCCCCGTGTCGCCATTCAGGGTGCGTCCGGCGGTGGCGCTAAAGGTATCCCAAACGCTGGGCTTGCGTCCGTCAACATCGGCGGCTCCTTCGATCTGGTAGGCGGAGGTGGCGGCACCCCAGAGGAAGTTATTGGGAAAGCGATAGCTGGTCACAACAAAACCTTGGCATTTGGAGCGGACAGGGCAAAGGTAACACTGTTGATTGAGGTTGGCAACTCTATGCTTGCTACTCTGCAAAGGAGCGATTGCCCTTCAATCTCCAAGCTTTAGGTTTGAAGCGGCAATATTTTGGGTTGAGAGAGGAGCGATCGCTCTTTTTGCACCAACTTTCTTGTTCAGAATGCCAATGTTCCTGTTTTGAGTGACATCGTTCTCACTTAAAACCGCAAGCTTCTCGTTTCAAGTGGAAAGATTCCTGTTTGAAACTCAATGATTCCTATTTGAAACCGCAAGTTTCTCGTTTCAAGTGAGAACGATCGCGTTCCGAGGGCAAAGTTTGCTGTTTTAATCTGCAAAGGTTCTATGTGAAACTGGAACAATGCCGCTAATTGAGTTCCACTGTATGTAATTTCAGTACTTTTATAATTTCAGCAAAGGCAAGAGATGCAAACATCAAAACCAGCGAATGTTAAACTCACCCTTCGTCTGACCGATCCGGAACTGGATGCAGAAGAGAAGGACGAGGAAGTTCAAAGGCTGCTGGAGCAGCTCCGGGAAATGGATGAGGTGGAGTTTGCCGATCGCCCCCTCGATCCCAACCCGCCAGAGGGCAACAAAGCGATCGGCGGCTTCTTGGTGGGCTTGCTAACGGCGGAGGTGAGCCTGGAGAACTTTAAGAAGCTGACGGGCTTTTTGGGCGATCGTCTGGGCGGTAAGCCAATCTCGCTGGAGGTGGAGGCAAACGGCAAGAAGCTAAAGGTTTCGGCACACAGTCGAGAGGAGCTAGAGGCGGCAATTAAGGCGGCGCAGGACTTTGTTAAAGAAACAGCGTAGATTCGTAAACCGATGAGAAAAGTAGCGCTGTTGGTGGGCATCAGTGAATATGAGCCGGAGTTGGCTGCGTTGCCCAGTGCCGCAAAGGACGTGGAGGCGATGCAGCGGGTGCTGCGGCATCCTGAGATGGGCGAGTTTGATGAGGTGATAGCGCTGATCAACAAACCGCGCCAGGAAATTGAGGACGCTATTTATACGCTTTTTGCCGATCGCCAAAAGGATGATCTGCTATTGCTCTATTTCTCTGGGCATGGCATCACGGTGGATAGCGGCGAGTTTTATTTGTCTACGCGATCGACCGTGAAGGACGGCAGTAGACTGAGACCGACAACCGCCGTGGCTGCGCGAGACATTCATGGCTGGATGAACGACAGCAGATCTAAACGGCAGGTGGTGATTTTGGACTGCTGCTTTAGCGGTGCTTTTGCTAGGGGCATGACGGCAAAAGGCGAGGTGAACGTGCATGAGCAGTTGGGCGGCGAAGGACGGGCGCTGCTGACGGCATCGACCTCGACCCAGTACGCCTTTGAGCAGGAGGCGTTTGACCTGTCGATCTATACGCATTTTTTGGTGGAAGGGCTGGAGAAAGGCGCTGCCGATCGCGATGGTGATGGCATTATCTCGGTGGATGAGTTGCATGAGTATGTGCGGGGCAAGGTGAAGGAAGCCGCTCCAGCAATGACTCCAGAGTTTTATCCGGTGCGGGAAGGGCACAGGATTTTCCTGGCAAAGTCGCCCAAGGATGACCCGAAGCTGAAGTATCGTAAGGAGGTCGAACGACTGGTGGCACAGGGCAAGTTTTCTGTATTTGCCCGTAGGTTGCTCAATGATAAGAGGCAAGACTGGGGGTTGTCGCTAGAGGAATCTGCCGCAACTGAGTTTGAGGTTTTGCGTCCGTTTCGGGAATATGCGCGGAAGCTGCAAGAGTATGAGGAGGCGTTGGTGGAAGCGATCGCCGATGAGTTTCCCTTGAGCGAATTCGCCCAACGAGATTTGCAGGACTACCGATCGCACTTGGCATTGAAAGAGAGCGATGCGGAGGCGATCGAGTCTCGACTTTTTGCACCTAAGTGGGCGGAACGGCAGCAAGTTCAGCCGCCAACGCTCACCCAGCCAGAGACGCGATTGCAGCACACCCCGCCCACAATCAAAACGCAGCCGTTTGAGTTTGAGACGGCAATCCTGGTGATCAAAAATCAAAAACCCGTGATTACCCGCAGTCGCAAAGCAGCAAAAGCCTTTGCTGAAGACCTGGGGAATGGGGTGACTTTAGATCTGGTGGCGATTCCGGGCGGGACTTTTCTGATGGGTTCTCCTACCCATGAGCTTGAACGGGATACCTGTGAAGATCCGCAGCATCTCGTCACGGTGCAACCCTTTTGCATGGGTAAATATCCTGTAACTCAGACGCAATGGCGATCGGTTACTCAATTGCCCAAGATCAATTTAGATCTAAATCCCGATCCCTCTTTCTTCAAAGGAGATAAACGACCTGTAGAGCAAGTTTCCTGGGACGAGGCGATCGAGTTTTGTGATCGCCTCTCTCGTAAAACCGGACGCGCTTATCGTTTGCCTAGCGAAGCCGAGTGGGAATATGCTTGTCGAGCTGGAACTACCATGCCCTTCTATTTTGGTGAAACCCTCACCCCTAAGCTAGCGAACTATGATTGCGAATACACCTACGGAACTGGGATCAAAGGAACTTATCGGCAAGGACTAACCACAGAGGTAGCCTGCTTTCTAGCAAATGCCTTTGGTCTGTTTGATATGCATGGCAACGTCTGGGAATGGTGTATCGATCATTGGCATGAAAATTATCAGGGTGCGCCTAGTGACGGTAGTGCGTGGCTTAGTATGAATAACAATCTGTCTCGGCGAATTCGGGGAGGTTCGTGGAACAACAATCCCAGACTTTGCCGCTCAGCGTATCGCAATAGAAATAAGCGGAACTACCAGAGCAACAACCTCGGTTTTCGAGTTAGTGTTTCTTTGGCGAGTACTCCTTAACTCTTTACCTTCTTACCCTTTTACCGTAGTTATCCGACCCATCTGTCTTTGAAAGGCACGATCGCCCCTTCAGCTAAAATTCAGGGAGAAGCGATCGGATTTGGCAATCCAGCCACGATGCAAACCTCAACGTTCAATCAGGTTTTAGAAAATATTGAATCCTTGTCGATCGAGGATCAGGAAGCCCTGATGGAGCTGATGCAACGGCGATTTGTGGAACGCAGACGCGCAGAAATAGCCGTCAATATTGCTCAAGCCAAGGAAGAATACCAGGCTGATCAAGTCTTTCGGGGAACTTTTGATGAAGCGATCGCTGAACTGAATCAGCGCGAGACCCTGTAGATGAGTTTGCACTGAAACGGGTTGTAGCATTGCTGAATTGAAGTATGAACAGGTCAAAGTTGACAGCTTTCTCGCCCCCTTTTCTTGCTTGCCGCAGGCGCTAAGCCCCCAATTCTGGGGGACTTCCGAACTCAAAGTCCCCCAGAATTGGGGGGTTGGGGGGCATTCATACTGCAATTCAGCAACGTCCAGCTTTCACACAAGTCACATCATGATGCGATTGAGAACGCACATGACTTTATCGGGACAGGTGGGAACGGGCAGAGGTCGGCTCCATGCGCCTGCTTCGGCAACGCCAAGGGTGTGCTGTCGCAAAATGTGCGCTCTGACGTTGTCTTCGGTGCCGATGGCGAGCAGCGTGAGGATGCGCGGATCGGGGTTGATGGGCTGAATCGATGATGAACTATAGGTCATGACAGTTATTTCACTCCGCTATGTAGGTTGAGGAACTGGGTGAGGAGATGCCCAAATCCAAAGCCACCCTGCTGCTTTTTTGCCGTGCTTTTTAGACATGGCAAGTCAGGGTGGCTAGCGGAGTGATAAACTGCCCTCTAGCCCTCCGAACTGTTTGCGCAGTTTTGAGGGTTAGTCGCCTGTCGCTGTTTGCGCAGCTTCAGGTGACGCTTTAGTTACGGATCTCTTTTTTGTACTGAGATACGAGAGTACTGGAGATTGGGGCTTTTTGCAAGTGGGTTTTGTTACAGGCTTAGGCAATCGCCCTTCTGACCACGGCGTTTCCTGTAGAAAGGGAGACTAACGGAGTTGCGATCGCGGAGTTCCAGGCTCGAAGCTCGAAGTTTCCGGTTCTGAGGTCAAAGTTTCGTGCTTTGAGGCTGATGTTTCGTGCCTGGAAGTCGGCGTTTCAAGCTCTGTTCGCGAAGCGTTGCGCATCAAGATCAGAATTCCGGGTTCTGAGGTTGGAAGGTGAGGGTGGGAAAGCGATCGCCTAGCTTTCTATCAACGGAGTGCTCACAAGAAAAGAAATTCTCCCTATCTGACTTCTAAAGAAATGCTTCCGATACCGCTAGGATAGAATTTTGCCTGTAGATTCAAGCTACAGGTATCCTGTCTGTCTGACGGTTTATTTTCCCATGGCACACTATCAATTACTATCTGAAATCTATAAATTTAGAGATTAAAAGCAGGAGAAGCTTACAATGACAGCTTTTACAAAACAAAAGCTCACGGTTGATCAATTTCTTGATCACTATCCCGAAGATGGACGGTATGAACTGGTCGATGGACAGATAGTTGAGATGAGGGCAATCAGATGGCACGATGACATTGCCGATTTTATGATTCGAAAGTTCGATCGAGAAATTGAACGGCTTAATCTGAATTACCGAGTCACTGGAAGGTTAGTGCTTGAAACCCAGACTTCCAATGGGCAAAAACAAGGACGGCATCCAGATGTTAGTGTCGTTGATCGGACTGTCTGGCACTCAAACCGATTTGCCTATGCAGCTTTAGATCAACCCATTCAATTAGCGGTAGAAGTGGTTTCAACCAACTGGGAAGATGATTACATTGACAAACTCGATGAATACAAGCGTTTAGGTGTTACCGAATACTGGATTGTAGACTATCTGGCGATCGGCAGCAGAAGCTATCTCGGCAACCCTAAAACACCCACCATTTTTGTTTACTTACTGGATGATGCAGGAGTGTATCAAGTCACTGGATTTAAAGAAGACGATCGCATACTTTCTCACACCTTCCCAGAATTGACCTTAACAATGAACCAAATTTTGGACGTATAGCGAGTGCAACGGAACTTAAAGAGTTCGCCCGCAAGATCATCAAATGCTCCTTCAACAGTTCCCTAACCTGGATTGTTTTGGGAAAGCAGACTCTTTTTGGGGTCAGCAAATTAAAACCTCTCAGGGCAACACCCTCCATATCTTGAAACTGCTTGTTGCCAAGTTTTGAGGGTTAGTCGCCTGTCGCTGTTTGCGCAGCTTCAGGTGGCGCTTTAGTTACGGACTTTTTTGTACTGAGATATAACAGCACTGGAGAATAGGGCTTTTCGCAAGTGGTTTGTGTTACGGGTTTAGGCGATCGCACTTCTGCTCATGGCAGTCCTGTAGAAAGCGAGACTAACGCTGTTCTGAGCTTGAAGTGCTTAGTGGTGCAGAAAAGTAAATTGTTTCAAGAGAAAAAGGTTGTCACGCGCGAGAACTCAATTCGAGCGGCTAAAGCAGCCTGTTTTTGACGTGAAGCAAGACTAACGCTGTTCTGAGCTTGAAGTGCTTAGTGGTGCAGAAAAGTAAATTGTTTCAAGAGAAAAAGGTTGTCACGCGCG
>NZ_JCACIN010000124.1:0-12002 GCF_059504425.1 Drouetiella sp.
AGACGTTCTACACCAAGAACATTTTGTTGAACGAGGGCATCCGCGCTTGGATGGCTCCTCAAGACCAGATTCACGAAAAATTTGTATTCCCCGAAGAGGTATTGCCACGGGGTAACGCTCTCTAGTAATCGCGGCTCACGCATTTAACTGGGTTACGTCAAACGGAGTCCTTGCTTTAAAGCGGGGACTCCGTTTGAGTCTTGTGCTGTGTTCTTACTGGATTTGCTTCTTGCATTGGATTTCTGATATAGCTGTGCTCACCTGGGTTAGGACGGGAGCCTTTTGAGTGGCGCGCGGAGCACGGCACCCAAAAGGTTCTAAAGAAATTGAATACGGCTATATCAATTTAAATTGATGAGGTGACAGATGATTTTCGAGAGCCGCACGGAGCGCGGCTCTCGAAAATCATCTGCCCTGTTTGGGTCTTAGATTGATATGAGAAGCTTTTCTGAAAAGCATGTCTAACAATTATGAAGGCGTTAGCTAGTACACAAGGCATACTGTCTGTGCTATTCTACGTATCAGGTGGTAACACCCGGAGCCGAGTGTTCTGCCCTTCTAGTAACTAACCGTCTAGGAAAGAGGAGGTGATGCCTGTGCAAGATAGTAGTAAATTCACGGGTCGTCAAGTTGATATAAGCTGGCTGTGCGCCGGGGCTGCTCTCTAGGAGCTAAATCTAGAGATCCGTCTCTAAGATTTTGTAAGCCAGGGTTCCTCCTGGCAGTCTAGTTTCAATTTGAAGACCCGCTACACCGCCCCCATAGATTAGCTGAGGATTCCTCCGAAAGCCGATCTGTGGGGGCGGATAGTTTTTTAAACAGCCCTACAAGAAACACGCAAGAGAATGTTTCTATGTCCCTAGACAGCACTTTAGGGGACAGTAGCGCAAAGCAGGAACTTTTGAGATCATTCAGCAGTCTTAAGGTGAGGGTTTCTTAACCTGCTTTTATTCTGCTCTTGATCCTTGTCAGGCTCAGTGCTTATAATTGTACAGACCGGGTTTTGAAGTCAAAGACCATTAGGTTATAAGGTGTGAGGATTAAAAATATGTCATCCAAGTTTTTTTGGAAGTCTTTGCTAGCTACCCCTGCTTTGCTCGGTGCAGCTATGTTTGTTTCTTCTTCTGCGATCGCCGTAGAGGTTCAACCCAAGGCTGCTGCTGATACGTTGCTCAGCGAAGCTTCTGCATCAAGTTTAGAGTTGTTGTCTGCTCAGCCTTTGTCTTCAGAAGCAGCACCGCAACTTAGTGCTGTTCCTGTTCAGCAAGCCACTGCGCCCGCAGTTGAAGCGGCTGCGATCGAGACAGCTCCTGTACAAATTGCACAGAGTGCGCCCCAGCAGGTAGCGCCCGCAACGACTAGCGTTTCCTCTCTTGAGCAAGTTGCTCAGTACAGCAGCAGCGGTCAAGCTGGCTCAATGTCTCAAGTCACCTCAATTTCTCAGCTTTCTGATGTTCAGCCTACAGATTGGGCGTTTCAAGCGCTTCAGTCTCTCGTTGAGCGCTATGGCTGTATTGCAGGTTACCCCGATGGCACTTACAAGGGTAGCCGTGCGATGACTCGCTATGAATTTGCGGCAGGTATGAATGCTTGTCTCGATCGCATCAGCGAATTGATTGCTTCCAGCACTGCTGACCTGGCAACCGCAGAAGACTTGGCAACCCTACAGCGCCTGCAAGAAGAGTTTGCAGCTGAATTGGCAACCTTACGCGGTCGCGTTGATTCTTTAGAAGCTCGGACGGCTGAACTGGAAGCTAATCAGTTCTCCACCACCACCAAGCTCAAGGGTGAAACCATCTTTGGTATTGGCATCCCTCTGGAAAATGGTGTAGAAGGAACGGATGAGCCTCAGGCAAACCTGGGCTACCGGATTCGATTGAACTTGGATACTAGCTTCACAGGGAATGACTTGCTGAGAGCACGTCTTCAGGCTCGTGACTTTGGTAGCCAGGAGTCTTTGGGTGGCGTTGCCTGGAAGTTTGGTGATGGCAACCCTGTTGGAGGCAGCAACACCGTTATCCTACAGAAGTTGTTCTACACCTTCCCGGTTGGCGATCGTGTACAGCTGACTTTTGCCGCCAGAGGCGTTTCTGACTCTGACTTTGTGAGAAGTACCATCAGCCCCTTTGACGATGACGGCGGCGGTGCTCTAACCAGCTTTGGTGTTCCTTCGCAGTACAACTTCATGCCTGGTAATGCAGGTGCAGGTGCGATCGTCCAACTGACGGATAACTTGAGTCTTGACTTCGGCTATTCTGCATCTGAGGCTGCTAGCACCCGACCAGGTGCAGGTTTGTTCAACGGCGATTATGGCATCGTTGCTCAGCTGACCTACTTGAGCAGTTTTGTAGATGCTGCCCTCACCTATGGCAACGGCTACAATGCAAGTGGATTCATCTTCGATCGCAGTCCTGAAGTCGCAAATACCTACGGTGGGCAGGTCAACTTTAAGTTTGGCGCTCTAGAAGTGGGTGGTGGTGTAGCCTATATACCCATCCGCAGCATCGGTATTGGGGATTTCGACATCTGGAGCTACCAAGGTACGCTGGCTCTTCGCGATCTGGGTGGTGAAGGCAACCTGTTAGGTCTTCTGGCGGGTACTCCCGGCTATGGCTCCAGCATTCCTGGTTCTCTAAGCGGTACCTTCAATCAAGACAATGCGTTCCAGGTTGAGGGCTTCTATCGATTCCAGGTAAATGACAATATCTCTGTCACACCCGGTCTGATCTACATCACCAATCCTGGCAACGATGATGCGAATGGCGATAGCTTTGTAGGTGCTATCAGAACAACATTCAGCTTCTAGAGATGTGGTTAAAGGCTCAAGTACCCTTTAACCTGTTTATCTGATAACTTTCATGCTCAAGCTCCTGTGGAGCTTGAGCATTCTTTTTAAGAAGTTCCCATGGGGCAATTTGGAGCTACTAAGTTCCAGGAATAAATTTTGTGTGGAGAGGCTGCTCTAGCGCACAAAATTTATCTCCCGGTTAAGCAATAGTGGCAGTTCTTCAAGGAATGGTTAAGAAGATTAACAAGAGAATATTGAATTCTTAAAAGTCTTAAGTAAAATCAGCATCTTTCGCTACTTTCTTGTCTTTTTGCGATCTCCCAGCTTAGAATTACGCTTGTGTGGTTTAAGAAATCGTAGATTTTAAGTGTGAGGAATTTCAGGTATGTCATCCAAGTTTCTTTGGAAGTCTCTTTTAACGGCACCTGCTTTCCTGGGTGCGGCTCTCATTGTTTCGTCTTCCGCAACTGCTGCGGAGATGCAGTCTAAGTCTGATGTTGACGCGTTGCTTAGTGAAGTTGCAGTCTCCTCTAGCTTGTTGACTGCAAGCGAATTAGCTCCAGCGGCTCCTTTACAAATTAATGCTGAAATCAGCCCAGTTGAAGCTACTCAGCCAGTTCCTGCTTCGATCGCTGCTGAACCTTCCTCGCAGCAGGTTCCTGAAGAAATTGCTCAGACTGCACCTATTCAAGCGGTTCCCGCTACAGGCGCTTCATCTCTTACACAGGTCGCTCAGTACAGCGGCGAAGGGGTAGACGACACTCAGGCTCAAGTCACCTCAATTTCTCAGCTTTCTGATGTTCAGCCTACAGATTGGGCGTTTCAAGCGCTTCAGTCTCTCGTTGAGCGCTATGGCTGTATTGCAGGTTACCCCGATGGCACTTACAAGGGTAGCCGTGCGATGACTCGCTATGAATTTGCGGCAGGTATGAATGCTTGTCTCGATCGCATCAGCGAATTGATTGCTTCCAGCACTGCTGACCTGGCAACCGCAGAAGACTTGGCAACCCTACAGCGCCTGCAAGAAGAGTTTGCAGCTGAATTGGCAACCTTACGCGGTCGCGTTGATTCTTTAGAAGCTCGGACGGCTGAACTGGAAGCTAATCAGTTCTCCACCACCACCAAGCTTAGAGGCGAAAGCGTCTTCGTAGTTGGCATCCCCATTGAAAACGGTGTTGTCGATGCGCCGGATGACCAGGTCAACCTTGGCTACCGGGTTCGCTTGAACTTGGATACTAGCTTTACGGGCGATGACTTGCTGAGAGCACGTCTACAGGCTGTTGATTTCAACAACCCCAGCGCTTTTGGCAGCGGCACGCGATCGACTCAATGGGCTTTGAGTTCGACCTCTCCAACCGCAACAGGCAGCAGCAATGTCACTATAGACAACTTGTTCTACAGATTTCCTGTGGGTCCAGCGCGGGTAAGCATCTGGGCAAACTCGTTGGGAAACACTGATTTGGTTTCCACCGGAATCAGCCCATTCCGCGACAGCGGATCAGGTTCTTTGCTGAGATTTGGTAGACCCCCACAGTACGACTTCTTTGGCGGCAACGCTGGAGCTACGGTTTTCTTCAAGTTCAATGACAATTTTGGTCTAGACCTTGGCTACTCCGGTGGTGGTTCGGGAAGCTCTTCTGCTAGCACTCTGCCCAAGAATGGCTTGTTCGATGGCACCTACAGTGCCGTTGCGCAGCTGAACTTCTTGAGTCCTAACTTCGATGCAGCTCTGACCTACGGCAACACCTACAGACGCGGTGGTTTCTTCGGTTTTAGAGATGCTGCCGACGCAGCTAATCCTGAAGTTGCTAACGTTTATGCGGGGCAAGTTAACTTCAAGTTCGGAGCAATTGAGATTGGAGGTGGCGGTACCTACATTCCAATTCGTCGGATTGGTGAGGGCGACTACAATGTTTGGAGCTTCCAGGGAACTCTGGCTTTCAGAGACTTGGGTGGAGAAGGCAACATCTTGGGTATCCTGGCAGGAATTGCGCCTTACGCAGCAGGAGTTCCGACTGATTCTGTGGTCAACAGCCGTATTAATCAGAGAAACAATTTTGTTGCTGAAGTGTTCTACACCTTCAACGTCAACGACAATATTGCTATCACGCCCAGCTTGATTTATCTGGATTCTCCAAGCAATAGCTCCGACAACGACAGTAGTTTTGTGGGAGCGATCAGAACCAACTTCAGGTTCTAGGGTTTGACTAAATGAACTTAATAAAGTTCATTTAGCAACATAATTAATCCCCCAGCTTTACAGATGAAGAGCTGGGGGATTTTTTGTATGGAGAGCAGCAGCTCTGTAGCCATAATCATCAAGCTAGGACATTTTTGAGCGTGCTCAAAAATGTCCCCGTCCTACCTGCTGTAAATGCAGCTATACCTCTAACGGCTGTAGGGTAAATAGCTTGAGAATGCGATCGACCATCTGGGGCGGAGTAAGACCTAAGTCTGCCCAGGATTCTTCGGGCAAGGCGTGATCAACTAGCTTGTCAGGGACACCAATACGGGTCAGTGGCACCATTACCTCATGGTCAAGGAGGGATTCGGCGATCGCTGAACCAAAGCCGCCCATCAGGCAGCCTTCTTCTAACGTAATCACCCGCTTCACTTTTTTCGCCAATGGAATAATCAGATCTGTGTCTAGCGGTTTGGCAAAGCGGGCGTTGATCACAGTCGCTTCTATGCCGTGTTCGCTTAACATCTCAGCGGTTTGCAGCGCAGGATAGACCATTGAGCCATAGCCCAGCATCAGCAAATCGTCACCATTCCGAAGAATTTCCCCTTTGCCAATGGGAAGCGGTTCCCAACCTTCTTCCATCAGAGGCACGCCATAGCCATTGCCGCGAGGATAGCGCATGGCGATCGGGCCTTCAGTATGCTCTACACCTGTGACAATCATTTGCTGTAGCTCGGCTTCGTCTTTGGGAGCCATCAGCACGAGATTGGGAATGCAGCGGAGATAGGCAATGTCATACATGCCTTGATGGGTAGGGCCATCTGAGCCAACAATACCCGCACGATCGAGGCAGAAGAAAACAGGCAGATTTTGAATACAGACATCATGAACAATCTGATCAAAGGCGCGTTGCAGGAACGTGGAATAAATTGCGGCGACCGGACGCATTCCTTCGCAAGCCAAACCTGCGGCCAGAGTGACAGCATGTTGCTCCGCAATACCCACATCAATATATTGCTTGGGCAGCTTTTGCTGAAGCTTGTCTAACCCGGTGCCTGTTGCCATGGCTGCTGTAATCCCAATAATCTTGGGATTATTTTCTGCCAACTTGGTAAGGGTATGGGCAAAAACCTTGGAGTAACTGGGGGGCTTGGGCTTGTTAGAGGGCGCAGCTTTGCCTGTTGTCAAATTAAACGGCGACTGAGCGTGATAGCCGACTTGATCCTGCTCGGCGATCGCATAGCCCTTCCCTTTCACGGTAACGACATGCACTAATACGGGGCCTTGCTGTTGATGAGCAAGCTGGAAGGTAGCAATCAGTTCCTCCAAATTGTGACCGTCGATCGGGCCCATGTAAGTAAAGCCCAATTCTTCAAACACGGCTCCAACTTTGGGAACGGCTAGACGCTTCATCCCTTCTTTGATCCGAGTTAGCTCAGGCGGCAAGGTGCCGCCGACAAATGGCAGGTTTTTCAGCTGCTCCTCCAGATTGTCTGTGAGAAACTGCACAGGCGGGCTGAGGCGCATTTTGTTGAGGTAACGCGGAATTGCGCCTACGTTCGGCGAGATGGACATTTCGTTGTCGTTTAGCACCACCACCAAGTTTGTCTTGGGCAGATGTCCGGCGTGATTGATGGCTTCCAGTGCCATGCCGCCTGTGAGTGCCCCATCGCCAATGACAGCAGCAACCTTGAATTTGTCGCCATTCAGGTCACGAGCGATCGCCATGCCCAGAGCCGATGAAATGCTAGTCGAGGCGTGACCTGCACCAAAGTGATCAAACGGACTCTCGCAGCGTTTGAGATATCCCGCCACACCGCCTTTTTGGCGAAGCGTATGAAAGCTGTTGTAACGTCCAGTAATCAGCTTGTGAGGATAAGCCTGATGCCCCACATCCCACGTTACCTTGTCGCGATCGAGATCTAATGTTTGATATAACCCTAGGGTGAGTTCTACTACTCCCAAACCAGGCCCCAAATGTCCACCATAGGCTGCAACGGTTTCCAAATGCTTTTCTCGAATTTGGAGCGCAATTTGTTTGAGCTGCTGGATTGAAAGGCCGTGCAATTGATTGGGGTGGGTTAATTCGCTCAGATGCATACAGAGCAGATACCTCTTGAGTTTTACTTGAGTTTTTCTAAGCTATTTACTATTTTCTCACTCTAATTCAATTCGAGGGAAAGATTAACGCGGCTTCTGGGTGCCCTGACGTTTTAGATTTTAGATTTGTAATCTTAGACGGTAAGATCTCCCCGGTGCAAGCGTTTCCAGCAATTATTTGCAGTAATTATCTGTCGCATCGCTTCGTTAAAATAGGTATCTATGTGTTAAAAGCATGTTACGAACCGTAGCTAGTAAGCTGTTTAGCACAAAAGATTGGCACAAAATTGGCACAAAAAAGCTGAGGGTTCGACACTTTGTTCCCTCAGCTTGATTGAAATAGTTCTGACCTAAATTTCTGGTTACAGGCTTTGCATTAGTTAGGGATAGGTTATTTTTTGGAAGCCGCGCGGAGCGTTGCCTCTCAAAAAATAACTATGGTCTATGCAATTGGAAATTGCTACAGTCAGTGCTGCTGAATGCGTCCCCAATTACTGCGGCTTCCCTCTCTTTTTTTAAGGGTAGCCATCATTTGTTGCCGGACGGCGAGTGCCCACAGGTCAAAGTCAAAATCGTTGCCAGTGAATGCTTGGAGAATAAATCTCGGCTGCTTGCTAACCTGTGCTTGGCTGTCCATCACGCGCTTGAGGGTATACATCAGACATAGTGTGCCCTAATTACGCAAAATAGCCTGTATCGTGGTGAAACAAAACTTTTCAGACCATGCAATGTTTATATTAAATTCATGTAAGTTTTACATAAGGCAGTGATTTTACTGAAGTATGGCAATCGCCAAGGCGGTTGGGACGGGAAAATTTAGGGTGGAGCGTTAAGCGCTCCACCCTAAATTTTCTAAGCAAACTGGCGATCGCTATACATCTAGTCAAAATTAAGTGACTAATCTGAATGAATCTAAGACCCTGTGAATTAGGGCTTACTAGGAATTGAGCGAGCTTTATTTGCATCTGTCGAAGCGCCTGTAGTGGACTGACTTGGCGCTAAACCTGACGGATTCAAGTTGTAAGGAGCGCTGGATGCGGGTAGCGGTGCGGGCGAACCTTGAGGAGTAGATGAGCCGCTGGAGTCGGGCAGGCTATTTGAACCCGGCAGATTGTTTAAGTTCGGCAGAGGACTTGAACCTGTGCTCGGTAAAGTCAATTCTGCTGAAGTAGAGCCAGGTAAAGTCGCTAGCGCCACGCGATCGCCTCCCACCGATTGCAGTAGGTCGAGAACCTGCACGACATCGTTGTAGCTGGCTGCCCGTGAGGCGTACAGCACCATTGTGCCTTCAGGACTGGTTGTGCGGAAGTTGAGCAAGGTTTGATAAAGCTGTTCTCTGGAGACGGGCTGCTTCTCGACGTAGGTTTGCCCGATCGGATCAACGGTGACGATGAGCAGCTTGCGCATTTGGGTCGTGCCCGTTGCTGCTCTAGGGAGATCAACATTGATGGCGTTTTGCCGAGTTAGGGTAACGGCGGCAAGAATGAAAAACGTCAGAATGCAGAAGATCACGTCAATGAGTGGGACAATCTCGATCCGGACTTCAGGCTCGTGGGAATCACTAGGGATTTTCATGAAGTTTCCTCTGGGACAGACGGAGACAGGGTGCCAGGGGCAAGTTGGCGATCGCGCTGCCACATGCGTCCTTTGCGATACAGCAACTCTAGCTCATTGCCCGACTGACGAAAGATCTTTGCCTGCCCACCCACAAAGCTTTGGTAGAGCCGATAAAATACCAGCGCCGTGATGGCAACAATCAGACCAGCGGCTGTGCTGATCAGCGCTTCAGCAATTCCCAGTGTTGCACCCGTAGTAGAGTCTGTATTCACATCTCCCAGCCGAATTGAGCTGAGAGAGCCAATGAGTCCTAATACAGTTCCTAATAGCCCCAGCAGCGGCGCAATGGCGATCGTCGCTTCTAGAATCTTTTCGCCCCGCCGCATAGCCGCAAGCTCTTCATCGGCTGAGGCTTCTAGAGCAAGTTGAAAAACCTCTGGATCAGGGTTTTCTAGCTCTAGCGCTGAATAGAGAAAGCGCCCGATCGGTTGATTGCTGGATTTTCGGGCAATTTCGGTGGAGGCATCCCAATCGCGCCGCGCCGCCTCTAGCACCCGACCCGAAATTTCCCGATCGTGGGTGAGAATTTTTGACCAAAACCAAGCTCGCTCAATAATGGTACTGAGCGCCAGAAACGAAAGGAGCAGCATGGGCCACATGGCGACGCCGCCCCTAGCAAACAGGTCAGAAATATTCACCGCTTTGTCTTACCTCCATCAATGTCTTACCTCTGTCCACGCGTCATGCTTCGATCGCACAGCCTCTAGTTACACAGCCTCTAGTTGCACAGCCTCTAGTCACACAGTCCTACAGCCGCCAAGCCCAGACACCAAATTTTGTTAATCAGAAAGCTGAATTAATTAAATCTTGAAAGCAATTTTAATTTTAAGAATTTCCGATCGCCTTCGACTACTCTTCGGCTGTGAATGAGCATCAACAGACCAATATAGATCTAATTGACTGGAATTCTCGAAAAAGGTTCGTGATGAAAAAAAGTGAGGCAATCATTTCGTAGAAGCGGCACGTTTCAATACCTCTACAAAATGACTGCCTCACCCTCAATTTAGATGGACATTTCAGAATGCTGCTGATCAGCCCGTAGTTCGGCGGACGTGATCCTGAATTTGCTGCTTACGTTCTTCAGTCATCTTGATGGTGGGCTTAGAAAAGTCGTTGGTGCTGCGAGCTAAATGCTCCATGATGCGCTTTTTGCGATCGTCTGAACTTGCCATAGATTAATTGAGAGCCGATAGTGAATTCCCTTCAATTGTAAAGACATAGTTTAAGAAAATCTAAAAAACGTTACGAATTGCAGCGTGTCAGAGCGCTTTGTTGATGGGTCAAACCCTTGCGTATCCCCTAACCGACCTTCCGGTTCAAAACGCTATCGTTGGAGTATGCGCATTTCTTCATCAAAATCCCTGCTACAGACTTTTTCTCGTCCTCTATCTTTATTTCAATATTGTGGCCGTGCAGTGCGGCTGGTTTGGACAACTCATCGTCTGCTCACGCTCGGACTCGCTCTCCTGACCCTGCTATCGGGGCTTTTACCTGGCGCGATCGCCTATCTCGGCAAGCTCATTGTAGATGGCGTGATCCAGGCAACTCAGTCGGGACTCCAAAGCGATCGCTGGCGGGTATTGGAATATCTGGGCATTGAGGCAATTGCCGTGGCGCTGCTTTCAGGAAGTCAGCAGATGACTTCGCTGTGTCAGTCACTGCTGCGCGTCTTGCTAGGGCAAAAGGTGAATGTCTTGATTCTCGAAAAGGCTCTGACCCTGGATATGGCGCATTTTGAGGATTCGGAGTTTTACGACAAGATGAGTCGCGCCAGACGGGAAGCCTCAACCCGTCCATTGGGTCTGGTGATTCGGACATTTGGGCTAATCAAAGATACGCTGTCCATCATTGCCTATGGTGCATTGCTGTTAAGGTTTTCAAGTTGGGCTGTGCTGCTTTTAATGGTGGCGGCAATCCCAGCATTCGTTGCCGAAACTCGATTCTCCCAGACTGCCTTTCGTCTGTTCCGGCGGCGCACCCCAGAAGCGCGATCGCAGGACTACCTAGAGTTCCTCATTTCCAACGAATCTAATGCCATGGAGGTGAAGCTCTACCAACTCGGCGATATGCTGCTCGATCGCTACCGCGCCATCTTCAATCGCCTCTATGCCGAAGACCGCGATCTCACTATTCGCAGAAGTCTTTGGAGCTATGGGCTAAGTCTGATTAGTACCGTCACCTTTTACGGCACCTATGTTTGGATTGTGCTGGAGGCGATCGCCAGCCGCATTTCCCTCGGCGATCTAACCTTGTATCTGGTTGTGTTTCGTCAAGGGCAGTCTACCTTTGCTTCGATCCTAACGGCAGTTGGCGGCATGTACGAAGACTCGCTCTACCTATCTAACCTCTACGAGTTTTTAGAAGAGCCAGTCCCGGAGTCCATAGGCTACGCCCGATATGGCGCACACCCGGAGGACGGTATTCGGTTTGAGCAAGTCTCCTTTACCTATCCTGGCAGTGCAATCCCTGCGCTTCATCAGGTTTCGTTTCATCTGCCGCCAGGACAGAAGCTGGCGATCGTCGGCAAGAATGGTTCTGGCAAAACGACGCTGATCAAACTGCTCACCCGCCTCTATCCGCCAGACTCAGGACGAATCTTGCTAGATGGACGCGACTTGCAGGAGTGGGATATTGAAACGCTGCAAAAGCGGATTGGCGTAATTTTTCAGAACTTTGTTCGCTACCAGTTTCAGGTGGGTGAGAATGTCGGCGTGGGCGACGTGGAGCATCTTGAAGATCAGCTGCGCTGGGAAGATGCGACTCAGAAAGGAACGGCGCGATCGTTTATTGACACTTTGCCGAATGGATTTCAGACGCAGCTGGGTCGCTGGTTTAAAGACGGACGAGAGCTGTCAGGCGGGCAATGGCAAAAAATTGCCCTGTCTCGTGCCTTTATGCGCACTGGAGCCGATATTTTGGTGCTAGATGAACCCACTTCTGCCGTGGATGCCGAAGCCGAAGTGGAAATCTTTAATCAGCTGCGGGCTGTGACGCAAAACCAGATGGCAATCCTGATTTCTCACCGTTTCTCGACGGTACGCATGGCAGACCAAATCGTGGTGCTGGTGAATGGCGAAATTCAGGAGCAGGGCACCCATGAGCAGCTGATGCAGGTAGAAGGACAGTATGCCAAGCTGTTTGCCCTACAGGCAGCAGGGTATCGGTAATAGGTGCTGGTAATTCGTGCAATAGTTTTTATTAGGCAGGATTAGCCCACCTCGTAAAAATCATTACATTTTGAGGACTACCCAATAAATCATCCGCCGCCTCATCTAATACCAATAGGACTTACGCATTTTTGTTGTGTGTGGTGGG
>NZ_JCACIN010000125.1:0-11805 GCF_059504425.1 Drouetiella sp.
TGCAGGCTTTGGTCTTAACATGCTCAGAGACTTATTTAGAATGAAATAACCCTGGGATAGAATGCGTCTGCATGAAAAACAAGAATTGTCATAATTACAAAAAAATGTGAATGAATCAGCTTGCTCAACGCCGCGATCGCTATCTAGAGCTAACTAACCACATCTTGCCTCAACTGGCTCATCAACGACAATTTCCTGTCCGCAATAACCACTGCTTTCAACGTATTGTTTTAGACAACCTGTTTGGGCAGTGCTGGTACACTGTCTTGCAACGTGGCAAAGAAGCCGCTTATAAGCAGCTTACAGAAGCTCAGCTAGAATCAGCGATCGCTCTAGCCGAAGCTATTATCGCTCGACCAGATGAGTATATCTACCAGCTCAACCAAAACAGCTTGCGCTGGCGTGGAAAGGTGCGCTAGGCATTGCTCTACAACAACTTTCTCTGATAGTGCTCTCCCGCTTAATGCATTAATTTGGTCATAAAGCATGTGGCTCGACAGTTTCATATACTTTTCTTCTGTCTTACTTGAGTCCTTTTCCAGTCCCTCTTAGAGAGGATCTGTGTTGTGTGCGTGGCATGTCGTTAAATCACCTCAATCATCCTGAGAGCGTAGCTCATTTCATTCTGAGTAGGATGTTTATTTGGGATCTGAAGTAAAGAAATGAGCACAAATACTCAAAGGGCGATCGCTCTCTTCTATTGCTCTCGTCAGCGTTGGATACTGCTCTAAGAATTGAATGTATGCCTCGCCAACCCCTTCCCGAAGCGATCGTCGTCCCCATTCAGTCTTTGCCGTTCACTCAATTGGCAGTCACTTCAATCTCTAAAACTCCGATCGACCTGCGACAGCTACGAGTCGATGAAGTCTTGCCGTCCCGATTACTGTCCAAGAACGGATTACTTATCGCTGTACAACTTCAAATGAGGCAAGAGAACTACTTTTTTATCAATCGCATCCGTGCACTCTGCAAGATCCAGACCATCAAGATAGCAGTCACAATGCCATAAACCAATATGACAATGGGTGGCTGGAAAAGCATGGAGTTCGGTTGATTTGAAGCGATCGGGACTTGCACCACGCCGGCAATCAGCCAAGCGATTGACCGAGAGGACAATCGCCGGAGTAAAAACCACTGGGTAATGGCTGTTCCTGCCCAAACGGATACTGATACAATGTTTAGGCTATTGACACCTAATGAGCCAACGCCGATAGCAAGAGCAGCGCCAATGCCCCCACCTGCTACCGTCACACCTAACCACTGGGCGATTGGCAAGTATTGTCTGAGCAGCCAGGCCTGTGCCGCCCCCACCGCTGCTGTGAGCAAGAGAGACATCAAATCTCAGTAGATCGCAAATTCATTGTGGATCTGGCAAGTAGATGGCAGTGATAACCGGAAAATGCCGTTCAACCGCTTGGCAAAGAAACTCCAGCATGGTTTTGAGGCTAAACAACTTTGGATAAACGACTCGCCCCCCGCGCTGAGTACGGTTAATAAAGTACCAAAGTAGATACACCCAAAGGTTAACTAAGATAAACGCCAGAGCCACAAACAACAATCGAGTCACGGGATTTTTAGTGGTCGTGCGGATGCGGCAATGGTTCTTCATCCTATAGCTGGTTTCGATGCCAAAGCGGTCTTTGTAGTGGTGATGGAGTTGATGCAATGCCACAGGGACTCGATGAACAACGTAGAGGCTATATTGGATGCTATGCTTGCCCTTGGAGCCTTTGTGATAGGTGCAAACCACCCGCATTTGGCAGGTGACACAACCGTATTGGGCACTGTTTATCGTGTAACGAGTCTCATAGCTTTTGCGTCCTTTGAGCAGTTGCCGAGTCCCCGCTTTTTTGCCCCGAACCACCGCAGGCATGAGGAAGGGGATATTGAGGGCTTTGAGCCAACGGATGACGGGCACACTGTAAAAGCCTCGGTCGAGATAGAGGCGTTTGACCCTCACCCGCAGGGGATGCAGCATCGCCAAGAGATAAGTTACGGTCGCTACTAAGGTTTCTCGATGGGACACTGCATGAATGCCCAGGGTGACTCGCTTATTGCGACAGATGAGTATAGACTGTCGCGTAGGCGAAAAACCGGGTTGTCCCAGCTTTGGCTTGAGAACGATAGATATAGGGAGCTTCCGCTGCACGCTTGATTACCGTAATAGGGAATCAAGGGCAAATCAAGGCAATGCGGTGCCGCCCTTTGGCAATCTTGGGGGGAATTCGACTTTGCAATGCTTGATTGAGCTGTTGCTCCACCAATGCCATATCGCTCAGCTTATCCAGGTGATAGCGAACCCCATTGCCGCTGGGCACCCCCTCCAGTTGCCGCACCGTGTGTTCAATGCTGTCCCCCCGACTGGCTGCCCGCAGCAGGATCTCAAACAAGTCTTCGGGAGTGTAACCCCCTTCCATTTCAATCGGCAGATGCTCCAGCAGACAATCGAGCGCAACTTCTAGAGTCACCTCATCGGTCAAGGCAGGGGAGGGAGATAATGGAGAGGGGTAGGTCGTCATGGCTCTATCTCAATGCTTTTAGCCTGACCCTACCCCTTTCTTAGGCAATTTGCGATCTACTGAAGCTAGGAAGATAGCCACTCCTATCGCTCCCTCATTAGTACCCTCAATGGCGAAGCCCAGTTGACCAGCCGTAAAGAAGCTAACGTAGAGCGCAACAACCCCACCGACAAAGATGGCGCTCATACTCACTAGCCCCCACAACAAACCCAACACCCAATCAAGTCTGGGACTTGACATAAATTCTGCCTGTTCACAACTGCCCCATTCTATCGAAGCCGCATCTGATAAAGACGGCTCCTGTTGCAGTTCAATCATTGACAGCCGCCACACATCATGAGCAGCGCTTTGCACTTCATAGAGCAACCGTTATTTAGAGTACGATTAAAGACTCAAAAAGCCCGGTAATTCAATGTTGATAGGGCTTTGAAGTTACCCTGAATTTGCATAGCTCTGCTCTCAAAAGAAGACAAGAATATCTCTATCCCCTCACCCCACCCTTACTATGAGTAAGCAAACAGTTTGGCATAATTAGCAAATAGATGGCGCAAACCCTCTATGCTGCTCCGGACAAGCCTCCTGCACTTTAAGATCAGAGCATACGCGAATGGATGCTCAACTTACTGTAGAGAGCTAGAAACCCCAGGCAGTAATAGTTTTCAAGCATGAGAGAACGCGCCACTCATTTGCTAATTGCGCCCTGTTTGCTACTCATTTATATCTTTGCAATTCATCAAATGCTTCCAAATGCAGTAGTCCATGAGAAAATGATTTTTTGTGGACTAAGCAATTTCTAAGTCCACAAAAATCACTTATCTGGGTACCTACATCCTGCATAGTAGCTAAACTATGAATAAACTAGACGAATACAAAAGATGGAGAGCTTAAGTTAACAGCAGTAGTATTGACTCCAGCTAAGACAGCAACCAATTCGCTCGTCTGACCTACTTTGTTGAGGTAGATGCCTGTTCCAAAAGATGTGCCTCAATTGCAAACCAAAGTCGATCAACTTCTGTCTGAACTAACACCGGAAATAGTTGCTTCCATCACGGGTTATCCCTTCATCCCGGATACCTTATCTGCCTTAAACACTATTTAAATTGGTATGAGTTTCTAATGAGCGTGATGTGACGGAACAGAAACGAGTAGGCTGGAGGGTTTGATGCGATCGCCTTGCAACTTAATGCCACGAGAATTCGCTGCCAAATGATGCACCATCTTTGAATCGTTACAACCTCTAGTTCACCAATATATCAAGTGGGCACTGTTTACCCGATAAAATCTACTCAGTGTGGAGCATCTTCATGAGAAGGATCTTCTGAAGGAGAAGCCGTCCATCTCCAGTTAAGGATTTCTGGCATATCAATACCATTCTCATGGGCGTAGTTAAGGCATTCGATCTGCTGATTCCTAAACTCTTCCTTAGCATGGGCACCTGCAACCTGGAGCTTGGGAACGCGATCGATCACATCGATCGCAATGCTGAACCGATCGATCTGGTTGTTAATGGCAAGCTCTAGCGGCGTGTTGATGTTGCCCTTTTCCTTATAGCCGCGAACGTGCAGATTGTGGTGGTTGTTGCGTCGATAGGTGAGCCTGTGGACGAGCCAAGGGTAGCCATGGAAGTTGAAAATGATCGGCTTATCAAGGGTAAAGAGGCTGTCGAAGTCGCGATCGGACAAACCGTGCGGATGCTCTGTATCCGGCTGTAGCTTGAACAAGTCAACGACGTTGATGAATCGGAGTTTGAGATCGGAAAAATTCTCCCGCAGCATGACCGTTGCTGCTAGAGCTTCCAGAGTTGGAGTATCGCCAGCACAGGCTACAACCACATCTGGTTCGCTGCCGCGATCGGTGCTTGCCCAATCCCAGATGCCCAGCCCCTTTGTGCAGTGCTTGATCGCAGTATCCATGTCCATATATTGCAGGTGGAGCTGCTTATCGCACACAATCACATTGACATAATCCACGCTCTGTAAACAGTGGTCTGCAACCGATAGCAGACTGTTTACATCAGGGGGGAGATAGATCCGGGTTACGTCTGGACTCTTATTGAGTACCACATCGAGAAAGCCAGGATCTTGGTGGGTAAACCCATTGTGATCCTGCCGCCATACTGTAGAGGTGATCAGCAAGTTAACCGAAGAAATAGCAGCCCGCCAAGGGATATGCTGACAAATCTCCAGCCATTTGCAATGCTGGTTAATCATTGAGTCAATGATGTGAACGAAGGATTCGTAGGTGGAGAAAAAGCCGTGCCGTCCAGTCAGCACATACCCTTCTAGCCAGCCTTCCAGCGTGTGTTCACTCAGCATTTCCATTACCCGACCATCGATCGCTAATTCGCCACCGTCCTGATCCTCAGGGAAGTACTCTGCCATCCATAGCTTTTTACTGACTTCGTAGATCGCGGTGAGCTTATTCGAGGTATTTTCGTCAGGCCCAAACACGCGGAAGTTGTCCATGTTCCTCTGCATAATGTCCCGCAGAAAAACGCCTAAGGGCTTAGTGTTTTCAACCTCGATAGCACCAGGATGGATGACTTCAACCCCGTAATCGCGAAAGTCCGGCATCCGCAGCGCTTTACGCACCATCCCTCCGTTCGCAATAGGATTAGCGCTCATGCGGCGCTCGCCCTTGGGTACCAGATCTTTCAGTTCAGGAATCAGCTTCCCGCTAGCATCAAAAAGTTCTTCAGGTTTGTAGCTCCGCATCCACTGTTCCAGAATCTGAAAATGACCCTCATTGGTCGCTACGTCTGCCATCGGCACCTGATGAGCACGCCAGAATCCCTCCACTTTATGCCCGTCTATTTCTTTGGGGCAGGTCCAGCCTTTGGGGCTACGCAGAACAATCATCGGCCAGCGGGCACGTTTTGCCACACCTGTACTGCGAGCGGATGCCTGAATCTGCTTAATTTCTCCAACGCAGTGATCTAAAGTTGCAGCGATCGCCTGATGCATCGTTTCAGGATCAGAGCCTTCTACAAAGTAAGGTGTGTAGCCATAGCCTCTAAACAAGTCTTCTAGCTCCTGATGACTCACGCGAGCAAGCAGTGTCGGGTTGTTAATCTTGTAGCCGTTCAGGTGCAGAATGGGCAGCACTGCGCCATCGCGGATGGGGTTGAGAAATTTGTTGGAGTGCCATGCCGTTGCCAGGGGCCCAGTTTCAGATTCACCATCCCCGACCATCACGGCAGCGATTAGGTCTGGATTGTCGTAAGCGGCTCCGTAGGCGTGGGAGAGGCTGTAGCCTAGTTCCCCTCCTTCATTGATAGAACCAGGAGTTTCAGGGGTACAGTGACTACCAATACCGCCAGGAAAAGAGAATTGCTTGAAGAATCTTTGCAGCCCTTCCTCATCCTCGCTCTTGTCGGGATAGACCTCGGAATAGGTTCCTTCTAAGTAGCAAGGTCCCAGAACCCCCGGTGCCCCATGCCCCGGCCCTGCCAGGAAGATCATATTGAGATCTTGCTGTTTGATCAGCCGATTCAGATGCGTGTAGACAAAGCTTAAGCCAGGGCTGGTGCCCCAATGTCCTAATATACGATGCTTAATTTGTTCGATCGTTAGAGGCGATCGCAGCAGTGGATTGTCTCGTAGGTAAATCATGCCGATCGCCAGGTAGTTACAGGCGCGCCAATAGGCATGTGTTTTCCGCAATTCCTCGGCACTGAGGGGCGCACCCTCGACGGTAGACCGGGCTGTGCCAAATGCACTAATTGAGGTATCAAGAGTTGGTTTTGGAGGAGTAGCTACCATGATATTGATGTTTGATTTTTGAGGGTGGTTCAAATGGCTGAGTCGATGTACTGAGGAGAGTTTTGTAAGAGAGTCTTAGCTGTCACATGCGTCATTTATGTAATAGCTAAGCTATCATTTTTCTGGTTTCAAGCAGCATGACATAAGGATGTTTGAAATGATATATAAGTAGATGTTTGAATTGTATGAGTTTTCACATTCATCATGTTTTTCTCGTCATTAAAGTGAGCATCGTCAAGATTGGACATATTGATAGAACACTCGTTTCACGTTTTCGGCACAGAGGATGTAGAGTCCGACAATGGCTGCTAGCACCAAAAGGAACTCAATGGGTAAGGCTTGAAATCCCAGCAGACCTGCAAGCGGCGTATAGGGCAAGATAAGTGTGATAATGACGATCGCCATCGTAGATAAGAGCAGAGAAAGACTGGGTTTGCTATGAAGAATGGACTTATGTGTGCGAATGGATAGCACAATCATGGATGCAGAAATCACGGATTCCATGAACCATCCAGTTCTGAATTGTGCCGGGTCAGCCTGTAGCAGAAGCAGCAAGACCCCGAAAGTGAGGTAATCAAACACCGAGCTGAGCAACCCAAACACCAACATAAACTTGCGGATAAAGCGAATATTCCAGCGGCGGGGTTGGCTGACCTGTTCTCGATCTACGCGATCGGTGGCAATTGTCAATTCTGGGAAATCGGTGAGGAGGTTCGTTAGTAAAATCTGACTGGGCAGAAGCGGCAAAAAGGACAGAAACAGAGAAATTCCTGCCATGCTGAACATATTGCCGAAGTTAGCGCTTGTTGCCATGAAGACATACTTTAAGGTGTTAGCAAAGGTAATCCGTCCTTCCTTTACGCCTTCGACGAGGACGTTCAAATCCTTTTGCATCAATACAATATCAGCGGCTTCCTTGGCGACATCAACGGCACTCTCAACTGAGATGCCAACATCGGCAGCATGAAGCGCAGAGGCATCATTAATGCCGTCTCCCAGGTATCCCACGACATTTCCCGCTTTTTTGAGAGCGATGATAATCCGCTCTTTTTGGTTTGGCTCCACCTCAGCAAAGACATTGGTCTGTTGAACTTGATGCATTAAGGCTTCATCACTGAGCTTGCCTAGTTCAGAGCCTGTCAACGCTTTGGGGCTAGGCAGTCCGACCTGCTGAATGATACTCATCGCCACCGCCTTGCTGTCTCCGGTGATCATCTTTGGGGTGATTCCCAGCAATTCCAATTCTTTGAGGGTGTCACCAATGCCCGCTTTGGGTGGATCGAAGAGCGCCAGATAGCCCAGAAAGGTCATGTTCGCTTCATCCTCTTTGCTGAAGGAATCTCGATGCTTACTCTGAGGATCTATGCTGATGAGGTTGCGATAAGCCATACCTAAGATTCTCAAACCCTTACTGCCTAAATCTTCAGCTTGCTGGTGAAGGTTTTGTCGCTGGTCTACAATATCAATCGTTTTACCCTCAGCCATTTCAACCGTTGAGCAAACTTCTAGAACATTTTTGAGTGCGCCTTTGGTAACAATCAGATGCCTACCATCACTCTTAAACAGGATACTGAGACGCTTACGGTTAAAGTCATAGGGCACTTCATCTAGCTTTTGATAGCCCGAAACATCGAATGTTTTATAGGCGCGAATTGCAGTATCGATCGGGTTCACATAACCCGACTCAGAGGCAGCATTCAGGTAAGCATAGAGCAGAACCCGGTTACTTTCTTTTCCCTCTACATCAACCGCAGAGTGAATTTTTACTTGTCCTTCCGTCAGCGTTCCGGTCTTATCGGTACAGAACACATTCATGCTGCCAAAGTTCTCGATCGCCGATAAGCGCTTGACAATCACCTGCTTGGTCGCCATTTTCTTTGCCCCTCTCGCCAGGTTAACGCTGACGATCGCGGGCAATAGCTGGGGAGTCAAGCCAACCGCCAGCGCTAGAGAAAACAGAAAGGATTCCAGCACGGGGCGATCGAGGTAAACGTTGACGACAAAGATAAGAACCACTAAAATTAGCGTCACTTCCATCAGGAAGTAGCCAAACTGGCTCAGTCCCCGTTCAAATTCTGTTTCGGGCGGTCTGAGCTTCAGGCGTTCTGATACTTTGCCGAATTCAGTTTCTTTTCCGGTATGAATGACGATTGCTTTTGCCGTACCGCTGATAACATTCGTGCCTAGATAGAGAGAATTGGTGCGCTGGCTAAGTCCAGTTTCGGCAGGCAGTACGCTGCTAAGCTTATCAACCGGATAGGTTTCTCCGGTTAACGCTGCCTCATCCACTGATAGATCTTTCGACTCTAAAACGAGACAGTCACCGGGAATATTTTTCCCTGCACTCAGCACCACAATGTCGCCTGGAACGACCTCCTCGTTAGGAATGTCTTGAGCTTGACCATTCCTCAAAACCGTGGCTTTAACTTGCACGAGTGCCAGTAGTTTCTCAACCGCATTCGAGGCTCCTCGCTCTTGCCAAAATCCCAATAGCCCACTGATAAAGACGATCGCCAAAATGATAATGGCAGATGCCGCATCTTGAAGAAAGATAGACAACACTGCCGCAAAAATCAGAATCAAGATAATCGGACTCTTGAACTGATTGAGCAGCAGTATCCAGTCGCTCGATTTGTGTTTTTGTTTGAGGCTATTTGCGCCGTATTGACTCAGACGTTGTCTTGCATCTTGACGGCTTAATCCGGCGATCGTCGAGTGCGCCTGCTGTAGCACCTGATCTGTGGGCAAGCTCCAAAATGGGGAGAGTGGAGAATTCATCGGTTTGATTTTTGGAATTAGCCAATGGATTTGCAATGAATTTTTTTGCTGCCTAATGCGACTCAGCAAAGTGCTGTCGAATTTTTGCTGCGATCTGCCGATCCGTCATCTTATCGACTGTTTCAGTACCCACAACGCGACCCCCAAGGCTATTGGCTTCAAGACGTTCTTTCAGTTCATCTTTTGCCTCACCTGGTCCCAATATGAGAATGGACTCTGCGTCACGAAGATAGTCAATAACAGTATCATAGTAAGTATTAAGATGTCCTGTCAGAGTTCTTTGGCGGCTATTGTCTGCGGGAACTTGGCGTGATTCATAGGAACCTTCAAGCGGTGAATCACCAGAACGCCGGAGCTGTTTTTCCACGTCCGAAGTTATCTCTCTTGTCTCTTCCCCCTTCTCTGTAATTGTCACAACAACAGCTTTTCTATGGTCAATCCACAGCCCTACTTTGGTTTCCATCGGTATTTCCTTTTTGACTAGATTTATTTAACTATTGCTGTAGTCTTTATTATTACTGTGACAGACGAGGGTTTGATTTCCTGAATGAATTGATTAAGTACGATACAAAACATAATCAAAATGTACGGGTTATGGATCTACATCTCGTTGGGCTAAGGCTTGAATCTCAGTTCGCAGCGCGGTAATTTCTGCCTGTAGGGCTTGAATGGATTTCGCCCCCGCTAGCTCTGCGTCATCACTCCCGGCATCCTGACCCACAAAGAATGTTGCTAGCGTTGCTGTCACATACCCACAGATTGCAACGGCATATAGCGCTAGCAAAAAACATAGCACCCGTCCTTCCGCCGTCTTTGGAAAGTAATCAGACCCCACTGTGGTCATCACCATTGCCGTCCACCACAGCGCAGTGCCATAGTCAGGGATGCCAGCCGCGCCAACAGAAAGTTCATGTTCAAATGCGTACATCCCAGCCGATCCCAGGAGGGTAACGATCGCAGTTGCTCCCACCACATAACCAAACCCTCGCCGTCCCATACTGGCAGCCAGGACTCGCATTCCTTTGTTGGTTCGTGTCATCACCTGTAGCAACTGCAATCCTCGAACCGCATGAATGGATCGCAAAGGTCGTATGACTTGCAGAATCCGAAGGGTTCGTAGTGCGGGAACAAACAGTGAAAAAGCGGTCAACCAATGATGTTGGAGATAGAAAACTCTGCAAGGAGCAAGAAGAAGTTTGATACCAAAATCTATGATAAAGACGATCCAAATGAGGGTGCCGATCGCTGCTAGAAGAGGATTGAGTCCCCAAACTAGCTCAACGATAAACAGTCCTAACCAGGCAAAGCCCAGCACCAACATCGGTGTTTCCAGCCAATCTTCCCACTGTTGCAGCACTTCACTGCGCTCTTGTTGGCATAGCCGCTCAGAATGAGAATCTAACGTCGGGCTTTCCGGCGGGTCTGAATACCTCATCCCGCGTTGGGTCGATGAGACTGATAAACCTTGAGCTGTGCCCGGAGCTGGGCTATCTCCTGAGCCATATCTAGCACCATTGCGGCTCCGACTAAGTTTAGCCCCAAATCTTGGCGCAACCGCTGAATCTGGGCAATTCGGGCAATCTCACGGGAATGCAGCAGGTCGCCGATCGCTTCGATCACGCCTAACTCAACATAAGACATTACAACCGTAATCGAAGTCTCAGTCACTAATGCAGCGTATTCAAAGGTGTAGAGTTGTTCGCCTGTGGGTGAAACCACGATTTTTGAAAGGCTGAAGCTCATAATATAATCTCCTCTAACGGGGCACGCGGGTTAAAGCTCGTATTTGCCTGGATTTTTTCGTAGCATTCTTGCTCGATCGCACTCAAGTCTTGCGGCGTAACCATCTGAAGTTTGGCAAATAAGTCGCCTCGTCCTCCTTTTGGCAATGCCCAGCCTTTGCCGCGCAGTCTCAGTGATTGACCCGATCGCGCCCCTTTGGGAACTTTCATCGTCACGCTGCCATCTGGGGTCGGCACTTTGATTTGTGCTCCCAAAACCGCCTCATCGGGGCGAATGGGCACGTCGCAAACGAGATCATTGCCCTCGAATCGCCAGAAGGAATGCGGCAACACCTCAACGGTGAGATACAAATCACCACGCTGTTGAGTGAATGGACTCGGACGACCTTTACCCTTGATCCGAATGCGACTGCCGGGTTTCGCGCCTATCGGAATACGAACGTTGATGGTTTCATCATCGAGTTGCAGCCGCTTCTGGACACCGTGAAACGCTTCAGAAAAGGTGAGAGCGATCGCCGCTTCGGTGTCCGGTGCCGGAGCCTGAGAGCGAAATCCGGTGCCATCAAAGCCTCCCGGCGCGCGGGTTCTACGCCGCGATCGACCCAGCAAATCGTTGACGAATGCATCAAAATCGCCGTACTGATTGAAGTCGTCTGTCGCAGCTTGAGCGCCACTGGGGGTTGGTGCTTCAGGGTGACTAGGCTGATTCCAGTGCTGACCAAAGCGATCGTACTTCTGCCGCTTCTCCGGATCAAAGAGTACTTCATTCGCTTCGTTCAAATCTTTGAACTTTGCCTCTGCGTCCTGATCTCCAGGATTGAGATCAGGATGGTGCTTGCGGGCAAGTTTGCGGTAAGCTCGCTTGATTTCTTCAGGAGTTGCTGTTTTGCTGACTCCCAGGACAGCATAATAATCTTTGAAATCTGTTGCAGTTGGCATTACTGACCTCTCTTATACCAATTTAATGTGAGGAAACATATAATACGAGTCATAAAGTTAAGCCCT
>NZ_JCACIN010000126.1:0-20827 GCF_059504425.1 Drouetiella sp.
GGGAAGGTTCTCAGTGTCTAAAAATAGTATGTCAACTTACGCCTCAGCCTACTAGGAATCTGCCCCGGAAAGCTAGCTCAGGAAGCTAGTGAGCCATGTTAGATGGGAATGTTCTCTGAAATATCGCTCTGAAAAGTGTTTTGGGATGCGTGAGAAATGAGCCTGAGGCGCGACACTAAGATTGTCGGTCATAAAACAGCGCTATGAGTGAGCAAAATTACATCACAATCGAGCTGCCTAGAGGTGTTCCTCAACCTAGGTTTAAATTTTTTCAGCAAGTTCAGTTTGAACAAGATTGGGGACAAATCGTGGGGATTCAGTTTGTGTCCTCCAATTCTTCATGGGCAGACAAGCTGGGATTGGGATGGAACTACACGCTTCAGCTTGCTCCCGGTTCCCCATCTGCCAAGAATACTTCGATCGCCGTTGTGGAAGAACTGGCACTTGAAGAGTGGGAAGGTTAATCAGCGAGAATGTAACCTGTTTGCCTATCCCTATCGGAGGAACAGAAGAGAGAACTGTGGAGGCGATCGTCACTCTCTAGATAGAGGAAATTTTATCGACTCTTATGGATACTGGTCATAGTCAATTTTTCACAAATGAAGGATAAGATTATGAGCAATCAAGATATCACGCCAGATACCTACGATCGTGGCATCGTTCCTGCTGAGACTGCGGCAAGAATTGAGCGCGAAGGGGATCTCTATAAGCAAGTGCCTGAGCAGGATGAAGCGGATAAGGCAGCAGGAGACATTGATACTACGGGCGGATACACGGTAGACAAAGAAGGGCTGGTGAACAACTACGCGGTTGAGCCAGAAATGTACTACGAGGTGCCAGGTGATTTGCGGGCACAGGAAGAGGCTCTAGCGGCAGAACGCGCTCAAGAAATGGCAGAGGTGAACGAGAATGATGAAACAGGCAAACTAACTGCTGACGGCGACCAGCGTGGTAAGGGACCTGGAGTCATCTAAGCTTAAGAACTAAGCTTAAGAACAATTAGAGACCTTTAAACCGTAAATTAAAGAGCCGTAAGCTAGATGGTTGGATTTAGCTTACGGCTAGTTTGTATGTTTTAAGGTTTGATAGTAGATGATACTGATTTAAACGAATTTGTGGGCACATCGAACCTCAGAAGGGGCTTGGCAATGCCAAGCCCGTACCGGGATCTGTCGCGGTTCCAATTCAAATTGGTATGATTTTTGACGATCGCTCTTTAGGTAGAGGAAGAGTTTTGCAATAATGGATACAGTTAATATATTCGATCGAGTGAATCGACGAATTTAAAAACAATTAGTGAGGTACATTATGAGTATCGAAGATAGAGCAAAAGCAGTTGCTAAAAACGTTGAAGGCAAAGCTCAAGAAGCACTCGGTAACGTGACAGGTGATCCCGAAGATCAAGCTGAAGGCAAGGCAAAGCAAGCTGAGTCCAAAGTCCGTCATGCTGCTGAAGATGTGAAAGACGCTGCAAAAGACGCTTTGAAATAGCTTGTTTTTAGCGAACTTTCATGCGACCAAAGTAGCTTTGCTTGAGAAGAAAGCTAATTAAAATCTACTTTGGTTAGAACAGAGCAGAGATCTGGACAATGTCTAGGTCTCTGCTTTTTTGTAGATGCAGCCCTACGTAATTGAGTTAGGATGAGTTGTTTTTTGAGAGCTGCGGCTCCGCGCAGCTCTCAAAAAACAACTCATTGGATCTAAGCGTGTAGTGCTATAGTTTGCTACTTTAAATAGCTCTATACCAAAGGACAGATCAATAGCTGGTAAACTCCTATTTCACTCCAAAGAGAGAGTAAGAACGATCGAATATTAAGTTTCAATAATCTGAGAGGGCAATCAAATAGGAATCAACTGCTGTAGGACAGAATTCCAATCCTTATCAAAGATCACGTTAGGAAAAATAAAGTCATGCCAAGATTAGTAGGCAAGCCATCGAATGGCGGCGCATATGTAGCTTTGTTGTTGTTAGCTGCTGTAGGGATAGCAGGTGTAGCAGAGTATACAGGTGTTATCAATGAGGTTCCAGGATTCGGTAGTGACTATGTAGGTGTTCCTGCCATCACTGATGGTGCATCTCCAGAACTGCCAAGTTCACCATCTGCTGAGGGTCAACCAGACGCGACTACAAGCGGTTCTCCCAACGCTGTTCAGTAATTTGACGATTTTTTGTTCATACCAGACTATTACCAACAAGGAGTTTAGGGGATAATGCGTAAGGGAAGTGACATTCTAGGCAAAGCAGTTGTAGCATACGATAAAGGTGAAAGCTTTTGCCGCGTTAAAGATTTGGTTTTTGACCAAGATAGCAATCAACTTCTTGCTCTGCTGGTAGAGGAAGGCGGATGGTTTAGCGATGCGCAGGTCATTCCCTTTCAGAGCATTCAGGCGATCGGTTTAGATGCCGTCATTGTTCCCGCAGAGAGTGCCGTAGTTCGTGTTAGCCAACTTCCCGAAGTGAAGCGAATTCTCGATCGCAACAATGTCCTCAAGGGCACTCACATCATGACAACAGATGGTCGTGATTTGGGTAAGATGATTGACCTTTACTTTGACGAACATGCAGGTGTCATTGATGGCTATGAGGTATCTGGAGGACTGTTTGCAGATGCGTATTCTGGACGATCCTATGTACCTGCTCCTCACACGCTAAAAATCGGCGAAGATGTTGCCTTTGTCCCTTCTGAAGTAGCAGACCTGATGGAAGAACAGATAGGTGGCATTAAGGGAGCCATGCAGACGGCGGGTGAGAAAGTGCAGTCCGCAGCGCTGACAGCGGGTGAGAAGGTACAGTCCGCAGCGCTGACAGCAGGTGAGAAAATTCAGGGAGCTGCTCAAGAGACGGGCTACAAACTCCAGGAGGCAGGACGTAGCGCTATGGTTTCTGCAACCAATTTGATCATTGACCCAGCAGAGCAAAAGGCGTTTGCGATCGGTAGAACGGCTCAGGACACAGTCACAGCAACCGACGGCACGGTTATTGTCCGAGCTGGGCAGTCCATTACGCTACTAAACGCTGAATGGGCTGAGGAGAAAGGCGCACTCGATCTACTCTATCAGGCAGCAGGGGGCGATGTGCGGCAGCGTGCTACTGAACGACTTCAAGCAGGAGCACAAGACGCAGGTGTGAAGATCCAGGGGATTGCCGATCGAGCGGGCAACAGGTTTCAAGAAGTGCGTCAAGACACAACCATTGCTTTCACCAAAGCCGTGATTAGCCCAACTGAGCAAAAAGAATTTGCGATCGGTAAAATTTCTCAGTGGACAGTGGCAGCTACAAATGGCGTAGTGCTGGTTTTAGGCGGTCAAGAAATCACTCCCGCAGCAGCCGCATATGCTGAGCAGTCGGGTCTACTAGATGAACTCTATCGCGCAGCGGGCGGTCGTCTACACGAACATCTCGCTCTAAGAGCCGATAGTGCGGCAGCTGGTTACGTTGTTGAGCAGGCTAAGGGGCGTCGAGTGCAGCAAATTGTTCGGACTCGCAGCGGCTTAATTGTTGCTGCTCCGGGTCAAATTGTGACTGATATTGTGATTGAGCGAGCTAAGCTGCACCATGCAGAGCGTGACTTGCTGAACGCAGTTGGTTTGTCTACTGCAACTGCTATCCGCGCTCGGGCAAATGGCACAGCAGCTCAATTCAGCGGTCGCTTTAATGCAACCACCCAGACAACAGGCGCTCAGCTTGTCGATGGCACCGACCAGATCAAAGATGGTGCTCGCAGTCTATGGGAACAAATCAAGACGACTGCTACAAGCTTGCAGGAGCGTAGCGCTCGGACTGTCGAAGAACAGCGGATTAAGG
Organism: Drouetiella sp.; assembly: GCF_059504425.1. Taxonomy (NCBI): domain Bacteria; kingdom Bacillati; phylum Cyanobacteriota; class Cyanophyceae; order Oculatellales; family Oculatellaceae; genus Drouetiella; species Drouetiella sp. The sequence goes on from NZ_JCACIN010000126.1 coordinate 3,806, forward strand.
GCGCGTTAGGTCGCCCAGTTACTCGTGTCATTCTGGATGAAAATGATGATGTGATTCTGAATGTGGGTGAGCTGACCACGCACCAAGCGATCGATAGCGCTCGGCAGGCAGGTGTTTTAGATGTGCTGCTCAGCTCTATCTACACTCAGTCCCCTCAATTCTCGAAGGCAGAGATGCAGGCTCCTGAAGCAGGTCGAGCCGCGCTGACGGCTTCTGCAGGCGACAAATAGGGAGTTGTGAAGCGTTGCCTGAGCAAGTTGAATGAGCGATAAAAAATGAGCGGCGCATTGATGTGCCGCTCATTTTTTAAAAATGCAGCTGTCGCCTGTTTGTTTAGGTTAGGGTAGGGCGCTTCGCGCCCTACCCTAAATGTGCCTGTCCTAATCGCTGAGGCGGCTATGCTTCACTGTGAAAGGCTATGACACCAGTTGACTCACCATTACTCCCAGAGCCGGAACTCCCAGAATCAGCATCAGTCCAGCAGGCATAAACTTACGGGTTTTGATGAATCGCATCACAAATGCCACCATCAGCACGATCGTGATGATCGTTGCCAGAAGCAATCCCCAAGTCTGTCCCTGAGTTTGCAGAATCGCGCTAATCAGCAGCAAAATTCCGCAGCCGCACCCGGCAATTAAAGAAACCTTACTTTTTGCCTGAGCGTAGCCCATAATGCCGCCAACAATAGCAAGAATGCCATAGGCGATCGCCGCAATTACACTGAGATTCATCATTAAATTTCTCCTGTTAAATCACGTAAACGTGATAGTTCGGCGCTAGACCTGGCTATCAAATCGAGTCCGAAAGCTCCCATATTTCAACCAATATTGTTTCAGATTATGGCAAGGCGTGTGCAAACTGGCTTTAGCTTGATACAAAACGACTTGACGATGATCTCCCATCCAGATTTTGCTAATCGGCTCAACTGAAATCACTGAGCCTCCCAATGCTGAAACGCCATCACAAAAGCGATCGACTGCACTGTAGTCTACGGTTTCAAACACAAAAAAATTGCCGGAACAAATGAGATGCCGACTCCGAATCCAGCACTGCATTTTCTTCTGTGCTTCTGGGGGCAGCATTTTGGCTTCAATAGATTCCGCTAGAGAGTCATAAGATATTTGGGACTTCATGGGCAAAACTCTCCCGTTTTTCAAACCGCAATGCGCCAAAGGTCGATCCCCAAACTTGCTGATGGGTGTTTACATCCATCCCTTTATCCAGGCTGACCCAGGTTGTTTCTGTGACTTCTACCTGGCTTTCCAGATAGGTCTGACAGCCGTTTTTCTCAATGAGACAAAGATTCCCAGGCTCGACACTCCCGCGAAACAAATTGCCCTCTCGCTTAAACACCATGGAACAGTGATGACGGCGATCGAGACACGCTGGAGTAATGGTTTTAAGAATATTTAGATCACGACTCGATCCGGCATAAAAAATCGCATTTTTCAAACTGTAGTTTTCGATATAAATTTGATTGCCCTGATCTACAAGGCGATGCACACCCTGTCGATAGGGTCTCCACAAGTCGTAGTCATAAACCTGCTCTGAATAAAGTCCTATTCCAGAAAAAAATTCAAACGGTAGCGGACGAAAAAGAACGTGAATATGGGCGTAGTCTTTGGAGTTTTCAAAAGCCTGTTGGGCGTTACTGAAATCTCCTGACATCCAGCGCGCCAAGGTGACTAAATCATGCGATGGTTCTGAGACTAATGACACCATACTCATAGACTAATGGGAGTTCAAGCCTTAACGTCCTGGCGGATTTCTGAGGAGAACGAAGCAGTGACCACACCCGTTCCAGCGCTGGTTTTGATCAGGGAAACCCGACACCGCACGTTAGGATTGACAAACCAAATCTTTTCTTCGGCAGCCGCGCGATCGTATGCCGTAGTCAGCACAAACGTGCGGTCTTCCGTCAGGTAATAGTCACCCACGGCAGCGATCGTTTCTGCATAGCCCTGATCTCGCAACAGCCGACCTCGATTGGCATGATTCGGATCGGGCACAGGCACCAGTACGCAGCTTCCCTTAATGGCCTCGCTTTCCTCCCAATCCGACTGACCCTCCCAGCTCATGCGAAACGGCGAAACGGCAGCTTCAGGATTTACTTCATAGGTTTGGCAGAGATCAATCACAGCGGGGTCGTCCAGTGAAAGAGAGACAATATCAATCTCAGACTGCACGGCTTCAAAGTGACCGAACGCCAAATGATGGGCGCTGCGCTGCGATCGCCAACGCCCGATCGAATTTTCAACAAACTCCGTAATATCCATCACTGCCCAAGTTTCTTTTGCTGGGTTTGAACGGCTCGGTCTTTCGTGAGGCGATCACACTGCGATCGCCTCAGAAAATAGACAGCTTGCCTAACGCACAATCTAATGCGTTAAGCTACTTCGGTAACGCTGACAATTTTGCCACCCGTTTTTTGAATACTGCGAATCTTCTGCGAGAGCTGGCTGTAGCCCACTTCAAAGGTGACAGCGCTCTGGGTGACGCGCGCAAAGCTTGCCTTGGACACTGCGATCCGGAAGCGCTTGCCCAGGTTGCTGTAGGCACCAGAACCCTGGCTAGGAGCCACAATCTTGGTTGCTAAATTGCCGCCTAGATCGCTGATCAGTCTTGCCGATCTGCCCACATCATTTGCCGCAAATCCTCGGCTCAGGGCAAAGGTGCGGTTGAACCCTACATTTTTGATGCCATCTTGAGTCTGATTGCCGCGCGTGTAGGGCACCACATTATTGCCAAAGCTGGTGGCATACTCGTCGCTGCCAATGTAAGAATCAATCTCGGCTTCGTAGCCGTACGTGTTGTAGATAAGCACATGCTCGGCAATCTCCGTCTGATCTTGGGGAGCACGACCTAGCAAATGTTTAAAGTTCAGCTCGATAAAGCGATAGGGAGAAGAAGTTTCAAAAAATAAGGAACGGTAGAGATCCGACTGAGCTACCGCTCTGACAAAACCCACAACGTCGATGTCGCCATTGCGCAACTGTGATTCGGCGCTGGTGAGCCGCTGGTTGTCCAGCACATGCGCATTGCCCAAAACCTGTCGGTAGACGGCTCGAATCACGGTTTGCAAGTCGTCTTCAGTGGCGTTAGGGCGCAGTTCAACGGCTTCCGTTTCTATCCAAAGTGCCATATACATAAACTCCTTAAATCTAAAGTTGAGATGAAAAAAGATGAAAAAAGATGATGAAAAATATGGGGTGAGCATGGCTCACCCCGATCGCCCCTAGGCAATTTCTGTAATGCTGATGATTTTGCCCGAAGTCCGGTTAATCCGCTGAATCTGAGGAGTCATTTTGCTGGCTGAGACAATGTACTCAGTGGCGCTGACTCGGCGAGGTCCGTCAAACTTTGACCCGGCAACTACAATCTTGAACCGCTTCTCGGTACCCGAACCAATCACGGTCGCAGTAGAAGGCTTAATCGCAGTCGAACTGTTGGTGGCAACAGCATAGACCAGCTGGGAAGCCTGAACCGCGCTGTCAATTTGAGCTGGCCCGCGATCGATCGCAAAAATGCGGTTGTAGCCGATCTGCTTGGCGTTCCCTTCGCTGCTCTTGCCGCGAGAATAAGGCACCACATTTTCGCCAAATGCCGCCTGGTACTCGTCGCTGTCGATGTAGGAATCGATTTCAGCCTCGTAGCCTTCTGCCACACAGCGGACGATATGTTCAGAAACTTCTCTCTGATCCTGGGGCGCGCGACCCAGCAAGTGCAAAAAGTTGAGTTCCACAAAACGGTAAGGCGCACAGGACTCAAAGTAGCGGCTGCGGTAAAAGTCAGACTTGGCAACCGCCCGGACAAACTCCCGGACGCTGATGGAGCGATCGCACAACTGCGATTCTGCTGTCACCAGACGTTCGCTCTCCATCACATGGGGATTGCCCAAAACCTGCTTGTAAACGGCCCGAATCACCGTCTGAAATTCTTCCAAATCGCTCCCAGACCAAAGCTCAATAATTGCGGGGGATGCCATTGAAACCTATCTCCTAAAATATTTGAGTTTTAAAAACAAGTCACGCAAGCTGCGCTAGACCACCGTGATGCTGGCAATCACGCCGCCCTGCTGGTGAATCCGCTGATATTCTTGAGACAGCTTCTCGTAGGGCACCAGGTACACCTGATTGGCACGACGAAACTTGGAGATGTTGTTGAAGGTTTTTGCCCGGTAGCCCGTCACCTCAATTCGGTAGACCTTGCCCTCAGCGCCAGCACCCACGCCCAAGCGGGTGCGAGGATCGATCGGAGGTGCAGAGAAGGTTGCGCCGCTGCTGGCTGGAGAAACTACAGGTGTGGGGGTTTGTTGAATCACTAGCGCGTTCAGCTTAGGAGTTTTGCCCGACAAATCACCCTTCAGGCTGCTGCTAGATGCGCCCCGCACCAGTTGGAAGGTATGAGTGAACTGCACCATGCTTTGACAAGCTTCAGTCTTATAGCCCCGGATGTAGGGAACGAAGTTTTCGCCAAAGGTGTTTTGATACTCGTCGCTATCCACATAGGAATCAATCTCAGCGTCAAATCCTTGCGTATCCAGAATGGTGCTGTGCATCCGCATTTCTTCTAGATCCAGGGGAGGACGACCCAGAAAATGCCGGAAGTTAAGCTCGATCGCCCGATAGCGCGCGCAGCTTGTGAAGAAGCGAGAGCTGTAAAGCTCAGACTTGCCGACCGCTCGGACAAACTCGCGGACGCTATACTCGCCCCGCTTGAACTGAGACTCAGGCACGACGAGCCTTTCGCTTTCCATGACGTAGGCATTGCCCAGCACCTGGCGATAAACCGCCAAAATGATGGTTTCTGCTTCTTCTTGTGAGCGACCGGGCACCCATTCGACGGGAGGGGTTTCATCGAACAGGCTGACCCCTAAGCGTGAAGCTGATCCAAAAGCCATTACACAGCATCTCCTGGTTAATGAAAGAGGTTAAAAATGTTTCAAAACGTAAAGAAATCTCAGGTTGGCTCCTTTAGCAAATCAGGCGATCGACCCAATTTACCTGAAGGCTGATCGATTGCCTTCGGCGAAATTCTCCCAAGTTCTCGACAGCTCAAGCTTTTCAGACGCTTTAGTTTTATACGCTTTGTTATGATCGATTTTCTTATAAGCTTGCGACTGTGAATGTCAAGATTTATAAACCTCGGTAGAATTGGCAAATTTTGCACGGGGTTTGCACAAAGGATTTTTTTACCGAGAAGGTTGCTGGGCGATCGCCTAAAACCTAACGTAGACCTCATTCTTTTATTGACGCGAATTTACGCGGCTCTCTACACAACCACTGTTTTCAATGTTTTTCCGCTATTTGTGATGCGAAGATACTGTTTGCGGTAGCCACCTCGAACTAAAAACGTTAGGCTCTTGTCAGGCGTAAGGGGCGGCACTCATTGATAAGGGTGTCCGTTACCTTGCTGTGCCGTGAGCTAAGGATCAGTGGCGAAATCAACGGGTGACTACATGACAAACCGCTTTGGTACTCCAAACCGAGATATTTTGTATGGCGATAGCAACTTTAATGCGCTGAACGATGTGATCTATGGCTATGGCGGTAACGATGTCATTTTTGGTGTGAATGGCGATGATCGCATGGAGCTAGGCGACGGCGACGATCTGGCAGTCGGCAACATGGGCAATGACACGCTGCTAGGTGGAGTAGGCAATGATTTTTTGGGGCAGGTCAGCGGTTCAGGGCTGAGGGTCGATGAGGCGTTCACCTCCTATTTAATTGAGCGGGGGAACGATCTCCTGGACGGGGGCGAAGGCAACGATATGATCAGCGGCGGCGAGGGCAACGATCGCCTCCAAGGCGGAGCCAGCAACGATATTCTGGGGGCTTACGACTTTATTTATACTTCAGCCTCTAATCCTGCTAGTTCTTACACGCTGAGCGGCTCTGAAGCCAATCATGATCAGATTGATGGTGGCAGTGGTGATGACTACCTGAGCGGTGGTGAGGGCAACGATCGTCTTCAAGGTGGAACCGGAGTCGATTGTTTGGGCGCTTACCAGCTCAGCTACAAACTAACTGCTGATCCAACGGTCACGATCACGCTAACTGGAACCGATGCGGGCAATGACCAGCTAGAGGGCGGCGAGGGCAACGACCATCTTAGCGGCGGCGCGGACAATGACTTCCTTAAGGGCGGTGCCGGGAATGATGTGCTGGGAGAGTTCACGGCTCAAAACGTGATTGCGGGCAGCGCTGCTAGCCAGATGTCTGCAACTGAAGCGGGAAACGATCGCCTTGAAGGGGGCGCAGGCAGCGACAAGCTTAACGGCGGTCTAGGCAACGATGTGCTGATGGGAGTAGACACAGCCGCTAAACGTCCGGGTGTGGCAGAGGTTGACGAGCTAGCGGGGGGTGCAGGACGAGATACGTTTGTGTTGGGCAGCAAAACTGCCGAGTTCTACAGCGATCTGAAGCCCTCCCAATCTGGTGCTGCGGACTATGCGATTCTCAACGATTTTAATTTAGGCGAGGGCGATCGCATCCAGCTCAAGGGCAAAGCCAGCAGCTATGCCCTAAGGAAGTCAGGTGCAGACACGTTCATTACCCTGACTCAGGGACAGACCAAGCCGGAATTGATTGGTGTGATTGAAAATAGAGCATTAGCCAGCTTTAGCAAAGGCTTCACCTTCGTCTAGTTCTTCTGTCAAAGAATTTTTGAAGGGTCAGAGACCCTTCAAAAATTCCTTAAATTAAATTTTTTATTTGTGGGCTACCCCACAAATAAAAAATGACAAACCACTAGCCTTCAGGCGGTGTCACCGATCGCACTACCCGGCAGGGATTGCCTACGGCAATTACGTTGGCGGGAATGTCTTTGACTACCACACTGCCCGCGCCGATCGTGGTGTTATCGCCGATCGTTACGCCAGGACAAATAATTGCGCCGCCGCCAATCCAGACGTTATTGCCAATGCGAATCGGAGAAGCTAACTCGGCACCCGTGAGGCGAACGGCTGGATCGGTGGGGTGATGGGCTGCATAGATTTGTACATAGGGCGCGCAGAGGACATCATCGCCAATTTCCACTCGGTTACAGTCTAGAATTACGCCGCCGTAGTTCATGTAAAAGCGATCGCCCACCACAATATTGCTGCCGTAATCGCAGTGAAAGGGCGGAATGATTCGGGGTCTTACGCCCGTTGAGGCAAACAGATTCCGAAGGATGGCTTCACGGATGTCCCAATTATCCTCAACGGCTTCGCGGTATTGCCGTAAGAGCTGCCTAGCCCGGATCGCCTCGGCGTATAAATCTGGATCATCGGCAAGATAGAGTTCTCCTGCCAGCATTTTTTCTCGTTCGCTTTTGTTGGATTCTGTCATGGGAATTCACGACTCGGATTGCACAGACTCGGATTGTATCGCAACCACCAAAAATGTCATAAGCAAGCTGGCGGCAGCCATGCAAACGATACACACAAAACGATCGCTCCTATGAATGAAGGCATAAGAGCGATCGCTTATGCTAGATTACCGTTCCTAGATTACCGTGAAATAATTGTGCCTTGCTGCCCAGATTTGGACGGGCAAGATGCCCATCCTATAAGACTTTCAGACCAAGTTGCACATGTTCACATCATGTTAAATGATCGATCATTAACCGACTTCAAGGGACTCTTCAATTTGATGCTGATCGATTAACTTGCAGCAGCCTTCCACCGATAGCCCCATTTCCATGGCTACCACCAGAGCTTCATAGGCATCCCAGTGGTCTTCTAGCAGCGTCTTTGCGCTCAGCTTTGACCACCGCTCCTTCATCTCGCCTTCGGCTGCTGGACGGCGCATTTGTGCCCAGAGCGATCGCAGCTTTTGCCGATCGTCTGCCCCGCCCTGCACGTCCCCATAGACTAGAGACTCCGCGATCGCGCCTGCCATCAGCACTGTGCAAAAGCGATCGACCAACTGCGCCGAGATCGTGCCCTGCTCTAGAGCCGCCTCTAGCTCCTCAGAGCCAAAGCTGACTCCGCCCTGTCCAGGTTGTCCCTGCCGAAATGCCTCCCAAGCGCTCAGCGTGTAGCCCGTCACCGGAATCTCCAATAGATGCGCCGTTAGAAAGTGTCCTGCCTCATGATGGGTCACACGGGCGCGGTGTGCTGGAGAAAAGCTGGCTAACCAGTCCAGTAAAAGCGTTCCGGCTTGTCCTTGCCAGTTCAGCGTATCTAATGTGGCAATGCCTAAAATGCCGAAAGCCGCGATCGCCGGAATGTATTCTGGGATATGCAGCAAAGGCCCCAGCAGCGTGGACATGACCAGGGCAAAAATCGTGACAGCGACGAGATTGAGAGTAGTTTGGCTCACGGCAGTAGGGAGGGGGGCAGCGATCGCCAGACGTTAAGCAATCTTAACTTCTATCCTACACCCGTTTAACTTTTGCCCTTGCCCTCTAGACCTCTTGCAGATTTAGATAGGACTTACGCAGAAGAGATCCCCCAACCCCCTTAAAAAGGGAACCTCTGAAGCCCCCTTTTTAAGGGGGTTGGGGGATCGAGGTTTTAAGCGTCAAGTGCGTACAGTCCTAATTAAAGTTTTAGGATGAAGTTGAGTAGAAGCGCGGCTCCCACTGAACCTACTTTGCAAGAGGTTTTTTACTTTGCCTTCGCTGGCGCTGAGGTTGATCCTGGGGTCGGCGCGGAGGGGGGCACCGAGCTTCGAGCGCGGTAAAAGGTTTCTAGGCTGTTGCGATCGCCCACAAACCGCCAGTGCCAGGGTTCGTAGCTCACGCCCTGAGCATTGTTTTTGGGAAAAGACATCTCAAAGCTGTAGAATCCCGCATTTTCCTTTAGCCACTTGAAGGCTTGATCCGTCTCAAAGTCAGTTTGAAGATTTAGATCAGGGCGATCGCCGTCGCCAATATCCACGGCATAGCCCGTGTGATGTTCGCTATGTCCTGGAGGTGCGCTGACTTCCGATCGCGTTGCGGTGTCCTGTCCGCGCTGGGCTTTGACATCAAAAAAGATGCGCTCTTGATCCTCCTGAGAACGAAAACCTGAAATGGGCACCAGAGTCACACCTGCCGCACTAGCCGCTTCCTGCATTTCCATAAATTTGGTGGCGGCAGCTTTACGCATCAAAATTTCACCATTGGGCGTGATGGGAGTCAGCTCATTCTGAGGCGCTTCATTGTAGGGGTAGTGATTCAGCATTTGCGAGGATGGAGAGGCGCTAGCACTGGGATTGACCGGGCTGGGAGCCTCCGGACTGGGATCTGCTGCACCACTGGTTGTAGCGGCGGTAGAGGCTGCAAATTGAGGTCGTAGCGCAAAAAATAGTCCAACTCCCAAGAGGGCGATCGCCCCCACACTGCTCAAACCCCACAATAGACGAGCTGACTTATTCTTCACCTGAGGCGCGGGTGATAAGGTTGCTCGCACCGCCATGGGAATATCGTGAGTTGAACTAGGCAGATCCCTCAGAGGTTCAGAATTCAACGACTCAGACGTAGAGTCAAAATTTAGTGGCTCAGAAACTTGAGGTAGGTCGCTCTCATTCACAACTCAATTCTCCTGTATTGCGTTGATCCACCGCACCGGAGCCAATATACCCGATCAATCGCAGATTGGGTAGTAGAGATTGCAGCTTGCGTCTTCAAGCTTTGAGCCAGACTTGCAAAATCTAGACCCAAAGCTTTACGGGCAGGTCTGTAAAACCAGAGCGAAGCTTAAAGGCGAGAATACTGGCTTCCAGCGCGGCTGACAACTGCAACAATCTGAATGGGGTTTCTAGTATGGGACTTACGCATTTTTGTTGTGTGTGGTGGGCTGCGCCCACCACACACAACAAAAATGCACTACAGCTAGAGGGTTTGCGTAAGTCCTATAGTAAAAGCACATAGGTTTAAGCGATTTCTGGCAAAATTGAAACATCCTGAAAAGCTCATATTGAACTGGTAGTCTCCCTAGCCGCTTCTCGCAGCCGCTCTACATCGCGCATCGGTGGTTTACCAAAGAGCCGCTTGTACTCCCGGTTGAAGTGCGAGGCATCGTCATAACCCACTCGGTATGCCGCACTGGTCGCGTCAAGGTTTTCCCCCAGCATCAGACGACGAGCTTCCTGGAGCCGCAGTTGTTTTTGGAACTGCAAAGGACTCATGGCAGTGACAGATTTGAAGTGATGGTGAAAGCCTGAAACACTCATTCCCAGCTCTCGTGCAATGGTTTCAATCCGCAGCGGCTGATTAAAGTCTTTCCGAAGTCGATCGACGGCTCTGGCAACGTGGTGGGTGTAGCCACCCAGAACGGCAATATGACGCAGCCGACTCCCTTGCGCTCCCGTCAGGAGTCGGTAAATAATTTCCCTTATGATTAGCGGCATCAGAACCGGAGCTTCGGCGGGCGCAGCAAGAAGCCGAACGAGCCGGACTACAGCATCCAGCAGAGACGCATCTAATGGACTCACGTCGATCGCTTTGACGTTGGCATGACCTTGGGGCGAGGGATAGCCTGCTTCAACCATCACTGAACCAACCAGGGTGGGGTCGAGGTCGAGGCGAAGGCTGAGGTACGGTTTTGCGGGGGACGCTTCCAGAATTTGGCTGACAATCGGCAGTTCGACTGTCGCCAGTAAATAATGCATCGGGTCGTACTGGTAGCGATCGCTCCCTAGAAAAACTTCTTTGCTGCCCTGAGCAATCACACAAAACGCAGGGATAGAGACACTATGAATGCATTCCGACGGTGAGGAGGAGCGGTTGAAGTGCAATCCTTTCAACGGCTCGATCGCCCCGTCCTGCCGAATCGCCTCCGCAATCCGCTCAGTCAGTTCGTCTCGGTTGGCTTGCGCTCTGTCTGCATTGCGCGTTGCCTGCGGGTCGCTCATCGAAGCGATATTGAACTTATCACTCGTTTTGGCAGCGTTCATTTCTAAGTTTGCAGAATCGTACAACAATCTTAGACGATCGTTTTATTGCTTGTCCTGCAAAATGCCTAAGATAAAGCTGAAGCAAGGAAAGATGATTTCACTTCTTGCAGGCATCCTGGATTTTTATTCAAGTGAACACGCCGTTTTATTTGACCCATATCGCCATTCAAGTTTGTGACGGCCACATTGATTGACAGCAAAACAACTCAGGATTTTGTTGCCCTGTTGCCCTCAACCCTGACGTTAGAAGATTACGCGAGCACCGAAAAAGTCAGCAATTTACCAAATAGATTATCTACTGAATGGAAACTTTGTCGGCAAAATCGCGATCGCCCTTTCACCCCCCAACGGTGATGACTCACATCGCTATTCAGGAGATACTTGACGGCAAGCCTGTAGGCTGGATGGAACAAGTCAGCAACGAATAATACCAATCACCAAACGTCAACCAATAGGAGCCTTGATTCATGTACAACACGAAAGCCTACTCAGCCGCCAGTGCAACATCACCGCTTGCTTCTGACACGATCGCCCGACGCGAGCCAACCGATCATGATGTGCAGATCGAAATTCTCTTCTGTGGCATTTGCCACTCCGATGTGCATTCAGTGCGGGACGAGTGGAGCGATTTCATGTCCACGACCTATCCGATCGTGCCCGGTCACGAGATTGTCGGACGGGTCACTCAGGTCGGTTCGGCAGTCACTAAGTACAAGTCCGACGATCTCGTGGGAGTCGGCTGCATGGTTGATTCGGATGGGGTTTGTCCCAATTGCAAAGCTGGCTTTGAGCAGTTTTGCCAAAATACAATCTTCACCTACAACTCCCCCGACAAGCACAAGACCGCTCCGGTTACCTATGGTGGCTACTCCAATAGCGTCGTCGTCGATGAACGCTTCGTGCTGCGCGTTCCCACCAACCTCAATTTGGCTGGAGTGGCACCCCTCCTCTGCGCCGGGATCACCACCTATTCGCCCCTGCGTCACTGGGGAGTCACCGAGGGCAAGAAAGTGGGTGTAGTCGGTCTAGGTGGGCTGGGACACATGGGGGTGAAAATTGCTCATGCCCTCGGTGCCCACGTCGTCGTCTTTACTACCTCACCCGGCAAAACAGAAGATGCGCTTCGCCTCGGTGCCGATGAAGTGGTCGTCTCCCGCAATGCCGACGAAATGCAGCAACACGCGGGTAGTTTCGATTTCATCCTCGATACCGTCTCTGCCAAGCACGACATCAATGCCTATCTCAACCTGCTTCGCCTCGACGGCAACATCACCCTGGTTGGCGCACCTGAGAAGCCTCTAGAGATTGCGGCATTTAGCTTGATCACGGGTCGTCGCAGTCTCTCCGGCTCTATGATTGGCGGCATTGCCGAAACCCAGGAGATGCTCGACTTTTGCGGCAAGCACAACATTACTGCGGATATTGAAGTGATTCCCATCCAGAAGGTCAATGAAGCCTACGATCGCCTGCTCAAGTCTGATGTGAAATATCGCTTCGTGATTGATATGGCATCGCTTAAGTCTGCATAGCTGCGGTGAAACCTCGAAGGAGCCGTCATGCAGATGTGCAAACTGGGCAACAGCGACCTAGCAGTTTCGGCGATCGCGGTCGGCTATGTCGGACTAGGCATCGCGGAGGGCATCGCCATCTAGGCAATTCCAGCATTCGGGTCAGACTTGAACACCCGTTCGACCTTCAGATGGCGATCGGTGTAGCCAACCTGCGATAGTTGCGCCTATGGGCATCGGCGATCGCCAGACGCGCCCGGAGGAACGGACTACACCACGTACTCGATGCCCGGACGGGTGTTTTTCTGTGCGTGGTGTGGTCGCAACGTGGGTTGTTGGGGATAATGCCGCGATCGCTGTTGGGAAGTGCATCGATGAGGTGAAAGTCGATCGCCTCGCAGGTTCCAGCTATACTCCCGACGGGTGCAATGCTGCGCTCCAACAAATTAAGGAGCAGGCTCGATGGGGGCGACAACCAGTCTTGATGCTTAAAAATTTCGTTGCTAAAGCTAGCCATACCCAGAATCAAGGAGCACAACAGTGAAGTGTAGCGGCAGTTATAGCAAACTGGCGACAGCCATAACCTATAGAACCCATTTGACATCTTTTATAATAAGGTGATTGCCCTCCATTAGAAAGAAACAGCGATCGCGGGGAAAACCCAAAGTTAGAGACGATCTTTCCACGGTTTCGGGTTACATTTACCATGCAAGCAAGCAATAACAGTAATGATGTCTTGGTCAAATCCGTAGGGAAAACGCCGGACTAATGCTCGTCGCGATTGTTTATAGATGATTGGATAGGCGAGTGGATTACGTCCAATGCCAGATAGGCAGGCATCAACTGCCCGAACAAACTCAGAGCCTAATCCCGAAGTCTGTACTTCATATCACCCAAAAGCATCTTGAAGATCCAATTCTGCCTCTGGACAGATAATGAGTTTGTAGCTCATCGAGAGAACCCTAACCGTTGCTTCACTTCTTCCCAGGTTGAACCGGAGGTTGGACTTTGCTGATAGTTTTCTAATCGACGATCGAGTTCCTGTTTTTGGGCATCGCTTAAAGGAAGTTCGTCTTGCCGCTCCAGGATGCTGTCCCAAAGGTCTTCAGCAAGTTGAATGCGTTCTGCAATGCTGAGTTGAGAAATTTCAACTTTAAGGAGGGGGTGATCGCTCATTGCGGTAGTTTAACTACTGAAGTTGATGTTCCAATTTTAAGGGGAATTGCAGCGATCGCCCTCTCTACCGTTCTGGTTGCAGCAGACCCGATCGCTCCAGCATTGTGCTACTCCACTGCTCTGCTTGGCTCGTTTCTCATAGGCCTCCTAATCGGTTAAATATAATTTGGGCGCTAATATTTACGAGCTAAAGTCGTCTGGTAGTTCTTTCAGTTCTATGCTTAGCGCCTCACACAGCGTCTTCATTTGGAGCACCGTCAAACTGGCAATACTCTTCCCACGTTCCCAATTGCTGACGGTTTTACCGCTGACATCCAACAGACGCGCCAAAGCCTCTTGAGAGAGTCCTGACTTTTCTCTCAACTGCTTCAGGGTCAATGTTGGCTTCTGTTCAGGCTGGCTTGGAGGCATTTAGAAATTAATTTCTAGAAACTTGTTGACAAATTGCCTATTTTTCTAGAAACTGATTTCTAGTAGTAGATCTTGAATTGCTCACCGCAATCTAGAACTCTCTATTGCAGGCACTCGATCGAGTGTCTTGCTGGGCTTTGCACTTACTCCAGTCATTTTATAGGTTTATGAGCCAGCTTCACGTCTGGGCAGTCGTTCGTCTACTGCCTAATTTTCAGCGCGTTGTCGTCAATCGGTTTCGGCGACGAGGAGATGCCGAAAACTATATTCATTTGCTTCGCCGACATACACCCGATGGTAATTTTATTATTGTGTTTGATCCGCCCTCAGAATCCCTTAGGCTGGAGCGGTAGGGCGTTTGCTTTAGCGGGCATGAGTCACAGCCACTTCAACGTCTTCGGGGAGTTCTTGACCTGATTCTTTATACTTTATACTCGTCCCGAATCATGTCAAATACCTGAATCAGCTCAGCCTGCGCCTCTTCTACCGTTTGTCCCCAAGCATGACAGCCTGCGATCGCTGGCACACAGGAAACAAATGTACCATTATCATCAGGATGTAGCACAACCGTATAGTTTTTCAGCGATCGCATAGCGATTAGGAAAAGTAACAACTATCCCGAAGCTAGTACATCTCTATTGATCTCAGAGCGTGAGATTTTGGATGGCTGCAACGCCCTGGAAACCAACTTACAGGTTTTTCGCAGTCTCGTCAGAATCTGGAGAGCGATGGTGGCAGGCAATGCTCTCCTATTTGGCTTCGTCCTCAATTTACAATTAAAGCTTATGAACAAGCTTGTCTTTCCTTATTCGCCAAATTTTAATTTCCTCACCTTGTCCGCTAACAAGAGTTAAACCATCATTACTGAAAGCAAGAGATCTAACTAAATTTCCTGCTTTAACTGAAGGACAAATCAGCTCTCCAGTTTCTAGCTTCCAAAGACTAATTTCTTTATCAAGTGCTGTAGCTAAGATTTCACCATCGGGACTTAAAGCAACCACTTGCCCAGAAAGGGAATAAAGCTGCTCTTTCCTATGTAAATCTATTAGCTTAATTTTTCTATCTCTATAACTAATTGCCAGTAGATTTCCATTCTCATTTAAAGCCAAAGAGTCCGGTGATGACTCAGAATCAATAGGTAAATTCTGTTGTGACCAATTTTGAATAGTCCATGTCTTGACGATTTTGTCTTCAGTAGCACCAATTAATGTTTGTCCATCTGGGCTAAAAATGAGTGCTTTGATTGCATCTCGCTCAATAAACTTTTTACTTTCCTCACCAGCTACTAAATTCCAAATATAAATTTTGTGATTAGAGCATCCGCTGGCAAGAAATTGGTTATCTGGACTGATAGTGATACAGCGAACAGCTCCTTGATGTCTCAGTTGATACATCTTGCTGTAAGTTCCTAGATTCCAAACGATAACAGTTCCATCTTCACTAGCACTAGCAAGAACTCTACTATCTGGGCTAATAGCAACAGAGTTCACTCTATTTGAATGCCCCCCTTTGAAAAAACGGTTGCCAAGATCTCTTAAATACTTTGCAGTGTCTAGATCCCAGATTTTAATTGTTTCATCTTGACTACCGCTAATTATTTGTCTACTGGAGCTGACAGCAATTGAGTTAACCCAACCTGAATGACCAGAAAGTGTATTGACATACTCGCAAATTTGAGTGGATGCTATTCCATTGATATATTTCCTGTCTCTGTCCTCAACAATTGGAGTTCTATTTTTTTGTAAGTGACGTTTTACTATGGCACGGAGGTTACTTTTATTAACGTTCTCTCCTAAAGATTCTGTAAGAATATCCCACAAACGTTTACCTACACTTTCGAGGCTAATAGGGTTGCTTTTGCAGTTGTTAGCAATGTCTTTATATGAATGATTATCCCAAGCCCCCCGAACTATGGCTTCTTGAATCTCACTGAGAGATTTTCTAGTTTTTCTTGTATACACTTTATTTGCAAATTCTACAGCCTCATCTTGCTCTTCACTGCTACTAACCTTTTTTCTAGATGAAACATTTCTAGTTTGATCTTTTGGTTTTTCTTTGCGAGTTGGAGAAAAGTCTGTAATTTCTTTTGAAGAATTTGAAACTAACTCCTGGTCTATATCTTTTAGTTCTAATGATGACAAAATTTGTTCAAGAGATATTTGATCAACTTGATTTTCGTCTAGAGACAAGTCTTCATTATAAGTTTGTAGGGATTGTTGTCCTCTTAACTGAACTTTTTCCAGTTCTGAGTTTTTTTGAACTTCTCTTTCTTCCAATGCTTTGGTTAAGCTTTGCACCGTTTCCCGAATTCGTTGAGCTACGATCGTAAAAGCGGCATCCTGATCTGCCCAGCTTGTGATCGGTTCAGCATGGGTTGGCAAGACATTCAATTTACTGAAAGGCACATAAGGTTGGTTCCAGTCGCAAGGACGCAGAATGATGGGAATCACACGCGCTGTTCCCTCGTCATGCCGTGCAATCGCCCGCTTTAATTCAGTGCCAAAGCAGTATTCGGAGGCAATAAAGTTGTGACTTACCAGTAGCAAGATGATATCTGCCGTGTCAAGCTTATTCAGAATAGCTGGCTCCCACTCTGTCCCAGCTTCTAGCTCAAGATCGTGCCAAGTCTGAATCTTGTTTGCTTTTCTGAGCGCTGCCAGATGATCTTCCAACGTATTCCGCATATCCAAGTCTTTGCGCGAATAAGAGTAAAAGATCTTGATGATTTCCTCTGACACCAACTTCTCCAGCAAGGTTTGAATGGGGCTTCCTGCAATCGATTATAGTCTTCCTTCACAGACCTAACGGAAACACCTGCAATCGCCATTCTCCGACCTCAGAACACGAAACATTGACCTCAAAACTCGAAATGCCGACCTCAATGCTCGGAAATTTGAGATGCGATCGCCATCCTCCAACCTCAGAACTTGAAACATTGATTTTGGAACTTGGAATGCCAACCTCAATGCTCGGAACTTCGAGATGCGATCGTCATCCTCCGACCTCAGAACTCGGAACTTTGACTTCAGAACTTGAAATGCCGACCTCAACGCTCGGAACTT
>NZ_JCACIN010000126.1:20927-108286 GCF_059504425.1 Drouetiella sp.
GAACTCGGAACTTTGACTTCAGAACTTGAAATGCCGACCTCAACGCTCGGAACTTGAGGGGCGATCGCCATCCTCCAGCCTCAGAACTCGGAACTTTGACTTCAGAACTTGAAATGCCGACCTCAACGCTCGGAACTTCGAGGGGCGATCGCTTGGTTATAAAGCATTTTGCAGAAAAAGTTGATTGAGTGGAATGGTGATGTTGGGAAACGCAACTGGAGCAAGCAGCGTGTTTGCAGGGACGATCGTATTCCTGTTGATAGCCCTCTGGAGTCGGTTCCCGAAAGACATAGACCTGTTTAGCATTCACATTCAAAATCCAGTAATCCGCAATTCCGGCTTTGGCATAGATTAGGGCTTTTTGTTGACGATCGCCCAGCAATGTAGAATCTGCAACCTCGATTGTGCAGAACATGAGCAATTCGCAAGAAAAGCTACAGACTCCGTGACTTGAGGCTATGAGAATAGTTAATCTGAGAATACTTAACTAGGGATAGAGTCTTTTATCCCATCTTCTATGCCGTTGCCCAACCAGCTTGATGACTACTACCAGGAAGTTCAGGCAGTCATCCTGTCTCGGCAAAATCCCCTCACGGGACTGATGCCCGCTAGCACCGCCATCAACGCCCACGGCAACTACACCGATGCCTGGGTGCGGGATAACGTCTACAGCATTTTGGCAGTTTGGGGACTGGCGATCGCCTATCGCAAGCTCGATGCCGACCAAGGGCGCACCTACGAGCTAGAGCAAAGTGTCGTCAAGCTGATGCGAGGGCTGCTGTTTGCCATGATGCGGCAGGCAAGTAAGGTCGAGCGGTTTAAAGCAACCCAACATCCGCTTGATGCCCTGCATGCCAAATACGCCACCGACACCGCCGATACCGTCGTGGGTGACAACCAGTGGGGACACCTCCAGCTCGATGCCACCTCAATCTATCTGCTGATGCTGGCGCAGATGACGGCTTCAGGGCTGCAAATTATTTTTACGATCGACGAGGTTAATTTTGTTCAAAACCTGGTCTACTACATCGGTCGCGCCTACCGTACCCCCGACTATGGTATCTGGGAGCGGGGCAATAAACTCAACCACGGCAACCCAGAACTAAACGCTAGCTCTGTCGGCATGGCAAAGGCGGCACTAGAGGCGATGAACGGGCTAGATTTGTTTGGCGTGCGGGGCAGTCAGGCATCGGTGATTCATGTGCTGCTGGATGAAATTGCCCGTACCCGCACGACGCTACAATCTTTGCTGCCGAGAGAATCTAGCTCCAAAGAGGTAGACGCGGCTCTGCTGAGCGTCATTGGCTTCCCGGCATTTGCCGTCGAAGACTCGGCGCTAGTAGAGCGCACCCGCACCAAGATTGTCACCAAGCTGCAAGGAAAATACGGCTGCAAGCGGTTTTTGCGAGACGGGCATCAGGCGGTCATCGAAGATATTCAGCGCTTGCACTATGAACCTTGGGAACTGAAGCAGTTTGAGCATATTGAGTGCGAGTGGCCGCTGTTTTTTACGTATCTGATGCTGGATGCTTTATTTCAAGGCGATCGCCCCCAGGCAGACGAATATTATCAGCGCCTTCAGCCCTTGCTGGTGGAGAAAGACGGCTTCAAACTGCTGCCCGAAGTTTACTATGTGCCCGCCGAAAGCATCGAAGCCGAACGCGCTAATCCTTACAGCCAGCCTCGTTTGCCCAACGATAACGTTCCCTTAGTCTGGGCGCAAAGCCTGTATATTTTGGGACAGCTGATCCGCGATCGCCTGATTGCTGTAGGAGATATCGATCCGCTGGGTCGGCATCTCCGTCTGGGCGGTCGGCAGTTGCCGCTGGTGCAAATTGCCCTACTCGCCGAAGACGAATCTCTGCAATCCGAGCTGGCAACTTACGGCATCGACACCCAAACTCCAGCGCAGGTTGCTCCGATTCAAGTCCGCAACTCCAATGAGCTTTCGCTGATCTACCACCAAATCGGACGCAACGATAAGTTGGGGCTGACGGGTCGCCCCATTCGTCGCCTTCGCAGCCTCACAACCTCGCGGGTTTTCCGTATCCGAGGTGAAACCCTGGTGTTTTTGCCCTCTTTTTTAGATCAGCAGCAATTCTATCTCACCCTGGACTACCACTTTCTGGTAGATCAAATCCGCGGCGAACTCGTCTACATTCAGCGCCATTGGTACCATTTGGGGCGACCGATCATGACGCTGCTGCTCACCCATGAGATGTTTGAGCGGGGAGGAGCGATCGATCAATCCCCTTTCCTCCAGATCTTGAAGGAGCTGAAAGATGGGATCTGTAACGGAGTCGCCGTAAAGCTGGGGCATCTCAATCAGCTCCTGCTGACGGCCGGAACAGAGCGCATTGATTTTGTGCATGAGTTCCAGTTTGTGGAATCCTCCATGCAGGGAGCAGAATCCACCCCGCAATACCTGACCACCACCCTCGAAGCCACCTTTCCGCTCAACAGTACGCAAGAATTTTTGCTGGAGTACGAAGCCGAAGTGCCGGATTTGCTCAGCCGTTTACAACAGTCTTGCAACCTCTATGAGCAGATTGGTTTACTAAAAACCCTCAGCCAGTTGCAGGGTTCTGGTTTCGACACCGGACTGGGCAGTCCTGGCAAGCCCGTTGTCCTCTCAGATCTGCTGAACGAAGTCTACAACAAGGCAAGGCAGTTTCAGCTCTGGACGGTGATTCGGCAGTCGGCAGGCTTGCTGAATAAAGTGGATATTGGTCTGGCAGATGCGATCGCCACCATTTTGATTAGGGGCAAACAGATTGCGGTTGGTAAGGCATACAGCGAGGCAGCGCTAATCAGCAGTCCGCTACAGCCTGCCGACATTATGGAGAAAATCCAAAAGTTTAGCGGGAATGACGTGCGCGAACATCCGCTGACGCAGGAAATCATCTTGTATCTGAGCGTGCTGATCAAAACGGAGCCAACCTTATTCGACGGGATGCTGACTCTGCGCGTCGGCTACTTAATTTTGCTAATCACCAGCAACCTAGCGCAAGAATTGCAGGTGACGCAGGACGAAGCCTATGAACACCTGATGCGGCTCAGCCCTTTTGAGATTCGCACCCGACTGCGGCAGGTGTTAGCAGAGTATGAAGATGTCAACCAGACTCTGTTTCAGCAAGAGTCCTTGCAGAGTCAACAGCAAAAGATCGAGTGGGTGGTTGCTGTCACCGAAGCCGCCGAGGCTGAGACGAACTGGTGGCAGCAGCGCCAGCGAGATGGAGCCGTCAACCGGGTACCCAAAGGCTTTTACCCCAAGGTCTGGCAGGTGATGGAACAATGCAAAGGTCTGGTAATTGGTGACAAGCTCGATCGCCGCAACCGACTCGACAGCGCTCTCCTCCTCGCCGAAATGACCCCTGGAGAGAAAAACTTTGCCCTGCGGATTGAGCATTTGCTTAACAAAATTCAGGCTCCAGAATACCGCCAGGTCAACGTCGAGGCATTGATGGAACTGGGAGCGATCGCCGAGCAAAACCCCAACCTGCGGATCGAAAACCCGATCGTTTTGGATGTCCTGATCGGTCACGCCGTGAGGCTTGCCTGGTTAGACCAGCACCCCGACCATGCCGATCGCTACGACCAGCATAAGGGATTGGCATGGCGATCGTTCTATGAAACTTCTCCCTTTACCTGTGCCAGCTATATTGCCGAAGCGCTGAAGTTTTTGCTAGAGCTGGGGCAGGGCGTAGAGGATCTGGGAGGTGAGGGTTTGAAAGAGTGATGGCTATGCCGGGGGATGGATTGAGCGATCGCCTAACCCATCCCACAAGCTTTAACTCTTCCTCTATCGGCATGAGCAGTTAGACAGTGAAGTCACTTTACTATTTGACGATCGGCTGTTTGGTCTTCAAATTAAACCGATAGCCGTGAGGCAAGATATGAAGCTTTACACCACAAACGGCTAAAGCTTCATCTTTAAGAATGCCTTCTGCATTGTTGTGGGTGGAGTTGGATTCATCCACAACCGTCACTGCACCGTGACCAATCACTTCAAACTCATCGCCACTGATAACGACAGCCGTATCCTCATCGATGCCGATACCCAAAACGGCAGGCTGAAGCATTAGTGCCGAAATTAGCCGACCCAAACGACCGCGCTGAGCAAAATGCTGATCGACCACAATACCAGGAAGAAAGCCCATACCTGGCCCCATTTCTACCACATTTGCCCGTGGATTGGTTTCTGACTCGCCCTCGACGATCATCACGTCAGGCATCATGGCAGCTCCAGCGCTGGTGCCCCCTACAACCGCGCCTTCGCTGTAGCGTTTGTGAATGATCTCGTCTAATTTTGTGCCTTTGATAAAGTTGATGATCCGGGCCTGATCACCTCCAGAGAAAAACAGCCCTGTGGCTTGCTCAGCAGCTTCCAAAGCGTCCGATCTTTCGGAATCCTCCCGGCGTTCAGTGTCAATCACCCGCACATCTTCAACGCCCAACCGCTTAAATACGCCAATGTAAGTATCTCCTACCTCTCTGGGCATACTGGTTGCGGCGGTCAGCACCGCAATTCGAGCCTGTGTTCCCCCAGCGCGACGCACAAATTCCCGTAGTACCGTACAGTTGTTTTCCTTATCTTCCCCGCCGCCAATAATTACCAGCTGTCCCTGTTGAGCTTGCTGTCCTTGCTCCTGCACTACGGGACGTTCACTAGATGACATCATAAAATCAATCCTGGTGTTTATAGATTAGAAACGTTTGTTTGTCAGAGACGTTTATTTGTCGAAGTTCAGTGAAAACTGAAGTTAGATTGCGATCTTAATACTTGCGTAGAATTTATAAATTCATCGGCAGGAAGATTTTATTTAAAGCTACTTTTTGTATCTCACGCAACCGAAATTTAAATTAATTCAAGATTTCCCTATCTCTTATATAGCGCTACGCGCTTAGATCCAATGAGTTATTTTTTGAGAGCCGCGCTCCGCGCGGCTCTCAAAAAATAACTCGTCCTAACTCAATTACGTAATGCCATACCTATAGAAAATTAGGGCATCACTCACTAGATCGCCCACTAGGGGATGATTTTTTTTGTTGGGGAGAGTCGCTCCACACCTCTCCCCAACAAAAAAAATCATTCCAGGCTCAGCAACGCCAAAATGCGGATAGCTGCTGTACAAAAAATTCCTAAGCATTTATACTTAGTATTGGACATTGCGAAAAATTTAGCCAAATCTGATGAGCCTGAGCTGAATCCCTTTGAAATCTCAGATACGTTTCGCTTCGTGGTCGAAAGTATCTTAAGATTGTCCTAAGAATTCTCGTTTTTCAAGCCGAAGTTAGCTGATCACACCCATTAAGGAGAGACCCCCATGGCGATCGTGCCACTGAGATTGTTGCTGGATCATGCAGCCGAAAATGGCTATGGCATCCCCGCATTCAACGTCAACAACATGGAGCAAATCCAGTCCATCATGCAGGCTGCGAATGAAACCGACAGCCCTGTAATTTTGCAGGCTTCCAGAGGCGCTCGTAAATATGCAGGTGAAAACTTCCTACGTCACCTGATTCTGGCAGCGATCGAAACCTACCCCCACATCCCCATCGTCATGCACCAGGATCATGGCAATGAGCCTGCAACCTGCTACTCTGCGATGAAGAATGGCTTCACCAGCGTCATGATGGATGGCTCTCTAGAAGCAGATGCCAAAACTCCCGCTAGCTTTGAGTACAACGTCAACACCACCCGCGAAGTGGTAAAGGTGGCTCATGCGATCGGCGTGAGCGTTGAGGGTGAGCTGGGTTGCCTTGGCTCCCTAGAGACGGGTATGGGTGAAGCCGAAGATGGACATGGCGCAGAGGGCGTTCTGTCTCACGATCAGCTTCTGACCGACCCAGATGAAGCGGTACAGTTTGTGGAGCAAACCCAGGTGGATGCTTTGGCAGTTGCCATTGGTACCAGCCACGGAGCCTACAAGTTTACTCGCAAGCCTACAGGCGAAATCTTGGCAATTAGCCGGATTGAAGAAATTCACAGCCGCTTGCCCAACACCCACTTGGTCATGCATGGCTCCTCTTCAGTACCCGAAGATTTGCTGGCAATGATCAACCAGTATGGCGGCGCAATCCCTGAAACCTACGGCGTACCTGTTGAAGAGATTCAAAAGGGCATCAAGAGCGGCGTTCGTAAGATCAACATTGACACCGACTGCCGTTTGGCAATTACGGCAGCCGTGCGGGAAGCGCTAGCAAAAGATGCGAAGGAATTTGATCCTCGCTCTTTCCTGAAGCCTTCTATCAAGTACATGCAGAAAGTTTGTTCCGATCGCTATCAGCAGTTCGGCACCGCAGGCAACGCCAGCAAGATCAAGCAGGTGAGCCTAGAAGACTATGCTGCGAAGTACGTTAAGGGAGAATTGGCGGCTGTGGTTGCAAAGGCGGCTGTAAAGGTTTAGGCTTGCCTGACTTCTAGTTAAATTCTCTTCCAGTCAAATTCTGCGGAATAAAAATACTGACCGGGTGGTTCGCCGCCCGGTTTTTAGTATGGCTACAAATTTCCCCTCCCGATGATCCTGACCCTAATAATGCAGGAGTGACTACGAAAGGAGGCATTTGCGAGGGATAAGCTAAGCGAAGTTTTAGATTTGGTTAATTTTAGGTTAAAATGGACAGCCTAAATTACCACAATGAGCTTGGTTAATTGCTATGAAGAAGGGTCAAAAATCAGAAGCAGCTACCCCTGAAAACGGTCAAAAAAAACTAACGCTGGGTGATTATGCCCACCAGGTAATCGGCGAACACTATAGCGCTGTGATTCAAGAAGAAGAGTCTGTCTTGGCAGACCATCAGCCAGAGCATCTGCATCATATGCGGGTCGGTACCCGGCGGCTGCGCACGGCATTACAGGTATTTAGGTCTGTAGCTAACTTGCCCAAAGCTGCTAGGGAGACACGGTTGCGAGATCTGGCGAGAGTCTTAGGCGAAGTTCGTGACTTAGATGTGCAAATCGCTATTCTTAAACAAGATTATCTGCCCCAAATTAGCCCCTCAGAGCAGGCATTGCTTGAAAAAGCGATCGCCGATCTCCAAAAGCGTCGCCCTAAAGTCTTTAAAAAAATGAAGTCAGCGCTACGGAGCGATCGCTATAGCGCCTTGAGGCAAGGCTACACCGATTGGATGGCGCAGCCCAGCTACGGAGCGATTGCTGAACTCTCGATTCTTTCGCTGCTGCCGGATTTGTTGACTCCTCTGCTGTCTGAGCTATTGCTACATCCCGGCTGGCTGATTTCAGCTCAGCTTGTTTTAAATCAGCAGACCGACAGCGAAAATGCTCTCGTTTTGCACGACTTGCGCAAGCTCTGCAAACATGTCCGCTATGAGGCAGAGTTTTTCACGTCGTTTTATGGCAAGGATTTCCAGAAATGGATCAAAGAAATTAAAGGATTACAGGAGAATTTGGGCACTTTTCAAGACACGCAGGTTTTGCTGGACTTGCTCTCTCAGGGGTTGGCTCCTCTTGAGCAGCTGCCTGAACTTCAGGCTGTGATTCAAAAGAAACAGGCGCTGGCTTTGTCCAACTGGGACGCTCTGCGCCAGAAGTATCTCAAATCCGATTACAGATACCATCTCCACCAAATGCTGTTGCAGCCCACGTCAATTGCGCCACTCCTGAAGAGCGCGATCGATCCCTCCATTGCCCAGAATTAGCTAGGGGAGAAATCTCGGCATTGCTGAATCTGGGCATAATTTTTTTGAAAGGGCGCGCCCCTTTCAAAAAAATTATCCATAGAACCTGGAACGCCGAAATCGCCAGGGATGTCGAACTGAGGTATGCTTCATCCGGAAGGGCTAGGAACTCAGGCATGGTTGAGGAGCAAGTTGAGGTCGTTTATGTTGATCCAGTTAAAGGAGACGATCGCGCCACTGGAAAACTCACTGAGCCACTCAAAACCCTGACGGCAGCGTTGCGGCAAACCGTTAGCACGATTCGCCTCAGCCCTGGCACTTACAGCATCGAGGGAGGCGAAGTGTTTCCCCTGACGATCGCGGCGGGTGTAAGCATAATCGGCGACCCGGCAAATCGGGGTAGAGACATCACCCTAGTCGGCGGCGGCAAGTTCAACAGCCCTACGTTTGCTCAACAGTCTGTGACGCTGCTGATGGAAGGCGATGCGCAATTACGAGGAGTCACGATTACCAATTCGTCTGCTAAAGGAACGGGCATTTGGATTGAATCTGCCGAGTCGCAGCCTGAGCTAGAGCAGATTGAGCCAGATCAGATTGAGTCAAATCAGATTGAGCCGAATCAGATTGAGCCAAATCAGATCAGGTCTGAGCCAACGATCGCCAGCTGTACCCTGCGCCAATGCGGACGAGAAGGAATTTTTGTGACGGGCACCGCCAAACCTGCGATCGCCAACTGTCTGTTTCAGGGAAATCTGGCGGGGCTTGCCTTTGTGCGGAGCGCCAAAGGGGAAGTCCGACGTTGCGTGGTGGTAGACAA
The DNA here is from genome assembly GCF_059504425.1 of Drouetiella sp. Taxonomy (NCBI): domain Bacteria; kingdom Bacillati; phylum Cyanobacteriota; class Cyanophyceae; order Oculatellales; family Oculatellaceae; genus Drouetiella; species Drouetiella sp. Next base: position 29,386 of record NZ_JCACIN010000126.1, read on the forward strand.
CGGGTTTGGCATGGTGGTGAGCGATCGCGCTGCACCCTTGATAGTGGATAGCCAGTTTGCTGAAAATCGGTCGGGTTTGCGGCTATCGGGGACTTCCTCTCCCGTGTTGCGCCGGAATGCGATCGAATACAACATCCGCGAAGGCTTAGTGGTGTTTGGCTCAGCTCAGCCTGATCTGGGCAATGCCGAAGACGGGGCAGAGAATCGGTTCAGGCAAAACGGGAATTGTGATTTGCAAAACCAAACGGCGATCGCCCTGATCTCTGTCGGCAACTGGCTCAACCCGGCTAGGGTAACGGGTGCTGTGGCGTTTCCTGCCCTTCAGAAACTTACACGTCCAGGTAGACGATCGCTCCCTACTCCACCCAAAGCCCATCCCAACTGGGCAAAACCATTTATTCAAGCGATCGCGCCTATCATTCCTGATCTGACAGAAGACGGCTTTCAGCCCAGTGCAAAGGTTTCAAGCGCCGCCTATGAAGATCTGATTTGCACGGCTCTAGACTTACAGATTGACTCTAACTCACTTCCAGAGGCTTGCCTAAACCCAGTTCTGCGCCCTGAAGCCATGACTCGGCTAGAGGCGATCGTTCTTCTCGCCAAAGTCTTAGACCTGCCTCCCGGAAATCCCAGCGTGCTGCCGTACCGCGATCGCGCCCAAATTCCCAGCCAGAGAATCGCTGCTGTTGCCGCCGCCACCCAAAATCGTCTGGTGGTGCTGCCGCAGATCGATCGCCTTAATCCTCTCGCACCCATCACTCAAGCTGAAGCGATCGCTATGATCTATCAGGCGGGAGTGATGCAGGGAAAATTTGAGGCGATCGTTTCTCCGCAAATTGTCTCCATCCCGGATGTCAAACCGTCGCTTTCTGCTGAGCAGATCCCAGAAGAGACAAAAGCACCTGTGGTCGTTTTGCAAGCGCATGTGCCGCCTGCTGAGTTGCAATCGAGCCTGCGATCGAGTCTACAGTCAAGTTCGCCAGCCGCCGAGATTGTTTTGGCGATCGCTCAGGAAACCCTTAGCCTGCTTCAGTTCCAGGGGATTGAAGCATTTCTGGGGCGATCGGATGCTGCTGATCTGTCGGTCAGTCTCCAAATGGCGATCGCTGATCCTGCTGCGATCGAGACTGCGATAGGTGCTGTAAAGGCTGAGGATATTAACGGCATTGCTGTCTCCCATCCGGCTAATTCGCTGGAGAGCGCCCGTCTTGCCCAGCTTATCCACAAAACTATCCTGCGTCATATCGACACCCGCAGCCACGGCGTACAGACTGAGGAGAAGTCTTTGCCGATCGCAATCCCCACAATCTCTATCACGGTAGGCTTTATGACGGGCACAGAAGATGCGATTAACCTGAACGATGCCGAATACCGCCGCTGTATGGCAAGGGCGATCGCCGAGGGCATCCTGCACTATGTCCAATTTGCCCTTCTTCCAAAGTGATTTACAGCAGTTTTCAATTGCATAAACCACAGCTATTTTTTTAGAAGCCTCTCGGAGCGAGGCTTCTAAAAAAATAACCCCCACTTAACCCAGCACAAAGCGCTGTAAGTTCCAGGTGATTTAAGTTCCGGGTGATTCAAAAAGATGGGAAGATAGGTTTAAGCTGACGTAAATGATCATTTAAGAAAAAGCAGAGAAGAATCATGGCTGAGATTCAGTTTTCCAGAGGTGTCACCGAAGACGTTGTCCCCGATATTCGCCTCACCCGCGCCAAAGACGGCAGCAACGGACAGGCTATTTTCTATTTTGAGAAGCCCAGAGCCTTGGGAGACGATCGCAACGACGACATCACAGGTATGTACATGATTGATGAAGAAGGCGAAATCTCCACAAAAGAGGTTAACGCCAAATTCATCAACGGTAGACCTGCTGGGCTAGAGGCTTTTTATGTGATGAAGAACCCCGAAGAGTGGGATCGGTTTATGCGCTTCATGGAACGCTATGCCGCAAAGAACGATATGGGCTTTAACAAAGCAGAATAAATCTCAAAGGCGTGAGCGTAGCGTGCTTTAACGCCTCAACGCTCACCTCATCCCCTACAGCGCTTTGCGCTGGGTTAAGTATGGGTTATTTTTGTAGAAGCCCCGCCCAGCGGGGCTTCTACAAAAATAACTGTGGTTTATGCAATTGAAAATTGCTGTATGACTTACTCCCCCCACCCCGACACACAGCCGATCGCCATTCACTGCGCGGTGATCACTGTTAGCGACACCCGATCGCCCGAAACCGATCGCAGCGGTCAGCTAATTCGGGAGCTATTGCAAGGGGCTGGACACGCGATCGCAGACTATTTGCTAATCAAAGATGAGCCAGTACAGATTCAGACCCACCTGCGTTTGCTGGGTCAGCAGTCGGGCTTAGACGCAATTATTCTCAATGGCGGCACAGGCATTGCCCCCAGAGACACCACCTACGACGCGATCGAGCAGTTGTTGGACAAGACGCTGCCTGGATTTGGTGAGCTGTTTCGCTGGCTCAGCTATGCAGAGATTGGCTCACGGGCAATTGCATCACGGGCGATCGCCGGAGTCTTTCAGGGCAAGCTGATTTTCTCCGTACCTGGATCTTCAAATGCAGTCCGCCTTGCAATGGAAAAGCTAATTCTGCCAGAGTTAGCTCACTTGGTTCGGCAGCTCAATCCCGATCGCTAGAGCTACTACCCAGGGAAGCATTAGGTGATGCTCTAGAGGTGCTGTTGATGTTTTTGAAACACTACCGAAGCATCATAACGGGGTCGATCGGGTAACGGTTGTGTGGTTCGTCACACCGATTGTGAGACTGCCTTGGATACCATTCAGATGTGGGCAAACGCTGATCAACAATAGGCGCTGTTGAAGGAATATTTCTAGCGGTTACGAAGCTGAGGCAGCGCGGACTGTCCCCACAGGGTGAAACTGCTGCTCAGACACTGCTGCTTAGACACTGCTGCTTAGACACTGCTGCTTAGATATTGTTGACCATTCCTGTTGACCATTCCTGTTGACCATTCAGTATGGAGTCTTATATGCCTTTTAAGACAGTGACCTACGGTGAAGACTTTCTCGACAATCTCAAATCTCTACGAGGCTCGCAAGCATCTACAGTCTCGGAAGCCCTAGAAAATTCTCCCTCCCTCACAGAGTCGCACGATCGCAGAGCAGATCCCACCGCCATTTTAGCCAGACGAGTCGAAAACATTGCCGCCAGCGGTTCTGGCGTATCTTTCTTCGATCTCGAACGAATCATGGGGCGAAATGACCTGCTGCCGATTAACTTCCTGCAAAAAGGGACGATCGCTGCCAGTGCCGTTTGCCGCATTTGGGCAGGAGATTTATATGGTTCTAACGGCAGCTGGGGAACTGGCTTTCTTGTTTCACCCCGGCTGATGATTACCAATCATCATGTGATTGCCTCTGCTGATGCGGCAACAAGAGTCTCTGCGCAGTTTGGCTATGAGATGGATATCAACGGCAGAATCCGGGAAGGAAAGGCATTTCAACTCATGCCTCAAGAAGCATTCATTACAGATGCCGAGCTTGATTTCACGCTGGTTGCCGTGGCTGAAAATTCTGATGATGGAACAGCTCAATTAACAGACTATGCCTTCCTACGACTTGACCCAACGCTGCACAAGGTTGAACCTGAAGAATTTGTTACGGTTATTCAGCATCCTGACGGGCAGCCTAAACAAATTGCGATTCGAGAAAATAAGGTTCTCAAAATTGGAGATAGTCAAGATACTCTCAGAGATAACTTTTTGTGGTACGCCAGCGATACCGCGCCTGGATCGTCTGGCTCTCCAGCCTTAAACGACAATTGGCAGGTGGTCGCCATTCATCACAAGAGCGTGGTGGAGAGCCGCATGAACAATGGCGTGGAAGAAATTCAGCTCACCAACGGTGAGTGGGTATCCCAGCAGGATGCAGAAGGTCTGAGCGAAAGCAAAATCAAGTGGATTGCCAATGAGGGAATCCGCACGAGCAGAATTCTGGCGCGGGTTGGTCAAGTGCAGATGCAGCAGGAGGGTTCGGCTTCTCCACTGGTGCAAGCCTTCCTCGAAGATGCGAAAGGCATTCATGTGTTTCCGGGGACAACGCCCCGCGAGAGCGTCGTCGCTTCAACTATTCCCCCCGCTATCAGCACTCCTATCATCACTTCTGAAGTCAGTGAGAGCCTTGAGAAAAAGAAGCGCCGCAAGCCTAGCGAACCTGCTGATGGCAGCATTCGTCCCATCAGCTACTACCAAGATCGCCAGGGATATGATCCCAATTTTCTGGGAGTCAAGATCTCTTTGCCCGAATTAATGCCAGCAGCGCTCGCCTTTGGTCGTGTGGTGCCAGTTGAAGGAACGCAGGATAATCTCCTCCGCTACATGCATTTCTCGATCGCCATGTGTGAAACTCGACGCTTGGCTTTTTACACGGCAGTTAACATTGACGGCAAGCGGTGGGTGGGGCTGGAGCGGAAGAATGATGAGTGGTTTTTTGACCCCCGTATCCCTGAGAATTTGCAGCTAGGCAACCGATTTTATGGCAACGAGCCAGGGGGGAACTTTTTCGATCGCGGTCATCTGGTGCGCCGACAAGATCCAATTTGGGGAGAACTGAGCGAAGCCACACTCGCCAATAGCGATACTTTTCATTTCACAAACTGTTCTCCTCAGTATTTTCAGTTCAATCAGTCACAGGAATTGTGGCAAGGGCTAGAAAATTTCATCCTCACCAACACCGACCAGGACGATCTGTTGGCTAGCGTCTTCACCGGGCCTATCTTTCAAGAAACAGATGTGTTTCATCGGGGTATTCAGGTACCGCAGTTCTTCTGGAAGGTTGTCCTAGTGGTTGATAGAGGCGGCAAGCTGTATTCCAGCGCCTATGTCGTCAGCCAGGAGAAATTTGTGGATGAGATTCCTTTTGAGCGCAAGCCCGTGGGTGAATTTAATAACTTTCAGGTGTCTGTCACTAGCCTGGAGGTTCGGCTGGGCATGAAGTTCTCGGATGAAGTCCGGAGAGCTGATGTCTACACAGGGTCTTCTCGCGGTCGAGAATTACGGGGTTTTAGCGATATTCAGCACCCTCGGCGCAGATAGGGTTTGCAAGCCGTCTTTTTGCAGAATGTTGGGGCTTGAGGCAGGATGTTAGTACACCGATCTACAATAGGCGATCGGTGTACCAATACCGATTTAAACGAATTTGTGGGCACATCGAACCTCAGAAGGGTCTTGGCACTGCCAAGACCATACCGGGATCTGTCGTGGTTCCAATTCAAATTGGTATAACATCCTGTCAAAATCTCACCCTTCATACCCTCAAGTTTGATTCATGACCCTTCGCCGCATTTTAGACTTGCTCAGAACTGGACAGCCCAATGAAACCGTCACAATTCAGGGCTGGGTGCGCACCAAGCGCGAACTCAAAGAATTTTCATTTGTGGAAATGAACGATGGCTCTTCTATGGCAGGGCTTCAGGTGGTGGTAAATCAGGCGTTGCCCGACTATGCCAATCTGGTGAAAAAGCTGAATACGGGAGCCTCTGCGGAAATTTCAGGCGTGCTGGTAGCCTCTCAGGGCAAAGGACAGCGGATTGAGCTACAGGCTGCCTCTGTGACAGTCTACGGCGAAGCCGATGCCGAAACCTATCCGTTGCAGAAAAAGCGGCACTCGTTTGAGTTTCTGAGATCGATCGCCCATCTGCGCGCCCGCACCAACACCATGGGAGCCGTCTTTCGGGTGCGGAATGCCTGTGCAGCGGCAGTCCACAGCTTCTTTCAGGAGCGCGGCTTTTTGTGGATGCACACGCCGCTGATTACCGCCAGCGATGCCGAAGGCGCGGGGGAGCTATTCACTGTGACAACGCTAGATCTGAAAAAGCCGCCGCTGACGGAGGGCAAAGAGATTGATTTCAGTCAGGACTTTTTTGGCAAACGCGCCTACCTCACCGTCAGCGGTCAGCTAGAGGCGGAAATTATGGCGATGGCATTCACCAATGTCTACACCTTTGGACCTACCTTCCGCGCCGAGAATTCCAACACCTCGCGCCATCTGGCGGAGTTCTGGATGATTGAGCCAGAGATGGCTTTCTGCGATTTGCTCGGCAACATGGAGCTTGCCGAAGCCCTGCTCAAGCACATTTTCAAGCACGTCCTGGAAACTTGCCCCGAAGACATGGAGTTCTTTAACCAGCGAATTGACGACTCGGTGCTGGCAACCGCAGACAACATCATCAACAGCGAGTTTGCTCGAATTACCTACACTGAGGCGATCGCCCTCCTGGAAAAAGCCGACAAAACATTTGAGTATCCAGTGTCCTGGGGGCTGGATCTTCAGTCAGAACACGAGCGCTACCTGGCGGAAGATTACTTCAAAAAGCCAACGATCGTCACGGACTATCCGGCGCAGATCAAGGCTTTCTATATGCGGATGAATGAGGATGGCAAAACAGTGAGAGCCATGGACATTCTGGCGCCCAAGATTGGCGAAATTGTGGGCGGTTCTCAGCGGGAGGAGCGGCTAGACTTTTTGCAGCGCCGGATTCAAAGCATGGGCATCCCGGAAGAGGAGCTTTGGTGGTATCTGGACTTGCGGCGGTTTGGCACCGTGCCTCATGCGGGGTTTGGCTTGGGCTTCGAGCGGCTGGTTCAGTTTATGACGGGCATGGGCAATGTCCGAGACGTGATTCCCTTCCCGCGCACGCCGCTAAGCGCTGATTTTTAGGGTCTGATTTGGGTTGAAGCAGGAGCGATCGGGCTTGAAGTAAGAACGATCGCACTTGAAACGAGAACGATTAAGTCTAAAGCGAGAACGTTCTCACTCTAAACAAGAACAATCGAGCTTAAAGTGAGATAGTTGCGGTTTCAAACCTGAAGCTTGTCCTTCTAAGCGCGATCGTTCCTGTTTCAAATAAGAAAATTTGAGTTCAGAACAGCAATGCTCTAAGTTTTTCTTACACCATTGCAGTTCTGAACCGTAATCCTGCCGATTGAAACGAGAACGGTCGGGTTCCAAGGGCGATCGGTGCTGTTTCAACCCGCAAATTCCGCCCATAAGTTCCGATGGAAGGGCGATCGCGTTCTTCAAACCCTGTTTCGAAGTCAAGCCCAATACTGCCCTGACCCTTTTTCGATCGAGCATATTACACCCCGCTCACGGGGCGGAACTGACGCGGTAGAGAATTTGGCGCTTTCGTGCCAGGGATGCAACAGCCGGAAATACACCCATACGGAGGCATACGATCCAGTGACTGGGAAGTTGGTGCCGCTCTATCAGCCGCGTCGGCAGCAGTGGGCAGATCACTTGATTAACTCGCTCGTACGCGGCGCTTGCGGAAAACACCCGACATCTGAATACCTGTCGCCAACATGATCACCAAGCTAAGCCCCACTAAAAGAACATAGATAGGTCTGAGAGCTGAGCCTAAGTATGATCCTTGATGAATTTTTAACAGGATAGCGGCTTGATCGGCAGATAAACCAAACCAGGCTTTGCCAAGTCGATAGGCTACCCCCGTGAGAGCGCTAATTCCAAAGGGTAGGAATGCAATAGGAGCCATAATTTGGTGAAGTTTTCGTCCATTCAGTTTCACTGCATTTTGTTGGATAGGATCTTTGCGTCGCTTCATCAAGGAAATGCCGCTAACCATTATCCCCAACAATCCTAAACCCACAAGTAGAACATAAGCAGGAACGATCGGCTTACCTAAAAATCTTCCTTCATGGAGCATCATCATGAACTCACCAAATTCATCTGATAGACCAAACCAGCTTCTACCGATTCGGTAAGCAACGCCCGTTAAAGCAGTGAGCAGCAAGGGAATAAACAGGATAGGAGCTGCCTTACGGTGAAATTTTCGCAGATTCATTGTTGAAATTTCCTTTGGGTTGTTTTAGGTTGTTTTGGCGCTAAACCTCTGCCCATTTTCGTAGCAAATTGGCATGGGTTTTGCATAGTAAATCGAATTCCAGGGTTTTTCCGCGTTTCTCAAATGCCATCCGTCGCACGGTATCGAGATCAAACAAGATCTCACGGTTGTGAGCATCCCGAATGACGCTCTGCACCCAAGTGACAGCCGCTAGTCTTACGCCTTCAGTGACTTCAGCAACCTGATGTAGGAACGTGGAAGGATAAACAATCATTGATCCAGCCGCTAGCTTAAAGGACTGTTCACCCAAGCTGGTATCAATGACAAGCTCCCCGCCGCGATACGTTTCCAGATCGCTCAAAAATAGGGTCAGAGAGACATCAGAGCGGGTGAGTGTCTCATCTCCCATCAACGCATTATCGGTATGAAGACCATACGCCATTCCAGGCTCATAACGGCTAAGAAGTATGGGACGAATTGACTTGGGGCGAACAGATGCCTGGAAAAGAGAATTTTGTTTGAGTGCCTGATGCACGATCGCCCTTATTTCCTTAGCGACATCTGTATCTCCTTTGAGCTGATGATTTGCTTTAACCGCCTTAGCATAGGTTCCGGCTGTCAGTTTTCCATCCACAAATTCAGCATCTTTAAGGATGAGATGAATGTGTTTTAGATCTTCAGGAGTGAGAACGTTATCAATGCATAAAATCATGGCACTCAAACACATTCACATTAGGTAAATTGATTCAAGATCGCGATCGCCTCACATGAGTTTTGTGATGTCTTATTCAGACGTTACGAAAGGGAATGAGTTTCCTGTTCGCCCGACTCACCCGATTCACCCGACTCATCTGATTCATCATGCTCACCCGATTTATCCGACTCGTCTGATTCATCACGCTCATCATGCTCATTGGATTCACTCGATTCGCCTGACTCGCCTGATTCGCCTTGTTCACTGCCCGATGCCAAGAGTGGAAAGGTAGAGTTCTGAACGGTTTCAGCCTGTGCCGTTTTCAGCCCAGAGCTTTGTGGAGGCAGGACACTTAATGCACCACCCTCGCCTCCTTGCGAGCTGGGAGACGGACTGGGCAATGTAGCCCCACCTTCTTCGCCACCGCCTGAATTCGCTCCTCCACAGGCAGTCAGTGTTGTGACTAAACCAAGACTAAGAAAGAGTGCAACAGTTTTAGAATTCATCACAGATTTCTCCATTAAACATTAGTTTCAAACCGATCGATCTTAGAGCGCAGGTTTTGTAAACCGCACACTCAAATGCTGTATGAACTACAGTCTTTAGATTAGACTCGGCAGGGTCATAGCTTTTGCCAAATCTCAATCTCAAAAGTTGACTATGAGAAAGTAAAGTCAGAGGTATTGATCAGTGACGCATTGACCCTCTGTAGCGTCGCCAGCGTCTCACCTGTACTCGCAAGTTGAATGAGCGTATTGTTTGCAGATCTACCGCTTCCTTGCACAACCTGAATGTCTGAAAATCTCAAGTCATCCAACTTCAGCTTGTCCACGCCATCTTGAAAATCGGTGATGACATCGGCAAAATTGTACCCAGGTCTGTTGGATTTGTACTTGATTTCAAACACATCACTGCCAGCACCACCTGTCAAAATATCTTGACCTTCGCCGCCCTTCAGCAGATCGTTTCCAGCACCACCCAGCAGTGTGTCATTGCCCTTCCCTCCTTCAAGGTAGTCATTGCCAGCACCGCCAACTAGGCGATCGTTCCCCTTCTTTCCATCAAGCTTGTTGTTGCCAGCACCGCCCTCTAAAAGATCGTCGCTGCTGCCTTTAATCTTATTTGAGGAACCATCATTGCCCTTGAACTTAACCACCTTGTTGGGCTTCAAAAGATCGTCGCTGCTATTTTTAGTCTGATTTAAAGAATTTCTCAGTTCACCTGACTCTCCCATCTCGCCTAATTCACCTGATTCACCTGATTCACCCAACTCTTCCATCTCACCCGATTCACCCGATTCACCTAAGTTATCGTGATCTGATTCATCCAATTCGTTATCGTCATACCGAGAAGAGGAATGTCTGAATGTCCCCAACGAGGTTGCTGATTCAAGGTTGAGGAATAGAGAGACTGCCTTAGACATGATAGTTTTCCTTGTGGTGTGTGGAACTACTATCTAGTAAAGCTGGAGAAAGTAAAGAAGTCGGAAACTCAATCAAAGTTGTGAAATTAGCGCGATGGATAACGGTATCTTCACCTGAAAGCAGCTTCCTATGCCTAACTTGCTACGCACAGTGATATCACCCCTGTGGTGTTGAGAGATGGTTTTAGCGATCGCCAAACCTAGTCCAGAACCGTCCTCATATTGACTCCGGGCTTGATCAGCGCGCCAAAAGCGATCGAAGATATGTGGTAATTGAGCGGGAGCAATACCAATTCCCGTATCTTCAACATTGATCAGGGCATAGGAACCCATGCGCTGCAAGGTCACGATCACCGTTCCGCCAGGTGGAGTATATTGCAGCGCATTGGTCAGAAGATTAGTGAATAGTCGCTGGAGTTGAGAGGCATCCCCATTAACCTCGACATTGGATATTAGCTGAGACTTTAGAGTAATCTGAGCTTGATCAGCCCGATCGCTATATAGATCAACTAAATCTTCTAATATCTCATCCAGCACAATGCGTCGCCACGCTTGTCGATCGGGAGCCTGTCGATCCATCCGTGCCAGCAGCAACAAATCATCAACTAGCTGGCTCATCTGGGCTGAGGCGATGGCGATCGAGTCTAGTTTCTCTGCATCAGCCGCATGAACTCGCTCTGGGTGATCTTGCATTACGGCGATCGAGGCTCGAATGGCCGTCAGTGGATTCCGTAGCTCATGGGAGGCATCGGCTGTAAATTGTTTGAGTTGGTCAAAGCTTTGCACAATTGGCTTCAGCGATTCTTGAGCCAGCCAAACTCCGCCCAGTGCAGCCAGTCCTGCAACCGTGACAACGCCTACAATTAAACCCCACTGCAATCGACGCAATTCAGTGTCTAGGGTGACAGTCGATTCAGTAGCGCGAACATAGCCTAAGATTTGGCGCGTATCTGGGGTGGAAGCGCTGTAGGCGGGTTGCACGAAACTGCGAATGTTGCCTCGCTGTACAAGTACCCCTTTCGCAGGGATATTCGTCGGCAGCACCGTTTGCAAGAAAAGTCCGCCCTCACGCACCATGAGTCGGCGCTGCTTGTCATACCATTCAATGCCTTGCTGCGTGAGCGGCAGAGGTTCAGAGGGCGCTTTCAGACTTGAAGACCCCTCGTATTTGCTCATCAATTCGGCCAGCGTAATTGGCAGAGGGGTACCGTCTGCCTGAGTAGGGACATAGCCTTTGTATTTTTCTTCGGTTGTGAGTTCTCCGTACTCATGTTCAATAATCTCTAGTGTGCCTGCCGACGATTCAGCGACTTGGCGCAGATGCTCATCAAGCTGCTGGTTGCGATCGTGAGCAACTAAAATATAAACGGCAGCAGAAAATGTCCCTAAAATCGTTGCAATAACCAGCAGGTAAGACAGCAATAGGCGATTTCGTAGCCGACTAAATCGCCCGTTAGAGATTAGGGTTGAGTCGATATCCCAGACCATAAATAGTTTCGATTAAATTTGGAGGCGCACCAACGACCTTAAGCTTTTGTCGTATGCTTCGCACATGAACTTTGATGGTTTCTTCTCCAGGGATGTCTTCAGAGATCCAGACCCGCTCTAAAATTGCGCCACGACTCAGAACGCGACTCCCATTTCGCAGGAACAATTCCAGTAAAGCATATTCTTTATGAGTCAACGTTAAGGGGCGATCGCCATACATCACCTGACATTCATTGGGGTTGAGCGTCAATTGCTCCCATTCCAAAATTGGCGAAAACGTAGCGTTGCCTCGTCGCAACAGCGCTCGAATCCTTGCCAATAGCTCTGGTAGGTCGAAAGGCTTAATCACATAATCATCTGCCCCAACGTCAAGCCCCAGTACCTTATCTATGCTGGTATCTCGTGAGGTCAGCATGAGAATGGGAGTTTTGCTGCCGCTTTGACGTAGCCTCCTGCAAAGACTAATCCCATCTAGCTTTGGCAGCATCAAGTCTAAAACGATCAGGTCGAAGGCACCTGTCTCGGCAAATGCCAAACCCAGTTCACCATCCTTAGCCACCTCTACCACATAGTGCTGATCGGTTAATGCCTCGGCGATCGCTCTTGTAATCTGAGAATTGTCCTCCACTAGCAGGATTTTCATTCTCTGATAATCATCCCAAGAAGTTAATACTCCCCTAAAGTAACGCTATTGAGACTTCTCGCCCACCCCATCGTTCCATCTGGATTGTAAACGTACAACCACTAGACTGCTCTACAGCGCATACACCACAGCCGGGACGCGCTTAAAAGCGGGAGTACCTGATCGCTCCTCAATCCTTGCCTTAAAGATCACGTTGACCTCTGGGTAAAACATCAGCGCTGAGCCTTCGCGCACCATGCCGAAGATAATCTCTACGTTTTCTAGCTTGCCTGCATTGGCTTGCACCGTGACGCGATCGTGTTCTGCAAATCCCACCCGTCTTGCGTCTCCAGCATTCATCAGAATACAGTTGCGGTGGGGCATCCCACGGTACTGGTCGCCGATTTTATAGACGACCGTGTTGTGCTGCGAGTAGCTGCGTCCGGTCATCAGCGCAATGACGATGCCCTGGGTTGAGTCGGGGATGCCAAAGTCACTGATCTGCGGCAGCGTCAGGGTGGGCAATGGCGTAGCAAACATCTTGGCTTTGCCGGAAGGCGTGGCAAAGGTCGGCTCAGTGAAGATGCGCCCAGAGATGGTGAATTCCTCTAGGGTTTGGTCGATCGCCCCAATTTTTTCGTAGCCGGGAATCGTTTGGGCGATGAGTTGGCGGACGTACTGCGTGTCTTGCAGCTTGCGCCAGTCGATCGGAGCGTCGCCATGTAGCCGATGGGCTAATTCGGTCAGAAACTCAACTTCTGAAATCAAATCCGCCGACTTGAGATGGGTTTCGCCTTCGTCATTCAGCCGGACAAAGTTGTTGCCCGATTCGGTGGTCGTCTTGTGGGGATTCTCGAAGCGGTTGAACACTGGAACAATGATGGTGTGCTGCTTTGCCAGTCCGTGAAAATGCCCCAAGTTGGGCTTGGTTGCCAGGTAGACGATCGTTTCAATGTTGCCCAAGGCGCGTTTTGCCTGAGTTGAGTCAGGGTTTGCTCCATAGAGGTTGCCGCCCAAGCACAGGAGCGAATCGACCTGATGCTGGTCAGCCGCTTCAATCAGGGCGCGGGTGTCGTAACCTGCGGGCAGATCGAGCGATCGCCCCAGCAGTTTTTCCAACGCCTGCTTAATTTCTTGCTTCAGTTTTGTCGTCACACCCATCGAGCCAAAGCCCTGCACGTTGGAATGTCCGCGAATCGGCATGGTACCTGCGCCCACTTTGCCGACGTTGCCGGAGATGAGCGCCGTGTTGGCAATGCTGTAGATGTTGTCCACAGCGTTGTCATGCTGCGTCGCACCCATTGCCCAAGCAAATACCGTCCCTTTTGCCGCGCCAATCATCCGCGCTGCCGCCTCAATCTCTTCTTGGGAAACACCGCAGGTTGCCGTGATTATGTCCCAGGAGGTGTTTTGCGCTTGGGCAATCACAGCTTCCCAGTCTTCGGCGTGCGATCGCAGAAACTCTAGCTTCGCCAAGCCGCTTTCTAAAAGCGCCTTCTGGATGCCGACAAACAGCGCCACGTCGCTACCCGGAATGAGTTGCAGGTACAGCGAGGCAATGTCTGAACCGGGAATCAAGGATTTAATCGGGAATGCCGGAGAGCCAAACTTGACTAGCCCTACTTCTACCACCGGATTAACGATGATGACTTTGCCGCCGCGATCGCGCAGCTTAATTAACTCGTTCATAAACCGGGGATGATTGGAAGGCGAATTTGCGCCAATCAGCACGACGCAGTCCGAATGCTTCAGGTTTTCTAGACTGACCATGGAGGTGCTGGTACCAAAGACTTCCTTTAACCCCACGGTCGAGGGTGAGTGGCACAAATCCGAGCAGTCTGCCAAGTTGTTGGAGCCGAGGGTGCGCAGCATGAGCTGAAGCAAGTATGCTGCTTCGTTGGACGATCGCCCAGAGCTATAAGAAGCCACCCGCTCACGGGGCTGACGAAACGCCGCCTCGGTGATCTGATAAATTTCTTCCCAAGCAATCCGCTCGTAATGACTGCTCCCGGCGCGGAGGATGACGGGATAGCTTAATCGTCCGAGGCGATCGGCTTCCAGGGAGCTAAGCTGCTGAAGCTCGGTGATGCTGTAGCGGGCAAAAAAATCTTCGGCAACGGGCGGCATGATTTCGGCGGTAATGGCTTCTACGCTTTTCATGCAGCGCTGGAGCTTTTCGCCTTCCTCATTCGTAAAGCCTCCCTTTTGACCGCTCGTGCCCCAGGCACAGGAGAGGCAAGCGCTCTTGTGTAGCAGCGTTTTCCAAAGCTTAGGACCTTCGGGCGATAGCGTATGTTCTGCCCAGTATTGAATAATCGGCAGTCCACCCCCGATCGGCGGCGAATTTTCATCCTGCTGAATCAGATCTTGGGCGCGATCGTCCGTCTTTTGTGTCGCTTTAGGTGTGCCCTGAGTCATTGCGCCTTCTCCTGATGCTGAGCCTAGCTAGTTCAAACTGTCCTATTACGACTGTAGACAGATTCTCAGAAATTAGCTCGAAACCGTTCAGGAAAATAACAGCCTTTAGATATAGCTGTATTCACAGCAGTTAGGACGGAGACATCTTTGAGGGCGCGCTCCGCGCGCCCTCAAAGATGTCCTAAGCCCGATGATTATGGCTATAGATCGGCGTTTGTTCTTAGAGGATGTCTGAGAAGTGTAATTTGCTACCCGAACCGCCCCCTAGATCCCCCAATTCTGGGGGACTTTGAATAAGAACTGGTTCGAAAGTCCCCCAGAATTGGGGGGTTGGGGGGCGAATGCAGAACATTTGATACTTTTCAGATATCCTCTTAGGGTTGTGGATTAAATAACCTGTACAACCGATCTGATGTAGGGGCTTAGCAATGCTAAGCCCTACCGCAAGCCCTACCCCAAGCTAAGCCCCTACTTCATGCCTACAGGAATTTGCTGAGACAGGCGGTTTTTTAAGTCTGCCATCAGATCGTTGTCGCTCCGATGAGCCTCCCATTTACCCTGCAAGCTGCCCCGGCGATTGGAACTAATACTCCAATCGCCGTGGATAAAATTCTCGTCTTCAGACAGCGTTCCGCTGTAGCGAATGGCGAGCTGGGAGCCGACCACATAGCGTTTGGTAAATTGGATGCTGCGTCCAATGATCTCGCCGCCTACATTTGCTTCTCCCAGATGACCGTCATCTAAGATTACGCCGCTCAGCGCATTTCCACCTTGCACAAACGTAGCTTCAAAGCGAGTTTGCGCTTCGTCTTGCCAATAGGTTCCGAGCCATGTTCCGCTGATATCTGCCATATTTTAGGATTTATGTTTCCATCCAGGTCAAGCACTGCTGCATTTGCTGCTGCATGATACCGCGATCGGCATGATAACGGCGACCGTGCCCCGGCAAAACCCACTCAAATGAGTAGCTTGCTAGCTTGTGCATCGATTTTCCTAATTCTTTCCAGGAGTACCAGCAGGCATTCCGGAAGGCATGAAGATGCTGGAGTTCGTCTGACCAGGCAAGATGGTCGCCCGTGAACAGAAAGGTGTCTCGGTAGAGCAGAACGGTATGCCCTTGGGTGTGCCCAGGCACCGGAATGATCAGCAGGTCGGGGGCGAGCTGTACCGGATCGGCACCCCTCAGCTGAATTTCGACATTGCGGGTGCCACTGCCGATATCGTCGGTATGGAGGATGCGATCGCAGCCAAAATGCTCCTGAAACTTCTGGTGGTCGGCAACATCGTCCCGATGGGTGAGATAGAGATAGCGAATGCCGCCTAGCTCCTCTAGCCGCTTGACTAAGGGCGGCGCAAATCGGGGAGAGTCTACGAGAATATTGCCTTCTTCCCGCAGAATCAAGTAGCTGGCGGCACCAAAGGAAGCCTCGGCATGGTAGCCGCAGTGGTAGACATTTTCGGCGATCGCGATCGGAAAGCTGGCTTGGGCGAGTTTAATATCCGTAGGCTTCTCGACGGTGCCAATCGATGCGGTGGGACAGGACAACAGCGCCTGAATGGCATGGAGGCGATCGGTTGCCTCAGTCGGCTGATGATAGACTGCCGACTGGTCGCCAATGTCACGAAAGACTTCGGGAGCCATCCAGCGGCAGGTATCGCAATCAATGCAGGTGCGATCGACGTAAAAGTCGCCCTGAATATTTTCGGGATGGCGTTGGTTGAGGTGTGCCATAGTTGCGAACGAGAGGGATGCAAAAAGAAATGCAAAAGAAATACAAAAGCAAGCGCTAGAGCGCAACTTCTGGAATTTCCTCTAGGGTAACAAGTGGCGCTTCGTCTTGGGGCGGCTGAAGCTGACCTCGCTGGCAGCGTAGGGCAAAGGCGCAGACCTCACAGGGTTTGAGGGACTGCGTTTGTGGAAAAGGCTGGCGGGTTTCCTGATAGCGCTGGAGGCTATGGGTGAAGCGATCGAGCAGCGTTGTCAAGTCCTGGTAAGTTTGCTGATGTTGGGCTTCGCTGTAGGAAAATTTAAAGCACTGCGGTTTCAGTCCGTCTGGTGAAGGCTGTACAAACCAGTAGGTCATGGAAATTTGGTCGGGCTTGTATTCGCTCGTTTCTGCCAGGACAAAGGGATAGAGACGAGTTTGCCAATTTTGCAGCAGCCAGTCGGGTTTTTGAGGGCGAGGGTAGGTTTTCCAGTCCAGGATTTGCGCCTCATGCCGATCGAGAATCAGCAGATCGTAGATGACGGTAAACAGATAGCCTTGGAAATGGAGCGATCGCCCATGTTCGCTCTGACGGCTGGAGAATGCGCTAGGCGAAAATAGCTCTGGCACTGACTGAATAAAAGTCTCGACTGAGTGATGAATCTGCCGATCTTCAGGCAAGCCTTCTGGATCAAGCTTCAGCCCTAGCTCTCGCTGCTGCATAAGTAAATGAAAGCGATTTCCCCAGTTAATGCGCTCCTGCTGCTCCGGGGCGATCGGCACATTGAGCTGATCCAAATAGGTGTATTGAAACTTGCGGGGGCAGAGCGTCAGGAGGTTGAGTAAGCCTTGGGAGAGGTGAAGCATGAGGCGAGGCAATTTGGAATTTTATACCGTCTTAAAAGCCAGTTTATACAGCGCTACGCGCTTAGATCCAATGAGTTATTTTTTGAGAGCCGCGCTCCGCGCGGCTCTCAAAAAATAACTCGTCCTAATACCAATTTGAGTTGGAACCACGACAGATCCCAGTACAGGCTTGCCAAGCCCCTTCTGAGGTTCGATGTGCCCACAAATTCGTCTAAATAGGACGGGGACATTTAGGGTGGAGCGCGAGGTGCCCGACCCTAAATGTCCTAAAGAACATGGATTTAGCAAGATGTAATGCTTGGGGTAGGGGCTTAGTAAGGGCTTAGCAATGCTAAGCCCTTACTGGCTAGCGACTTTGAGGGGATTGTGTGAGCTTGATCAGGTGTTCTAGCTGAAACTCGCTGACCAGCTGAGCGATCGCCTTTCTGAGTCCATAATGCTCTTCTGAAAGGTCTTTTAGGAGTTGAGCGATCGCTTTTTCGTCAGCGCTACGGGCAGCTAAGTTTAGCTGACTGAGCCACTCAGGCGGCATGGCTTGCAGAGCGTGCAGCTGTTGGAAGGCATCTAGATAGGCTGACACATCTGATGTCATGTTTTTGAGGGGAACATAAGCTTCTGAGGCTTCGTAGAGATATTGAACATCCAGATGATGGCGGATCGTCTCCAAAAAAACGGCTTCTGAGCAAGGCTTACCCACAAAGTCATCGCAGCCAACCGCCATAATTTGCTGCTGTTCTTCCTCAAACACTGTGGCAGTAATGGCAATGATCTTGGTGGGCGTGGGGCAGAGTTGGGGGAGAAATTCAGCCTCTCTAGCGCGAATCTGGCGAGTTGCCTCCAAGCCATCCATCACAGGCATTCGCATATCCATCCAGATCAAATGCGGCGCGTAGGTTTCCCAAAGGGCGATCGCCATTTTGCCATTGTGGGCAGTTTGTACCTCAAATCCGGCTGCCATGAGCCAACTCACCATCAGCTGAGCATTTGCCTCAGTATCATCAACCACCAAGATCCGATAGGTGGGCTGATTGGGAGCTAGCTTCACTTGGTCAGAAGAAAGACCTAGGTTTGCGACGGGAGCAGAGGGGACAAAAGGCAGCGTGAATTGGAAGGCTGAGCCTTTACCCAAACAGCTATTGACAAAAATCTTGCCCCCCATCAAGTTGAGAAAGCGCCGACATAGGGTTAGCCCTAGCCCGGTGCCTTGCTTGGAGCTGAGACCTGCCTGAGCTTGGACAAAAGCATCAAACAAGCCGTCAATTTCTTCAGGTGCAATCCCGGAACCCGTATCTTCGACGGTAAACAGCAGTACTTCTTGATTAGAGTCTTCCTCCTGCAATCGGCTCACCTGAAGCCTAATGAAGCCTCGCTCTGTAAATTTGATGGCGTTGGCGAGTAAGTTGGTGAGAATCTGGCGCAGTTTGCGATCGTCCGTCTGAATAAATTGCGGCACGCCGCTATGGCGATGGCACGAAAGCTGAATACCTTTGACCTGTGCCCGCAGACTAAACATTTCTTCGATATCCTTTAGCAGCGCGTACAGGTCAAAGGAATTTTCTTGGAGCGAGGTGCGACCCGCCTCAATTTTGGCGATCGACAAGACATCGTTGATCAACTGCAACAGATATTCGCCGTTGCGGTTAATGGTTTGGAGCTGCTTGTGCTGCTGAGGCGTGAGGCGATCGCGCGTCATTAGCTGGGAGAAGCCAATAATGGCGTTTAGCGGCGTACGCAGCTCATGGCTCATGTTGGCAAGGAAAATGCTCTTGGCTTTGTTTGCGGCTTCGGCAGCTTCTTTGGCTTGCCGCAGCTCTGCTTCAGCCTGCTTGCGCTCATGAATGTCTCGCCCAACCGATTGAATGGCGATGAGATTGCCATGCTGATCAAAAAAGCCGCGATTGATCCACTGCGCCCAGCGCTCGCCCTGGCAAGTCACGCCGCGATTTTCGACCGTCACTACCGGGTTCTCTGGGCGAAGAGCCATAAAACACTCAGTCACATAGTCGCGATCTAATTGAGACACAACCGGAACATAGTGATGACCGAGCAAAGCTTGGCGGTTTAATCCAAATCGGCGGCAGTAAACCTCGTTGGCGTAGGTAATCATCCCATCGGCATCTAGCTTGACGATAAATTCGGTCTGGTCTTCCAGAATGGCGCGATAGGTCGCCTCACTGCGCTGTAGCGCTTCAGTGCGTTCTTGTACCTGTACCTCTAGGGTGCGGTTGTAATCTGACAAAAGCTGTTCGATCTGCTTGCGATCGCTAATATCAATGACTACTCCATCCCAATACACGTTGCCATCGGGCTGCACATCGGGCGCAGCAAAGTTTTGAAGCCATTTTACTTTCCCAGAAGGAGTTGTGATGCGGTAATCAATTGACCAAGGCTGAAGGGCGCGGATGGCGATCGGTGCCAGAGTTTTGAGGTTGATCGCATCCTCAGTATGAATCAGCCTCCATAGCGTGTTAGAGCTTTGCCGTACGGCATCGGCTTCTACCTCAAAGATTTCGGAGCAGCGAGGGCTGATGTAGGTAAATTGGTCGGTGCCATCAGGGTGCATGATGTAACGATAGATGACTCCTGGCACGTTTTCGGCTAGCCTTCGGAAGCGGGCTTCACTGTCTTGCAAAGCTGCCTCGGCTGTCTTGCGATCGGTGATGTCGATTAAAACTCCTGCCATTCGTACAGCTTTGCCTGTCTGATCATAAATGCCGCGTCCTTGACCCAATAACCAGTGCAGACTGCCGTCCGGCCAGAGAATGCGGTACTCTGCGCGGTAGTCTGTTCGGCTTTTTAGAGCGGCAAAAATAGCCTGTTCGACCCTCCCCAGATCTTCTGGATGAACGCGATCGCGCCAGTGCTTATAAGTGGGTTCAATACTTCCAAGCCTATAGTCCAAGACCGTATAGGTCTTGTCGTTCCAAGTGTTGTCGCCTGTAGCAATGTGCCAATTCCAGCTTGCAATCTGACCAAACTCCATAGTCAGCCGCAACTGTTCTTCGCTGCGTTGAATTGCCGCCTCGGCACGCTGGCGATCGCTGATGTCTTGAAACACCGTGATAGCAGAAATTACCTGACCCATCTCGTCAAAGATGGGAGCCGATCGCACCTCCAGCAAAATTACCTCATCCTGCCGACGCACCTCTATGAGCTGATTCGCAACAAATTCACCCTTCAGCGCTCGTGCTCCAGGCAATTGCTCATGGGGATAAAGCTCTTCGGTTCCTGCCCGATAAAGCTGATAGATTTCAGGAAAATCTTTGTGGGCAGCACCCGGAACAACCCCCGGAGGGATAAGTTCTTGTCCTGCTGGATTCATATAAGTGAGTGTGCCGTTTGCATCTAGCGTAGATACCCCAATCGGCAAACTCTCTAAAAGCTGGGCAATTTTTCGTTCGCTTTGCTCAAAGGCGGTCAAAAAAGTCTTGAGCTGAACTTTCATTTGGTTAAACGATCGCGCTAATTCTCCAAACTCGCCGCTCCGGTGAATCTCGACCGGGCGATCGAACTCGCCCGCCGCCACTTCTTGAACTGCCTGCTGCAACCGCAGCAGAGGAGCCGTTATCCACTGTGCAGTCAAGATGCCCGACCCAATGGCTAGTAGCAGTGCCGCTATGCAAAGCAGCACTGTCCGAGACATATTTTCATTCACTTGCGCCATGAAATCAGCTTCTGGCACCACCACCACAATGAGCCAATCGGGGAGATGAGAAATCTTGAGATTGGCGCTATTGAAACCAGACGCAGAAAGCGGCAAAACTTTGGCAAAATAGCGCTGCTCCGCCTCTTGAAATCTAAAGTTTGAGCGGTTGCTGACCTCACTCACGGGTTTAAGCCGATGAATGTGGCGAGCCGCCGCCTGAATGGCAGGCACCTGGCTATCGATCGCCTGACGACGGAACTGCCCTGCCCCAGATTGTCCAGCCCCGAAAGCTGATTCTTGGCTAGAGCTGACTACTAGCTCTCCCGATCGCTCAATGATAAACACGTGCCCCGACTGACTCACATAAGTTTGCTTCAAAAAGTTCTGAAGATTTTGAAGGGATAAATCTGCTGAACTCACGCCTAGCAGCTTGCCAGAGGCACCATAAATGGGCTGACTTGCAGCGATGAAAACGGTGTCCGTCGTATAGCCAGAATAAATGCCTGTCCAAGCCGCTTTGCCTGCCATAGCGGCTGCTTTATACCAGGGACGCTGACGAGAATCGTAGGGCTTTGGCTGAACCTTTACAGGCGTAATTCGCTCTCCCCGATCATTCATGGAGTAGTAGATAACTTGAGATTGCGTAGACTGATTTGCCACCGCAATTTCTACATCAGGGCTACCGTATTCTCGATGAGCGCCTGAGTATGCCCCATCTACCTCAGCACCCAGCGAGATCCAGGAAAGGTTGCCAAACTGACGCATCTGCTGCCAAAGATACTTCTCGCGCTGAGGGTCATACCGATTTAGATCTAGCTTTAGGTCACCTCGATCGATCGCGTCTAGATTGAGTTGATTGACCAAATGCGGCGTTGCTAAATAGGTTGTCAGAGTTTGATCAACGCGATCGCCCACCTCTGTCATCAGCTGCTCTGCCAGCTGATTGACCGACTTTTGTCCGCTTTGGAATGACAAATATCCGGTCAGCCCAACGGCTCCCACTGTTTGCAGCACAAAGGGCACAATCAAGACTAATCTCAACGAGAGTTTCTTATTGAAAAGCCCACCAGCAGAAGGAAATGGAAGCATAGCCTGAATAACTATAGGAAATACAGTCTAGATTTAGGAAACGCAATCCAAATTTAGGGAATACAATCTAACAGAGATCTGATGCGATCGGGTTGGTATAGCAGTTTGGCTCACATAACAGCTTGGCTCACATAACAGCTTGGCTCACGTAACAGCTTGGCTCACATAACAGCCTGAAAAGCGACTTCCAAAGCATCTATGCCGGAATAGTCGGCGGTGACGATGCGATTGCGACCTTCAGCTTTGGCTTGGTAGAGGGCGGCATCAGCGGCAGCGATCAAATGTTTGGCAGCCAGCTCCATTGTGGGCATTAGAGTCGCTACCCCAAAGCTCAACGTTACATATCGGCTCACAGGAGAGGCAATATGCTGAATTTGCAGGTGACGAATTCCCATTTGAATCTCTTTGGCAACTTGCAAAGCTCCTGCTGCTGGAGTGTTGGGTAAAATGACCACCATTTCTTCGCCGCCATACCGAGTGGGCAAATCGGTCGATCGCTTGGCAGTCGCTTTTAGCACTGTTGCAATGTTCTGCAAACAGGTATCGCCAGCCTGATGCCCATAGGTGTCGTTGTACTGCTTAAAACAGTCGATATCGCAAAAAACCAGCGAGATGGGCTGCTGTTCGCGGATCATGCGGCTCCACTCATGGGTCATGTAGTCATCGAATCGACGGCGGTTAGCGAGATGGGTCAGTTCATCTGTGTTGACCAGATGCAGAAGCTTTTGATTGGCAAGCTGTAGTGCATCTTCGACTGTTTTGCGATCGCGAATTTGCTGCTGGAGAATCTCATGCTGGGACTGCACCTGCTTTTGCAAACGACTCAGCTTGAGATGGGTTGAGACTCTCGCCAACACTTCCGCCATCTGAAACGGCTTAGTAATGTAGTCAATGCCTCCTGCACTAAAAGCCATAGCTCTGTCAATTTCTCCATCCAAAGCGCTTAGAAAAATAACGGGAATATCGCGTGTTTGGGGTATCGCCTTCAGATGCCGACAGACTTCGTATCCATCCATTTCCTGCATACAAATATCCATCAAGATCAGGTCTGGAGGAAGAGTTGCGGCAGCTATCAACGCCATCCGTCCGCTAATAACTGTGCGTACATCATAGCCTTGCTGCAACAGGATTCCAGCGAGGAGACGAAGATTGTCCGGGATGTCATCGACAATCAGGATATTTCCCTTAGAAATCATCTGTATATTCCTTGATATTCCTTGAGGTTGAAAGTAGCGAGTTTAGAATTCGTATAGGTGTTTTGCTTAATTTGCCTTAGCCATGAAAAAACTGGATCAGGATTTCCACTTAATCCACCCATAAATCCCGAAAATCTACTGAATTTCTACATAAAGCTGATATATTTCTTACTCAGAAGTTTGTGAGCTACTCACAAACTTCTGAGCTAAAGCACGGCAATTAGTGATTCAAGGGCAGTTAGGATAAAAGCAATCCGCAATAGCGCCTAAATTGCAAATCTAAAGTCCAAAATCTAAAGCTCTGAGATTTCCATGAGTCTTGACCTGACCCGATTTGCCAAAGTTTGTAATCCTAGCCGGACATTAGTTGTAGGCAACGTAGAGGATCAGCCGTATTACATTGACTTTGCGTCCGTCAGAGGCGGCAAGATCATTGAGGCTCTGGAAAGAACGATCGCCCGTCTTTCACCCAACGAACCCACCTGTCAGCTTTTCACTGGACATATTGGCTGCGGCAAATCCACTGAGCTGTATCGCCTCAAAGCCGACCTAGAACAGCAGAATTTCTATGTCGTTTACTTTGAGGCAGATCAAGATCTGGAGGTCGATGATGTAGATGTCACCGATATTCTGTTGGCGATCGCCCGTCAGGTCAGCCAAGGTCTTGAAAAGATTGGCATTCGCCTCAAGCCCAGCTACTTCGAGCGGCTGTTTGCCGAAATGGGCGCAATCTTAAAAACGCCGATCGAGCTGGCGGCTGAAGCGGAATTTTCGATCGGCATTGGCAAGGTTATTGCCAAAACCAAAAGCAGCCCGCAATTTCGCAGCCAGCTGCGCCAATATCTCGAAACTCGCACCAGCAGCATTCTAGAATCGCTGAATCAGGAGCTGCTGGACAAGGCGATCGCCGAACTCAAACGACGGCAGAAACAGGGCTTGGTCGTGATTGTAGACAACCTCGATCGCGTCGAGAATCGGCTGAATGGCTCTGGACGATTGCAGCCAGAATATTTGTTTATCGATCGGGGGATGCAGCTCCGCGAACTCAACTGTCATGTGGTCTACACGGTGCCGCTGGCTCTGATGTTTTCTAGCGAAGGTGAAGCCCTCAAAAACCGTTTGGGGGGAGGCGTTGCGCCCAAGGTTTTGCCCATGGTACCCGTTTTGCAGGAAGACGGTACAGTCAATCTCGAAGGCATGGCGCTCCTGCGGCAGATGGTGCTGGCTCGTGCCTTTCCCGAAACCCATTTTTCTCAGCGGCTCGATCGCCTAGCCGAACTGTTTGACCATCCTGATTTACTCGATCGCCTCTGTCAATTTAGCGGCGGTCATATGCGCAATCTGTTGGGTCTGCTGTTTGGCTGTCTCCAGCAGCAAGATCCGCCCTTCTCGGCAGACTGTCTAGAAGCCGTTATTCGCACTTATAAGGATGATTTGGCGCTCACCGTCAAAGACGATCAATGGTCGCTGCTCAACGAAGTGGCACAACGCAAGACGATCGGCAATGAGCCAAAATATCAGCATCTGCTGGCGAGTCTCTATGTATTTGAGTATCGAGGACAAACCGGGCGATGGTTTGATCTCAATCCGGCTCTAAAGGAGATCGAGAAAACAACTTTTAGAGAATATAAAGAATAGACTCAACAGGAGCTTGCTAAGATCGTGGGCACTGGAAAGATCTGACAATCCACAATCGTTTATCTAGGCTAGAGGCAATGGAAGAGTTTTTCGCGAACATTTCTCGCTATCCACGTTACTTCATTAGCTTCACCTTGGGCATATTGCTGACGTTCTTCAGTCCGCTCCTGCCCATGTTTAAGCGACCCACAACGGCGATCGCGGCAATAGCGCTCTTGGTGTCCGGTTTCATACTGCTGAGCTTTACGCTCCGCGCTATGCTGGGACTGGAAGCAGTTTGACGGCTCAGCGCGGCTCAAGGAAGAGCGGCTCAGCCAGACACATGATGGAGAGAAACTATGGCTACGGATCGTCGGGTTGCGCGTGTGGCGGAGTCAATTAAGCGGGAGGTCGGACAGCTACTGTTTTCCGGCATTAAAGACGATCGCGTGGGCATGGGGATCGTCAGCGTCACAGATGTTCAGGTGGCAGGAGATCTGCAACATGCTAAGATTTTTGTCAGTATCTATGGCACCCCCGAAGCCAAAGCATCGGCAATGGCGGGGCTAAAATCGGCAACGGGCTTTGTGCGAAGCGAGTTAGGACAGCGCATTCGCCTACGCCGCACCCCGGAAGTAGTTTTCATTGAAGATATTTCTTTCGATCGCGGCACCAAAGTTCTTTCGCTCATCAATCAGCTCAGCCGAGAGCGCAAAGACATTCCTGAGTCAGAGGGCGATCGCTGGGAAGTGGCTAGCAAATCAGAAAGCGCGGCTCTAGAGGATGACGATCTAGAAGATGATCTAGACGACGACATAGAGGATGGCTTGGAGAATGACGACCTAGAGGATGACTTGGAAGAGAATGACCTGGACGATGACTTGGAAGATGACAATTTCGTCAGTGCCCAAGAGAAATAGATTCGCTTCAACTCTCTTGCCCTTGCGATCTCAGCCCAACGTGATCCTAGCTCAACATGATCCTCGCCAACGCGCCCCACTCTGACTGGAAAACGCTCTCGCTAGCCGAGCAAGTCGCTCAAATGATCGTAGTCCGCGCATCCGGACACCTGTTTGACGCCCAAATTCAGTATCCAGATTGGGAGCCTCCTGCCGCCATGCTGCAAGAGTGGGTGCAGCATGGCGTAGGGGGCGTAATTTTGCTGGGCGGTAGCGCTGCCGAGGTGGGGCTACGATCGCAGCAGCTTCAAAGCTGGGCAAAGGTGCCTCTCCTGATTGCTGCCGATATTGAAGAAGGCGTAGGACAACGCTTTGCTGGGGCGACCTGGTTTCCGCCGCCGCTGGCGCTAGGGGCGATCGCTCAAACTAACCTGAATCAGGCGATCGCCTACGCTGAGCAAATTGGCAAAATTACGGCACAAGAGGCGGTGGCGCTCGGCATTAACTGGCTACTGGCTCCAGTTGTGGATGTTAACAACAACCCGGCTAATCCGGTGATCAATCTGCGGGCTTGGGGTGAAACGCCAGAGGTCGTCAGTCAGCTAACTGCGGCTTTTATTCGCGGGGCACAGCAGCATTTGGTGCTGACTGCTGCTAAACATTTTCCAGGACATGGCGATACGACGATCGATTCTCATATCGATCTACCGCTGATTCTTCACAATCGGTCGCGCCTTGCCCAGATTGAGTTTCCGCCCTTTGAAGCGGCGATCGCTCAAGGCGTGGATGCCATCATGACCGCTCATCTGCAAGTTCCGAGCCTAGACGATCGCCCTGCTACTTTCTCGGCAGCTGTTGCCGAAGAACTGCGTCAGCGGATGGGATTTACGGGCTTAATTGTCACCGATGCGCTAGTCATGGGCGCAATCACCCGGCAGTACGGCGCAAATGAAGCTCCCGTCTTGGCGATCGAGGCAGGAGCCGATGTGCTGATGATGCCTGTTGATCTCGTGGGCGCGATTCAAGCTATCTGTGCCGCCGTAGAAACTGGAAGAATTGCCCCAGAGCGAATTCATGCCTCTCTAGAGCGCATCTGGCAAGCTAAGCAAAAGGTCTGCACTCCATCGGGCGGTTCTCAGGTGCAAGCTCTGCCGATCCAGCTGGGGCAGTTGGCACAGCCGGAGGCGATCGCCACAGCCAGCAATATCCTCAAAGACTCGACGCGGGTGCATTTCCCAGAGCGATCGCGCCTAGAGGAGACTGCCATCCCTAAACGGCGACACAACCTAATCTTGCTAGACGATGCGCTCAACAGCGCATTCTTGCCTCGCCAATCGCCTGCCATTGCCCTACCCATGGAGCGAGGGTACGGGCTACAAATTGTCGATCGCTACACGCCCACCATGCTGCTCTCGGCTGAGGTGGATACCTTCCAGCCGACTTTAGTACAGCTCTTTGTTCGCAGCAATCCCTTCCGAGGCACAGCCGGACTCACGCCGATCGCCCAAAACTGGCTTTATTTCCTGATCGAAACCGAGCAGCTCCAGGCTTTAGTTTTGTATGGCAGCCCCTATGTGCTGGAGGCGATCGTGCCTCGCCTACCGCCAGATGTTCCCTACGTCTTTACCTATGGGCAAATGCCAGCCGCCCAGACGATCGCTCTTGGCGCGCTGTTTGGTCAAGCTACAGTGGAGACATTGAACAGAGAAACACTGGCAAGCGATCGTATGTTTACAGACTGAGCCTATTGATTAAGCTAGTTGACAGACGGCTGACAAACTGAGGACAAGCTTGGCAAATGACTCCCCACCTAATCAACCGCACAAACGTTCTTACCCTGTAGTTTTGCTATTAATTGGGTTAGGAACGATCGGCGGCTGTGTGGCGCTTTCTCGTTGGCTGCCTTCGGGGTCAGGATGCTATGTTCTGAATTGGCAAACCTGGACTTGGGTTGCTCAGGAAACCTGTTCCCCATCTAACCGTGATCTCTAACTGTGACCTCTAACAGTGACCTCTAACCGCGATCCTTATTTAAGCAGCTACCCCACGAGTTAGGTTTAGCTAAAGTCGGTAGGAGCGGAGTATCCGACGAACCCAGTCTAAAAACTTTAATTTGAAAGAGGTTTACCTGAGTGTTATTGAGAAAACTTTTGTTTCGATTTAAGCAAAGCCTGTCTAGGGCGATCGCTGTTACCCTAGCATCAGGTCTAGTGATTTGGGGATTAACCCTCAGCCAGCCGAGTTTCAGCACTCCCGACCCGATGCCCTCCAACCTAATTTCCCAAATATCTCCTATGGCTGCCCCAACCAAGCTCTCTGCCTCTGAACTCACTGCCGCCCTCAGCCAGCTCGAAGGCTGGACGCTGCAAAATGAGAAGCTACACCGCCAGTTTCAGTTCAAGTCTTTTGTAGAGGCTTTTGGCTTTATGTCGAGCGCCGCACTGGTTGCCGAGTCAATGAATCATCACCCTGAGTGGTTCAATGTCTACAACCGCGTCACCGTTGACCTCACGACCCATGACGCCAACGGCATTTCTGCTCTAGATGTGACTCTGGCGAAAAAAATGGACGAGCTGGCAAAGTAGCTTTGGGTGTCCAGTAATGCTCTAGGCCTGTTGATTTTTTGAAAGGGTCACGAAGCGCCCCTTTCAAAAAAATCAACACCACATTCAAAACACACCTGGGTGTCCTTTAGCTGCGTCCTGTCGTGGATAAGCCTTCGACGATCGCCGAAGGAGTATAGCAAGAGCCATTCCAGTCGGCATCGTCGCCCAGCTCGGTGAGGTGCTTTAGAGCCTGATAGACGTTGCCAGATACCATTGTGTCTTTGACGCGTCCCACAATTGCGCCCTTTTCAACCCGGTAGCCCAGCTCTACGTTCACCGAGAAATCGCCTGAAATCCCTGCGCCGCCGCCCAGCATCTGGTCGATAATGATGCCGCGTCCCAGAGTCGCAATCATCTCTGAAAAGGGCTTCACTCCCGGCTGAATGACGAGATTGAACAGTCCCGGCGTCGGGTAGCTGCCCAAGCCAGGACGAAAGCCGTTGCCCGTAGTGCCGCTGCCCAAAGCCCTGCCGATCGTCCGGTCTGTATAAAACAATTGCAGCACGCCGTCTTTAATGAAGGTAATGGGCTGAGTCGGGGTCCCTTCATCATCAAAGGGACAGCTAAAAGGACCTGAATCGGGTTGCTGTGACAGGGTAACGATTGGTGAGGTGACGGGTTCTCCCAGACGATCGCTCCAGGGCGAAGCTCGCTCAATCACCTGCTTGCCGTTCAGCGCCGCCTGGACGGTACTCCACAGCATATCGGCTGCTTTAGAGGTAAACAAAATAGGGACGCGACCCTTGGGGGGGGCAACATTTTTCTGTGCCCAGTTGAGGTGCTGAATAATCTCTTGCGCTAGGGCGATCGGGTCGAGGTGAGTGCGCCTTGTCTGCCCATCTGCAATACAAAGAAAGTCGTCGCCGCGCACCCACTCTGCCGATAGGTAGCAGCTTAGGGTCGTATCGGTGTAGCCGCAGTCTAGCCCTAGGGAATTAATGAGCCGCGTCGCTTCTGCATCGCACTCCCACTCCGCATTACACAGCACCTCAGGATAGGCTTGACGAACCAGCGCGATCGCTTCTCGCCCCCATGCCACAAGCTGATCGACTGCGACCGCCGTTCCCAAATCGGGATAGTGGGTTCTGGCAGCAGGGGTGAGTTCTAGAGCTTCGGGTTCGTTGAGCTGACTAATGGCGATCGCCCGATCTACCAACGCCTGCGGCTCTACTGTCCCATAGGCAACGGCTAATCCGGGTCGTCCATCTCGCCACAGCCGCAGCGCAATTCCCTCAGCCTGTGAGCTTTCCAACTGCTTCAGCCGATTGGTTTCAAAAAAAACGGGGCGAGACAGCGAACTAGACTGAAAGACTTCGGCAGCTTCGGCACCCGATCGCAGCGCTAGTTCTAGCAATTGTTCTGCTGATCTTTCATCGGGCAGAACAGAGGTCAGCAAAGGGTCGATCGGGCTATCAAAACTCATACGAGATCTATCGATGGGGCTGAGAAGGCTATGTCTGTGATGCAGCTTTGAAGAAGGCACAGCCCAGCAAGTTCTCTAATTGACGTTGCTGATTTCAGGAATAATTTTTTTGGAAAGAGGCGCTAAGTGCCTCTTTCCAAAATTTATCCCCAGATTAAGCAATGCCCTCTAATTATCTTCTGGGATCAGGGGACATTAGGCTAGGTTCAATTCCTGCATCATCCAAAATCCGGCAAAAGCTTCCGAGTTGGCATCGGACTGCACCGCCACGAAGTGAATTCGGTTGGCTTTCTGCTTGGTCATTTCAAAACTTTGGGCTTCGGATTGCAGCGGCGAGGTAGGCAAATTTGCCAAAATCCAGCCTTCGTTTGCGCCTGTTTCTAGAACCAGCTGAGTCGGCGATTCGCTGCTGTATCGCACACAGGCAAGCTCCAGACCTGACATCCAGGCGGCTAGGGGCAGCGATCGCGAAGAGTAGATAATCACGCCTGGAATCGGAGTGTCGGGGCTGACTCCAAACATGGCAGGCGGAAAAGATTCGCTAAAGCCGATCTCCCAATCAGTCATTTCGTCGAAGGCGCTGGCTTCTAAGGTGACAAATGTCCACTTCTCGCCAATCAGGGCATCCGGCAAAGCCTTAGCGGGCATGGCGGGCATCGTGACAGAAATATTGCTTCCTGGCTGATAATTGGGCAAGGTGGGGTAGTAGGTTTGCGATCGCTCCTCAATCCACTGGTTCAGTGCCAGAGTCCGCCGACTGGAGGCTGCCGGAATGCCTGCATCTTCACAGGCTTTGGTGATCATATTATTCATCTGCCGACGAAAGAAGCGAACTTTATCCGGTGGCTTAGGAGCCTGTTCCAGAGCGGTTTTCAATGCCGATCGCAGCGAAACAGAATTTACCTCGGTGTTGCGGAAAAACTGGGAGTAGCGAAACAGATCGGTCGATCGCGTTTTTACGTCTGCCGGACTCTCGCAGATCAGCACTTCCCAAAGCTTTTTCTGGTTGTCGTCCAATACAGGGCGTGAGTAAAAATCTAACTCCCAAATCGTTGTCATAGTCAAGTTCTGATGAGTGGCGCTCTAACCTCTCCATCTTGACATTCTAAGGTCAACCCCAGAAGCAATCTCCAGAAAAGTCATAGCCGCCAGTGGATGAATACCTGCCTTTTCAGAAGCTCTAGCCCTGGCAGTAGGGCAGTGCGATCGCTCTTATTAACTGATAATGCAGATAACGGGTGACGGCGATGCTCTTGGCGGGTTGTCATCTAGCATGTTGAGATCGCGAATTGCAATCTAGAGCGCAAAATGTGCATCCAAATAGAAAGACACCATAGCAATCCGGTTTGATCTCTTCTAGGTATGCTGAGTCTGAAGCCTGAGCCATACAGAGATCCGGTTCCAGAAACTTTTCAGAAATCAAATTTGATTCCTATATTTCCTCTTTTGTTACCTTTGGGAAAGTAAAGTAGACGGAAGGGAGTAGAGTTTACCTTGAGAAAATGATCGCGTTACGCCCGTCGATCGCCACAGTTGGTTACATGGACGATTATTGTCTGCTGTATCGATCGGTGTTTGAAGATGTGCGCCTGTATGAGTGTTTCAAATGGCTGCATGTCGGCATTATCAGTCCCCTGCCGCGCAAAACGCTGCCGGAGATCGCCAAACTGACTGGACTCAAAGACGGGCAGAGTCTCCATCACTTTTTGCGCGACGCAATGTGGGATGTCAAACAACTCAGAGCGATTCGCTTGCACCTGATTCAAGTGCAGATTGGGGTTCGAGCGATTAGTTTGTGCCTGGATGAAACCGGAGACGTGAAGAAGGGGGAAGCGACCGACTATGTGGCAAAACAGTACATTGGCAATCTCGGTAAAACCGCCAATGGAGTCGTCAGCGTCAATGCCTATGCTGTGGTGGAGGGCATCACCTATCCCTTAATGTTCAAGATCTACAAACCCAAGTCCCGATTGAAAGCAGGAGATGAGTACCAATCGAAACCTCAGATCGCCGTTGAGATGATTCGAGCAATTCAAGCGATGGGCTTTGTGATTGAGCGGGTGTTAGCCGACAGCTTGTATGGCGAAAGCGGCAGTTTCATAGAGGTTCTCCACCAACTCAAACTACCGTACATCGTGGCGATTCGCTCCAACCATGGGGTGCTCATGCCTAACGGACAGCGAGTCCGCTCCAACCGTTGGCAAGCTTATGACCAACCGCTGGCTGAACACCTGACTCAACGGCGCTACATCCGCGAGATCATCTTTGGCACTCATCGGGCTGTGCGCTACTACCAAATTACCAAAGGCAGCACCGATGAACCCGATAAAACAGATAGCTGGTTTGTTATGAGCAACCTTAGCGGCAACATCATTTTGAGCGTAAGCACGCAGTACACCTGTTGGGAAATAAGGGATAATAGTCGGCAGTTGCAATGATGCTCTACCCCTGCTGAACTTAGAACGCATTCTCCGGGATGACCGCCTGCTGCGGGCAATGACAGGACTCAATCGCAAAGCATTTGAGAACCTCTTGCCCAGTTTTAGTGAAGTGTATCGGCAAAGTCAGATGAAACCCGATGTAGAACGTCAACGGGCACCTGGAGGGGGCGAAAAGCAACCTTACGAACCCGTTGCGACAAGTTGTTTTACATTTTGTTGTACTGCAAATGCTATCCTACCTTCGACTTAATGAGTGTGTTGTTTGGCTTTGACTGTTCCTGTGCATGGGACTGGGTTCATGGTCTGCTCCCCGTTTTTGAGCAGGCTTTAGGAGTCAAACAGGCACTACCAGAGCGCAAGGTGCGGAGCATGGAGGAATTTCTAGAACACTTTCCAGAGGTGAAAGAAGTGATTTTCGATGGGACGGAGCGTCCAGTGCAGCGCCCCAAAGACTCCGACAAACAAAAGGAGCATTACTCTGGCAAAAAGAAACGGCATACCCGTAAGCACATCACAGGCAGTACGCGAAAAAGCGAGTCATCCTCCTGACGAAGGCGAGAGGGGGCAAAATTCATGACAAACGAC
The DNA here is from genome assembly GCF_059504425.1 of Drouetiella sp. Classification (NCBI taxonomy): domain Bacteria; kingdom Bacillati; phylum Cyanobacteriota; class Cyanophyceae; order Oculatellales; family Oculatellaceae; genus Drouetiella; species Drouetiella sp. The sequence goes on from NZ_JCACIN010000126.1 coordinate 61,946, forward strand.
AACTGGACGAAGAAGACTTAGTTGGCAACATTCCCGATGAAGTCGCCATAGAAGGAGATTTAGGATTTCAAGGATTACAGAATGAGTTTAATAACGTTCATTTGCCGCACAAGAAACCCAAGGGGAAGGAATTAAGCGAACAACAGAAGCAGGAGAACCGCGAGTTCAGTCGTCAACGGGTTAAGTGTGAACATGCCCATGCGGGCATCAAGCGTTATCGTTCGGTTACGGATATATACCGTAATCGTGTGCCTGATTTCGATAATCGCTTAATGCTAAATGCGGCTAGTTTGTGGAACTTGTATCTGGATGCAGCATAAATTGGCCAGGGAAATTGGAAAACCTCGTCCCAAAGCTGCTTTTGTTTCCCAACAACTCTATTGAAAGACTTGCCAAACAATATCGTGGAACTGCCACTCGGACACTAATGACGCAAGGTTACAGCGGTTTGCGCTTAACGAAGTATGGGTTATTTTTGTAGAAGCCGCGCTCCGCGCGGCTTCTACAAAAATAACTGTGGTTTATGCAATTGAAATTGCTGTATGAAGAGAAGCGAGTCTTACTGGCTAAGGTTGCGCTTCGAGAGGGAGAACTAGAACGGCGGGGAAACGAGAACAAAGCAGGGTTGGAAATTGAGAAGTACCTCAGCACATTTCGAGATGCTTTTAATAAAATCGATCGCACGGCAAAATATTCTGACAAAACTATTGGATTCGACTGGTGTTGTGCATTTGTTTACTACTGCTGTCTCCAAGCAGGATTTTCATTTCCTGTAAAACCTACAGAATCTCACCGTTCAACCTTGGGAGTTGTGCGTGTTTGGTACGATTGGGCTAACTTGCCCGAAAATCAGTTTTATCACGCAGCTAACGGGGTTAGTGCCAAACCAGCACCGGGTGACATTGTGCTGTTCGATCGGTTGCTTGAGAATGTAGATCTAGACCATATCGGGGTTGTGGTGGGTATTGAACCAGAGGGAATCGCTACAGCCGAAGGCAATTTTAGGAACAAGACGGGAATATTTTATCGACCTTTTGACGAGCATATCAATGGTTACATTCGGTTGAGCAGATTCTAAAAACGCTCATTTACCTTACCTGAGTTCAGACCGTAGCTCCAGCAATCACACCTGAATAATCTGAACTTGAGCCATCCTAGAAAGATGAATTAGGCAGTATCCACAAATGAGTATAGTGGTGATTTCATTTCTGGTAACCTTGACAATAGCGATGTTCTCTCAAATGTTCCAATATGAGGTACGCGAGATAAATCTCTAATTCTACGTGCAAAGATTTGCTAATCAAATGTTCCTCCTTTTTAAGATAACCAATTGATTGATTGTCATATCAATGCGATCGTCTGCTCTACAACATCGTCTGCTCCACAACCAAGCCATCACTCAGTGACACTCTTGACCACACCTCAAGAGCACCCTGCAAGAAATCTAAGTAGACTCAAGCCCACAGCGCTGTGGGACTGGAGAGATGGCGATCGCACATCCAATTAGCCTATTGAGCAACCTCTTCTCCTACGTCTGCGTATACATTGGTAGATGTTGCTTAACAGGTTGCCCATGTCTCCCGATCGCCCCTCCTTTTCCTATCCCGCAGCGCATTTGCTCGACCAAGTGGACGACTACCACGGTACGTCCGTTGCTGACCCTTACCGTTGGCTAGAAGATGCCCAATCTAGCGAAACTCAAGCCTGGATTGAGGCTCAAAATCAGGTGACGTTTGCCTACCTAGAGCAAAGCCCGATTCGAGAACGCCTGAAGCAGCGGATCACCCAGCTCTGGAACTATGAGAAATTCGGTACGCCATTTAAGCAAGGCAATTCTCAAAACGGGGGCGATCGCTATTTTTACTTCAAAAATGACGGCTTGCAAAATCAGAGCGTTCTCTACACGCTGCCCAGTCTAGATGCCGAGCCAAGAGTTTTGCTTGACCCCAACCTGCTCTCAGCAGATGGGACGATCGCGCTTGCCGGATTATCCATTAGCGAAGATGCCAGACTGATGGCTTACGGACTGTCGGCTTCGGGTTCGGACTGGCGAGAGTGGAAGGTACGGGATATCGAAACAGGCGAAGACCTGCCCGATCATCTGAAGTGGGTGAAATTCTCTGGCGCATCTTGGACGCACGACTCTTTAGGATTTTTCTACTCTCGCTATGACGAGCCAGATGAATCTGCGAAGCTAGAAGCCGTCAACTACTATCAAAAGCTTTACTATCATCGGCTCGGTACGCCTCAGTCAGAAGATGTGCTGATCTACGATCGCCCCGATCAAAAAGAGTGGGGCTTTGGCGGCTTTGTTAGCGAAGATGGGCGGTTTCTGATTATCTCGGTCTGGAAAGGTACGGATTCTAAAAACTTGCTGTTTTATAAAGATTTAGCGAATCCCAATAGCCCAGTCATTGAGCTAGTCAGCAATTTTGAAGCAAGCTATAGCTTCATTGGCAACGAAGGCGAAACTTTTTGGGTACAGACAGATTTAGATGCGCCGCGCCGTCGAATTATCGCGATCGATCTCTCCGCTCCCCAAAAATCCGACTGGCGTGAACTGATTCCTCAGAGCGCAGAAACGCTAGAAGGTATTGGGATACTCAACCACCAATTTGTCGCATCCTATCTCAAAGATGCCCACACCCAGGTCAAGATTTTTAATCTGGATGGCGCTTTTGTCCGTGAGGTTGCCTTACCGGGACTCGGCTCGGTTGGTGGCTTTGGCGGTAAGCAGGATGACACTGAAACTTTCTATAGTTTCACCAGTTTTACTGCGCCAACCACCATCTATCGCTACAACTTGCTGACCGATGAAAGCACGCTGTTTCGCCAGCCCCAAGTATCTTTTGATCCGGATGACTATGAGACCCGGCAGGTTTTCTACGCCAGCAAAGATGGAACGCAGGTGCCCATGTTTATTACCCACAAAAAAGGGCTAAAGCTGGACGGCAAAAACCCCACTTATCTCTATGGCTATGGCGGCTTCAACGTTTCACTCACCCCCTCCTTCGCCCCCAGCAATATCGTCTGGATGGAGATGGGTGGTGTGTATGTGATGGCGAATCTGCGCGGCGGCGACGAATATGGTCAAGAGTGGCATCAGGCAGGTATGAAGTTAAATAAGCAGAATGTGTTTGATGACTTTATTGCGGCAGCAGAGTGGCTGATTGCCCAGCAATACACCTCGCCTCAGAAACTGGCGATCGCTGGAGGCAGCAATGGTGGCTTGCTGGTGGGAGCCTGCATGACTCAGCGCCCCGATTTGTTTGCGGCAGCCCTGCCAGCAGTTGGGGTTATGGACATGCTGCGGTTTCATAAATTTACGATCGGCTGGGCTTGGTGTGCAGAATATGGCTCTGCGGAAAACGCGGAGGAGTTTCCGGCTCTCTATGCCTATTCGCCCCTGCACAACCTTAAACCCGGTACGACCTATCCCGCTACGCTGATCACTACTGCGGATCATGACGATCGCGTTGTGCCTGCCCATAGCTTCAAGTTTGCTGCCGCGCTGCAATCTGCCCATGCAGGAACGGCTCCTGTGCTCATTCGGATTGAGACCAAAGCCGGACATGGAGCCGGAAAGCCTACCGCCAAAGTCATTGAGGAAGTCACCGATCGCTGGGCGTTTTTGGCGCAAATTCTGGCGATCGAAGAGTAGGTTAAAGACACTCTTCACGAACCTCACATGATTTACACCTGATCTCTCGCAAAATCTTCTCAGGCTTTATCCTTAACTTTCTGTTAAGTTGGTGAAGAAATTTGCAGAGGTGTCCCTGATTTGTCGTGCAGTCTACCGAATATACGCAATATGCGAGATTTCGATCGGGTCAATACTTAAATAATGACTCGAAAATGACTCGAAAATGACTCGAAGCCCAGATGAATTCGTTAATCCTCTCGACTCTGAAGCTTTGTAGCTTCTCGAAAGCTGGGCTTGAAATGATTTTTGCATCAGACCAGCAGATTCGTGTTGAGTAGGATCACTGAGGCGGAGCTTTATGGAGAGATAAAGTCTGTTGTATAATTCGGCGACTGAAAAAGGTTCGACAGTTCGTGGTTCACCGCTCAAGATGGCAAAATATCAATTGGGCAGACAGTACCATCTGTCTAAACCACGCCCTCTAGACCACGTCCAGAAATCACGCCCAAATCTAAGTTTTCTGTATTCTCAATAATCTCTAACTTCTAAGGAACTCAGCATGACAGAAAAAAAACGTGCCTTAATTACCGGAATTACAGGTCAAGATGGCTCCTACTTGAGCGAGCTATTGCTTGAGAAAGGGTACGAAGTTCATGGCATTATTCGTCGTACTTCCACCTTTAATACCGATCGGATTGATCACATCTATGACGATCCCCATGATGAAGCAGCTCGTTTGTTTTTACACTATGGCGATCTCACCGATGGTACAACCCTGCGTCGTATTATTGAGGAAATTCAGCCTGTAGAAATCTATAATTTGGGCGCTCAGTCCCATGTTCGAGTCAGCTTTGATTCACCTGAATACACGGTAGATACCGTCGGAATGGGAACCCTACGGCTCTTGGAAGCCATTCGTGACTATCAGCAACGAACCGGAATAGAGGTGCGTTTCTATCAGGCGGGTTCCTCAGAAATGTATGGCTTGGTTCAGGAGGTTCCTCAACGGGAAAACACGCCTTTCTATCCTCGTAGCCCTTATGCCTGCGCCAAGGTGTATGCGCACTGGCAGACGGTGAACTATCGTGAATCCTACAAGCTGTTTGCCTGCAACGGCATTTTGTTTAATCACGAATCGCCCCGTCGAGGAGAAACTTTTGTCACCCGCAAAATCACGCGGGCGATCGCGCGGATCGTTGCGGGTAAGCAGAAGAAGATCTACATGGGCAACCTGGATGCCAAGCGGGACTGGGGCTATGCCAAGGATTACGTTCGCGCCATGTGGCTAATGCTTCAGCAAGAGCAGCCCGATGATTACGTGGTGGCAACGGGCGAAACGCACTCCATTAAGGAATTTCTGGATATCGCTTTTGGCTATGTCAATCTCGACTGGCATGACTACGTAGAGTTTGACGAGCGCTATCTGCGTCCGGCAGAGGTGGAATTGCTGATTGGTGATCCGGCTAAGGCGAAGCAAAAGCTGGGTTGGGAACCTTCCGTCACCTTTGAGCAGTTGGTTAATCTCATGGTAGAAGCCGACTTGAAGGCGTTGGGTTTAGTCCCTTTAAATGGTCACACGGTGCAGCCTGTGTTTGATAATGCTACCGTTCGTGAGAGCCTGGGTCAATTTAGCATGTAGAAGAAGATAGATTGAGTATCTGGGCTGTATTTTGCCGTTGTTTTTTTTGAAAGACGCGCAGCGCGTCTTTCAAAAAAGCGGTTTCAGAATATTAGCCCTAATGGCTTAATTACATACTCAATCGCATCTTCAATGATTCCTAACTCTGATTATTGTTTAGAGTTTGTAAGCCTATTGAACAATAGACTTACGGTAAGCGTGACCAGAGTAAATAATTGTTGCTAGGTTCCAACATTTCGCAATTTTGAGTGTGCTTAAATGCACAGCTGAAGCTTCATGCTGAATCATGCATGACTTGATATTTCTCATTTCTGAGCAAGTTCACTTAATAGCTAAACCTATGTCAACACCTTTAGAGTTCGGTAATCAGCGTATCTTGGTTACGGGGGGAGCTGGTTTTTTGGGTCGGCAGGTTGTCGATCAGCTTTGTAAGGCGGGAGCAGATCCAGACAAGATTACGGTACCGCGATCGCACGACTATGATCTTTGCACCATGGAAGCTTGCCAGCGTGCTGTCGATCAGCAAGATATTGTGATTCACTTAGCGGCTCATGTGGGCGGCATTGGCTTAAACCAGGTCAAACCTGCTGAGCTATTTTACGACAACTTAATGATGGGAGCGCAGTTGATTCATGCAGCTTACCAGGCAGGGGTAAAGAAATTTACCTGTGTGGGTACCATCTGCGCTTATCCCAAGTTCACGCCCGTTCCCTTCAAGGAAGAGGATATCTGGAACGGTTATCCCGAAGAAACAAATGCGCCCTATGGTGTGGCTAAGAAGGCTCTACTCGTTCAGCTTCAGGCTTACAAACAGCAGTACGGATTCGACGGCATCTATCTACTCCCTGTCAATCTTTATGGCCCTGAAGATAACTTTGACCCTAGCAGTTCCCATGTAATTCCGGCATTAATTCGCAAGATTCACGAAGCGCAGGAGCGCGGCGATAAGCAAATTCCAGTTTGGGGCGATGGTAGCCCTACGCGCGAGTTTCTCTATTCTACCGATGCTGCGCGCGGCATTGTTATGGGCACTCAGCTCTACAGCGATACTGAACCCGTTAACCTGGGCACAGGTTACGAAATCTCTATCAAAGATCTGATCATGCTGATCTGTGAGTTGATGGGCTACAAAGGTGAAATCGTTTGGGAGGTAGATAAGCCTAACGGACAGCCCCGACGCTGCCTAGATACCGAACGCGCCAAAGCCTTTGGCTTTACTGCCGAAGTAGAGTTTAAGCAAGGTTTGAAAAACACGATCGACTGGTATCGCCAACACGCGGTTTAGGATCTACAGCAATTTTCGATTGCATAAACCACAGTTATTTTTGTAGAAGCCTTGCGGAGCAAGGCTTCTACAAAAATAACCCACACTTAACCAAGCGCAAAGCGCTGTAACTTTGAAAGGTGTGCAGCGCGCACCTTTCAAAGTGATGCCTTATTTAATGCCCCAACGCTGTCTCCAGCTAGAGGTTGCTTCTTTCTGACATACCTGCCGCTCTTGCTCATATCGCGCCAAAATCACCTCGGCTGAATCTGATAGATGGGGATCGCGGTAGGGGACAGAAGCACGAGTCTGAAGATGCTCTTGCTCCATCAGCGACAAAGGGCAAAGCCGATCGCCCTTAAAAGCGGCAACTGTACCCTGCGACCACTCGTGAGGCAAACGACGATCGCCTGCATGGGCTTCCCCTAAAGGAATTGTGCCAATCTTGAAACTCGCCTCTAGCAAAGCCGATCGCACTGCTGCGGCACGGGAGTAGGTGGCAAGCTTGCCCTTGTGTGACAAGCATTTCGCCACCTGCTGAAAAAATTCGACTGTCCAAAGTTGGGGACAGCAGCTGGGAGAGAAGGGGTCGAAAAAGACAGCGTCAGCCAGGAACCCAGAAAGCTGCTGAATCGTCTGGCGGGCATCCCCGATCCATAGCTTTGCCTGGAGCTGTGGCGTATGGCACTGGTGAGTTTGCGCGATCGCCTTCAACACTTCCTGCACCTTGAGCGACCAAGTTTCAATCAAGGGAGAGGCGATCGCCGCATTGGGCACCGTGGCATCTAGCTCTAGCCCATGCACTTCAATGTGGCAGTCTGGATTCGCCGCCCAGATAGTTTCTAGTGCCGCCGCCGTGTTGTAGCCCAGCCCATAGCAAACGTCGAGTAGACGCAGAGAAGACTGCTGCGATCGCTCCACCAAATCGGTGGCAGTCGCAAACTTGAGAAACGCCTCTGTCTTTGCTCCCTGACGGCTATGAAACATTTCACCAAATTCTTGTGAGAAAAAGGTAAACGAACCATCTTTAGTCAGTTTGGGTATCCAGGCGATCGGGTCTTCAGGAAGCTGAGTCATACAGGCAGTACGCCATCAATGAGGTTGACTTAGGGGTACTTGAGGAGCATGGCTAACCAAAAGTAGTCCCAATTAAAACTGGTGTTATGGGGCAGATATTTTTGAGAGCCGCGCTTCGCGCGGCTCTCAAAAATATCTGCCCCGCTTGGGCTTTAAAACGAGCTTCACAAAATTCGCTGCCGCAAAGATTGAATCGTTTCGATCGTCCCGATTGCCACTCGCTCGATTTCTTCCAAAGTATTGAACCGTCCAATGCCAAACCGGAGTGAGGCATGAGCCAGAGCGGGCGATCGTCCTAGGGCAGTCAGCACATGAGAGGGTTCAAGCTGAGCTGAAGTGCAGGCTGATCCTGAAGAAACGGCGGCTAAGGGCTGCAACCCCAGCGCCAGCGCCTGTCCATCAACACCTTCTACGCTAACGTTTAGATTTCCGGGTAAGCGCTGAGTCGGGTGTCCGTTTAGGTAGATGTCTGGAAGCGATCGCAGTTGTTCCCAGAGGCGATCGCGCAATTTACTCTGTCGCTTTGCCTCGGTTTCTAGCTCTGACAGACCCAACTGCACCGCTTCAGCAAACCCAACAATTTGCGGCGTGTAGAGCGTACCCGATCGCATTCCCCGCTCATGCCCTCCCCCATGAAGCTGGGGCGCAAGCTGCACTCTTGGATCGCGGCGGCGAACGTACAGCGCCCCAATGCCCTTAGGCCCATAGACCTTATGGGCGGTGAGGGACATTAGATCAATCTGCATAGTCTGGACATCTAAAGGAATTTTGGCGATCGCCTGAGCTGCATCGGTGTGAAACAAAACCTGGTGATGACGGCAAATTGCGCCAATTTCTGATAACGGCTGCAATACGCCAATCTCGTTATTAGCCGCCATCACGGACACCAGGATGGTATCGGGACGAATTGCTTTCTCTAAAGTATCTAGGTTCAACAATCCATCCGGCTGGACGGGTAAAACCGTGACCTCAAAGCCAAGCGTCTGGAGATAGCGGCAGGGATCAAGAATGGCGCTATGTTCAGTTTGCAGCGTAATCAGATGGCGACCTTTAGAGAAATAGGTTTCCGCCACGCCTTTAATGGCCAGATTGTTGGCTTCTGTTGCCCCGCTGGTGAACACAATTTCTTCGGGTGCGGCGTGAATCGCCTCTGCCAAAATTTGTCGCGATCGCTTGACCGCCGCTTCCGTCTCCCAGCCGTACTGATGAGTGCTGGCAGGATTGCCAAAATGCTCGGTGAAGTAGGGCAGCATTGCAGCAAGCACCTGGGGGGCAAGGGGTGTGGTGGCGTGGCAGTCAAGGTAGATGGGGCGTTGCATTGCAGGGTAGTGAGCCAAAATAATCAAAAGGCTGAGCTGAATTTGCCACCGCTAAACTCTGGGCGGCTAGATAGAGAAATTCTAGCCTACACAATTTAGGTGGGCATTGCTGAATCGCGGAATGGCTGAGGGAGATCAGCGGGAGGTCATCCCCATTTCAATTGATGAGGCTCTCGAAAATCATCTGCCCTGTTTGGGTCTTAAATTGTTATCAGTAAAAGGCTTGTCCTACCAAAGAACACTTTTAAAAAGCCCTATTAAAGAACCCCATTCTTTTTTGAAGACTCAACATAATTAGTGTAGACAATTTTGGTTATTATTACTATAATTGGTGGTAAGCGATCGCCAGCGCCCTCGCTTACCTAGGTTCAGTAGATCGCATTTTAGAGTTTTGTGGCGCGCGCCACAAAATCCTAAAAGCTGGATTTCAAAGGCGCTCTACGCCTTTGAAATCCAGCTTTGATAAAAATTAGGAGGACTTTGCGATCTCCTGAGGTTATAGAAATACCAGGGTTATGAAAATACCAGCATGGAAGACTCTGCTTTGCTTGTCCAACCACAAGACTATAGTCTGCTGACCGATCTCTACCAGCTCACCATGGCGGCTTGCTATGTGGGCGATCGCATCGATCAGCGCCGCGCCAGCTTCGAGCTATTTGTGCGGCGCTTACCCGAAAACTTTGGCTACCTGATTGCCATGGGCCTAGCTCAGGTGTTGGAATACCTAGAGCAATTTCGGTTTACCGCAGAGCAAATTGTGGCGCTCCAGAACACAGGCATCTTTGCCCATGCGCCCGATCGCTTTTGGGAAATTCTGGCTGAGGGTAGCTTTACGGGAGATGTGTGGGCAGTGCCTGAAGGCACCGCAATCTTTGCCCATGAGCCAATCTTACGAATCGAGGCTCCGCTGTGGCAAGCGCAAATTGTCGAGACTTATCTACTCAACACCATTAATTACCAAACCTTGATTGCCACTAAGTCGGCTCGGATAAGGGATACGGCAGGCGATCGCGTCAAGCTTTTAGAGTTTGGCACCCGTCGTGCCTTTAGTCCGCAGGCTTCGCTGTGGGCGGCAAGAGCGGCGCTAGCAGGTGGGCTAGATGCCACTTCTAATGTGCTGGCAGCGTTGCAGCTAGGGCAAACCCCCAGCGGCACGATGGCTCATGCCTTAGTCATGGCGCTCTCGGCGCTGGAGGGCAGTGAAGATCAAGCTTTTACTGCCTTTCACCGCTATTTCCCCGGAGCGGCTCTGCTAATTGATACTTATGATCCGATCGCTGCTGCCCAACGTCTTGCTGCTCAGGTCAATGCAGGTAAAATCAGCCTGGACACAATTCGGCTCGATTCGGGGGATCTGGCGGCTCTGTCGAAGGAAATTCGATCGCTCCTTCCCCAGGTTTCAATCTTTGCCAGCGGCGACCTGGATGAGTACGAGATTGCCCGTCTTCAGGCTGAAGGAGCTGATTTGCAGGGCTACGGTTTGGGGACAAAGCTAGTGACAGGTACGCCCGTCAACGGCGTGTACAAGCTAGTAGAAATTGATAGTATTCCGGTGATGAAAGCCTCGACAGGCAAAACCACCTATCCAGGACGCAAGCAGGTTTTCCGTCGTTTTGAGGCAGAAAAATGGGTAGGCGATCGCCTGGGTCTGATGACTGAAACGCCAAAGCCGACCGAGAAACCGCTGCTGCAACGGGTGATGAAAGCGGGCGAGCGCCTCCAATCCCCAGAGGCTCTCAGCGAAATTGCCCAACGAACTCGACATTCTGTTATGGCTTTGCCAGAAACCTTGCGCCACATTCGTCAACCAGAAGGGATTGCCCCTCACATTTCTCCAGATCTGCAAACTCTGACCCAACAGACTCAAGAGAAAATCCACAGCTTTTATACTGAACAAAATCCCCTCTAGCGTTTCCTTTTTGCCATGACGCAAATCGCTCTGTTTGGAACCAGCGCCGATCCACCAACTGCCGGACATCAAGCCATCATTGTATGGTTAGCCGACCACTATGACCGGGTAGCAGTCTGGGCATCGGATAATCCATTTAAGTCCCATCAAACGCCGTTAGAGCATCGATCGACGATGCTGCAGCTGCTGATTAACGCCATCGATCCGCCTCGGCAAAACGTGCATCTACATCTAGACCTGAGCCATCCGCGGGCGATCGTCACTGTAGAACGGGCGCGCCAGACCTGGGCAAACGCTGAGTTCACGTTGGTGATAGGCTCTGATCTGGTGGCACAGCTACCTCGGTGGTACCAGGTTGAGGAGCTTCTAGCCCAAGTCAAGCTGCTGGTTGTGCCTCGCTGGGGCTATCGGCTGACGGAGGTAGAGGTGAAGCCATTGCAGCAGATGGGAGCCAGGGTGGCGATCGCCAATCTTGACGTTCCGGCAGTGTCCTCTACGGATTACCGTGAAGAAGGCAACCCAGATATTGTTATGCCCCCGATCGAGGCATATATTCATCGGCAGCACCTGTATCGAGAGCAAGAAAACCCATGTCCGGACGCACCCAGAAGAAATCTGCTGATCCGCCCAATGCCTTAGCAGACTTTAAGGTGGGCGTCGATAACGTGATTTTCTCAGTCGATACGGCTCAAAATCGGCTGCTGGTGCTGCTGGTGCTGCGCCACGAAGAGCCATTTATTGGGCAATGGAGCCTGCCCGGAACGCTGGTGCGCCAGGGTGAATCTTTGGAGGATGCCGCCGATCGCGTCTTAGCCGAAAAAATCCGCGCCGAGAATTTGTACTTGGAGCAACTCTACACCTTTGGGGGGCCAGAGCGTGATCCGCGCGAGGCAGAAAATTGCTATGGCGTGCGCTATTTGTCAGTTAGCTATTTTGCCCTGGTGCAGTTTGCCGAAACTGAGCTGATTGCGGATGGTGTTAGCGGCATTGCCTGGTATCCACTCAAACAAATTCCTCAGCTTGCCTTCGACCATAATCAAATTTTGACCTATGGCTATCGGCGGCTGCGCAACAAATTAGAATATAGCCCTGTGGCGTTTGAGGTATTGCCGGAACTGTTTACGTTGAGCGATCTTTATCAGCTCTATACCACTGTTTTAGGCGAGAACTTTTCCGACTATTCTAACTTTCGATCGCGCCTCCTCAAGCTAGGGTTTCTATTAGATACCGGAGTCAAAGTTTCGCGCGGAGCCGGACGACCTGCCAGCCTTTATCGATTCGATGCCGATGCTTTTGCGCCCCTCAAAGACAAGCCGCTGGTGTTTATTTGAAATCGAGAAAATATGAGTTCTGAAATTGGCATTTATGAGCAGTTAAAAGAGAAGCGAGAGGAGATTTTGGCGATCGCTGCCAAGCATGGAGCCTACAACGTGAGAATCTTCGGCTCTGTGGCGCGTGGGGAAGCAATAGAAAGCAGCGATGTTGATTTTTTAGTTGAAATTGAATCCGATCGCAATCTGTTAGATCGAATTGCTTTAATGCAAGAGCTTGAGGAATTTCTGGGGCGAAAGGTTGATGTTATAAAACTTGAAAATTTACATCATGACATCCGAAAGCAAGTAGTTTATGAAGCCTTAGTTCTATGAGAGCTGATAACCTCTATTTAGAAGATATCTTGCGATGTATTCAGAAAATCGAGTCTTATACCGTGGGTGGACGTAAGAGTTTTATGGACACTCTGATGATTCAAGACGCAGTTGCTCGGAATTTTGAAATTATTGGCGAAGCAACGAAACGTTTATCTACAAGCTTTAAGCAGGCTCATCCTGAAGTGCCTTGGAAAAAGATTGCCGGACTCAGAGATTTTTTAATTCATGATTACGGCTATGTAGATCCTAATGAAGTTTGGGGCATCATCGATCGTGATTTGTCGGAGCTAAAAATTAGTATTCAGAGCCTTCTCCAAACACCAGAGTAATTTTATTTCTGAAACTTAAGATGAAAATTGCGATCGCCCAACTCAATCCCACCATTGGCAACCTAGTGGGCAACGCCCAGCAAATTCTCGATGCGGCACGTCAGGCTGCCGCCCAAGGGGCAAGGCTGATGCTCACACCAGAACTCTCGCTCTGCGGCTATCCACCCCGCGATTTGCTGTTGCAGCCCGCCTTCATTGCCGCCATGTCGCAAACCTTAGAAAAGCTGGCAGGCGATCTGCCGCGCGAGCTAACGGTCTTGGTAGGCACCGTGGAACCGAATAGGCGATCGTCCCAGGAAGGCGGCAAGCCTTTGTTTAACAGTACGGCGCTGCTGGAAAACGGCAAAATTCAGCAGATTTTCCACAAGCGATTGCTGCCGACCTACGATGTCTTCGATGAAGATCGCTACTTTGAACCCGGACAAGAAAGCACGTCTTTTGTCCTAGATTTGCACGACTCAGCAGATCAAAATGGCAACATCCCATCCCACTCCCCACTGCCTCATTCCCTCACCATCGGTGTAACTATCTGCGAGGACGTCTGGAACGACGAGGAATTCTGGGGACAGCGCAACTATCGCGCCAATCCCATCGCCGAATTGGTAGAGCAGGGCGTTGATTTCATCGTCAATTTGTCGGCTTCGCCCTACACGATCGGCAAACAAAAGCTGCGGGAAGCCATGCTGCACCATGCCGCCAACCGCTACAGGATGCCGATGCTTTATGCCAATCAGGTGGGAGGCAATGACGACCTATTGTTTGACGGCAGCAGCGTCGGATTCGATCGCCAGGGCAAAATGGTCTGTCGCGGCAAAGCCTTTGAACCCGATCTGGTCATCGTGGAGTTTGACCCTACGACTCATGATTTTCGGCTGGATGTGGCAGCGATCGCCCCTCAGCCCCTCACCCCCGATGCCGAAGTCTGGTCGGCTCTGGTGCTAGGCGTACAGGACTACATTCGCAAGTGCGGTTTTTCAAAAGTGGTACTGGGACTCAGCGGCGGTATCGACTCGGCACTGGTTGCTGCCGTTGCGGCTGCGGCGATCGGCGCTGAAAATGTCTTGGGGGTGCTGATGCCCTCGCCCTACAGCTCTGATCACTCCATCTCAGACGCGCTGGCGCTGGCTCAGAATCTTGGCATTCAGACCCAGCTCATGCCGATCGGCGACCTGATGAAAACCTACGACCAGACTTTTGCCGAGCTGTTCGCCGGAACCGAGTTTGGCATTGCCGAAGAAAACATCCAGTCTCGGATTCGGGGCAGTCTGCTGATGGCGATCTCCAACAAATTTGGGCATCTGCTGCTCTCGACGGGCAACAAATCTGAGATGGCAGTGGGTTACTGCACGCTGTACGGCGACATGAATGGCGGCTTGGCGGCGATCGCCGATGTGCCCAAAACGCGGGTCTATTCCATTTGCGAGTGGTTGAACCAGTCAAGCGGCAAGCTAAATGGTGCGTCCGAAGTCATTCCAGCCAATATCTTAACTAAAGCCCCCAGCGCCGAGCTGAAACCCGGACAAGTTGACCAGGACTCGCTACCCGCTTACGAAATTCTGGACGATATTCTGGCGCAGCTGATTCACGAACACAAGTCTCCTACAGATCTTGTGGCTTCGGGGCACAATCCTGCAACCGTCGATCGCATCGTCAAACTCGTCATCCGGGCTGAGTTCAAGCGCAAACAGGCACCCCCTGGAATCAAAGTTACCGATCGCGCCTTCGGCACAGGTTGGCGAATGCCGATTGCCCAGAAGTGGATGCCCACGCTCAGCGCAACCCAGGCTGCTCCCTCAGCTCAAAGTCTGATTCAGGGTTCAGAAGTAGCTGTCTAGACTAAATTACGTCCCCGGCGCTCTTCTTTGAATCAGCGGGATTTCAACTGAGTCGCGGAACTGCTGCACGGATTCTGTAAAGGCGATCGGTAAAACTGCCTCGACGTTTTCATGGGGACGCGGAATAATCACCCAAGATTCCAACGTGCCGCCGAAACAGCTTGAAGCTGCTTCAACCCCTGCCGCCATCGAGGTTTTCACCTCAGAAACATCACCCCGAATGATCACCGCAAATCGAGCGCTGCCGCAACGCTGGTATCCGACTAGGGTAATCCGACCCGCCTTCACCATCGCATCGGCTGCCGCAAGGATTCCCGGAAAACCTTTTGTCTCAAGTGCTCCAACTGCAACAGGCATTACTTTCTCCTAAACAAACAAGAGGATTGCCAACATTCATCGGCACCCATCATTGTACGGTTGATCCTGTACGGTCGATCGCCCCTCTGCCACAGATTATCTCAGAAGATTATTCTGGATCTAAGAATTGAAAGCCAGCGTTCAGATGCACACCCATGCCACAATAGGGGCGAAAACGTAGGCTACGAGGAATGTAGCGCTAGGAATTCAGCGGAAGGAATGTAGCGTGAGGAATGTAGCGTGAGGCGGTCTCCCAATTTAGCTCTGAGTATTTTTCTATATGCAGCCGGAATGCTGCTGATCTTGATGGCTGGCATTATGCTGGTGCAGGCATTTGGCTGGGTCAAAGTTGTTCCTGAGACAGTAATCTGGGCGCTGGTGCTGCTGTCGATCGGCGGCGGTATCATGATGGGCTTGCGAAATCGATAAAATCGAAAATAAAGTCAGTGAGGTAGAGCGCGATCGCCCCTGCCGGGAACTCATTACCCACCTCGATCAGTCAAACTCATTGGTTAGCGCACTTCTTGGTTAGCATACTGAACGACCATGACCCGAATCCTCAGACCGACGACGACTGTTTTTTTGGCGCTGCTTGGCGTGGCGACCGCCCTTTGGATATTACGCGGCTTCGGTCTGCTGACGTTTTTACCCGGCGGCATTCTCTGGGTTCTGATGCTTCTCACCATTGGGGCAGGTGTGGTCAGCGGTCTGCAATGGACAAAACGCTAGGGCTGAAATGCCAACCCTTTAAGTTTTGAGGTAAAACTCGTAAACTCAAAATCTAAAGTTTGAAGCACTAACCCATGATTACCGTAACCCTAGAAGAGATTGAACGCTACCGAGCTGAACTTACCGATGATCCTGCCTCCCTCCGGGCGCTCGATATGCTCGAAGACTGTGAGGGCGATTTGGAGGATGCCGCGATCGCCCTAGCTTTGCAGTCCGGGCAGGAGCCAGAAGAATCCGATCGCTGGCTAGAGGGATTAGCAAAACGCTGGCGCTCGTTCATCTGTCAGGCGGGCATCAAAGATTATTTGCTGTCGGGATCGATCGCCAATGCCGTCAAGCTCCTGTCCACCGAAACAACGATTCCATCTGCCCTTGCTATCCCCGTGATTCTCTATGCCGTCAAAACAGGAATTGAAGACTTCTGCAAACCTCTCCAGGAAAAACTCTAGTTCAATCATGTTGCCACCCGACTCGCTGCCTAACCCGATCGCGGCTCATGTGTTCGTCTCTGGCAGAGTGCAGGGCGTAGGCTACCGGGCTTCAACCTGGGACATGGCGCAGCTGCTAAAGCTCAACGGCTGGGTGCGAAATTTGCACGATGGGCGAGTGGAGGCGATGTTTGAAGGCGATCGCCCTCAGATCGAAGAAATGATTCGCTGGTGTCATCAAGGGCCTCCGGCAGCCCTGGTCAGCCAAGTGACGGTAGAGTACAGCCCATCAGCAGGGCTAAAAGGATTTGAGGTGGAGCGATCGCGTTAGGGCCAACATTTCTGGAGATTCTCCTAGAAAAAGGGAACGCTGAAATAAAGCCCTGCAAATTTATCCTTGCAAAACCTTTGCCAATTCTGCTACGCAAAACCTTAACCTTCTGATTTCTATGGAAACGCTCCCTACAACCGCCTCCGCTCAAGCCCGCCAAACCCGCCAGCAGTTTGTTAGCCCAGAAGATTACCTCTCCTATGAACTGGGTAAAGCGGTGCGGGAACTGCCGCCACTCTACACTCGCATGCTGGCAGGTACGCTGTCAGCGCTGATTTTTGGGGTGATTGGTTGGGCATACTTCAGCATCGTGGATGAGGTGGCGGTGACCCAGGGAGAGCTAGTGCCCTCCGTGCAGGTGCGTCCGGTCAGAGCCTTGGAAGGCGGCGTGATTCGAGAAATTCACGTCAAAGAAGGGCAGCAGGTGAAAAAAGGAGATGTGCTGCTGGAGGAAGATCCTAAGCTGTCTCAGAGCGAAGTCGATCGCCTTCAGAAAAATGCTCAGCTTGTGCAACAAGATATTGCCCGTCTGGAGGCTGAAAGCAAGGGACAGACCAATGCGGGAACGGCGACGCAAGATCAGCTTTTGGCAGCTCGTCTACAGGAATTTGACACCAAACAAGCCGCCGCCACAGCCGACGCGCAGCGGCAACGATCGGCGATCGCCCAAACGCGAGTGCAGCTGGATAAATTGCAGGAAAATCTGATAAACGCCCAGTCCACTCTGGCAAATGCCCGTAACCGAGAAGCTAGCCTCCGCCAGTTGGTGGATGGCGCGGTTCCCCGTCTGGACTATCTGCAAGCCCAAGATCAGCTGACTGAAGCGCAGGATAGAGCCTCGTCGCTGGAGCAAGAAATTTTGTCGCAGCAGGAAACTATCCAACAGGCGCAGCAGGCTTACGAATCGGCGCAGCAGTCTGCCGATCGCCTCTCAGCCGAGCGCCAAAGCGAAATCTTGACCCAGTTGACCCAGCGTCGAGAAAGCCTTGCAGATATTCAAGGGCAGCTTGCTTTAGCCAAAGTTAGAGCTGAAGGGCAAGTGATCACAGCCCCGATCGATGGCAAGGTCTACAACGTTGAGGCAACCCTAGGATCGCGCACTGTGCAGCCTGGAGATGAGCTTTTGTCCATTTTGCCGGATGGTCACGATCTGCTGCTAGAGGTCAAAGTCCTCAACCGCGACATTGGCTTTATCGAAAAAGGACAGCCCGCTAAAATCAAGGTTGCCACTTTCCCCTTTCAGGAATTTGGCACCATTAGCGGCGAAGTGATTAGCCTTAGCCCCAATGCAACGGCTGATAGAGACTTAGGTCTGGTCTTCAAAGCCAAGGTAAGGCTGAGTCGAGACACCATTCGGGTGAATGGCAAAGATGCAGAGCTAACGCCCGGAATGGCAGCTACCGCAGAAATTGTCACCCGCAAGCGATCGATCCTCACCTTCCTTCTAGAGCCAGTTACAAAGCGATTTGATGAAGCCTTCTCAACTCGATAGGCATCTGGATCAATCGGTATGACTGCATAATCATCCAGCAATTCTCATTTTGAAACAAAGCCGGAAAAAAGCCCGCTGGCGGCGGGCTTTTTTCCGGCTTTGTTCGGGGAGTTCGCGTCCTGCGGGCGCGAACTCCCCGACATGAAATCCATAATGAGAACTGCTGATAATCATCACATTAATGACCACATAGAGCGGCTACATATTATTCTGGAGTTAATATTCTCTAAAAGCTATGCCCTCTTCTCCAGAAACGCCGACCCGCGTCCTAATTGTCGAAGATGATCCGATGATGCAGCTAGGGCTAGAGCAATCTCTGTCCAATGCGCCTGATATTTTAGTCGTTGGGCAAGCAGAAGATGGCTATCTGGCGGTTGAAGAAGTGAAGAAGGTAAAGCCGGATGTCATTGTGATGGATATTGGGCTACCGCGACAGGACGGCATTGCCGTTACTCAGCAAGTTAAGCAGATTATGCCTTCTGTGCGTGTCGTGATGCTGACTTCTCACACGACGGAGCATGAGGTGATTGGGGCACTGGCCAGTGGCGCAGATGCCTACTGTGTCAAAGGTACTAGCGTGGATAACCTGCTGGTTGCCATTAGGGCTGCCCGTGAGGGGGCTAGCTACCTTGATCCCCAAGTGGCAAGGCTGGTGATGGAGCATCTCAAACCCACCCTTGCCGTTGGACATGGCATCGTAGGACAGCTCTCGCAGCGTGAGTTAGAGGTGCTTAAGCTAATGGTAGAGGGAATGAGTAATCCAGAAATTGCGGCAGTACTCTACCTCAGCCCCAACACCGTTAAGACCCACGTTCGCGGCATTATGAACAAACTAGCTGTGGACGATCGCGTCCAGGCAGCAGTAGTGGCTCTTCGAGCAGGGTTGGTTTAAAGACTCATCGGCTGGCTTCTACAATGCAGCAAGAATTTTCATGTCGGTATGTTAAGTTTCATGAAGACTCATGCAGAAAAATCATCTTATTCTGCCTAGCAGTTTTGGGCGTTTTTTGAACTAAAAGACCGCTATAGGTAGCGTCTCTGGGTAGCGGCGAAGATTTTTGCTCTCGAAAAACTATGGGTCGTGTTCATTTTAATCAGCTCCCCACAAAGTCAATTGGTTTTATCCTCCTCCTAGAGTTAGACAGACAAACCCTAAGTCGAGTGAGTACAATCAATTATTATCTGGCAGCAAGCAATATGCTTTTTAGCCAGAGATAGGTAAGCAGAGATCAGCAAAGTCAATATCCGCATTTTTAGCGATATCCTTTGAGTCTGAATCTGAGCAGTCTCTGTGCTGTAGAACCGAAGAATAATAGGTGCCGAAGCAGTAAGTTTCAGTCAAGATCGGTGCATTTACGATCGATGTAAACCTTACTTACGAGAGTTCCGAGGCGATCGGGCAAATTGAATGAGGTAGATTTTGTTCTAAACCAACTGATTCATACTCTCTATTAGATTGGTGCTACTACCGAAGAAACTACCAGCGTCAATTCATTCGCTGAATTGGATGAGCAATATGACTACATTTGAAGACATTTATCAGTTTTTTCAAAGCCCTCCTCCGTTCTACTTGAACAAGGAGCTAGCGGTTTGCTATGTGCTTAATATATTGCTGCGTCAAGACTCTTATGGTACAGAGCTAATTAGCTTGCTGGAGCATGAGCATCCTCGCTATCGTCTCTCGGATACGGTTTTGTATAGCGCTCTCAAATTTCTAGAAGACTCTGAGGTCATTACTGGGTACTGGAAAAAAGTAGAAGGGCGAGGTCGCCCTCGGCGCATGTACCAAATCTGCTCAGGTTGGCAGCAGCGGGCGCAAGAATTTGCACATCTATGGCAAGGCTATATTGGTAAGCAGGTTCATGCTTCGCTACATTAGCTTTTAGCATCCAAAATCAGGATCGTACGCGATGTGCGACTCCAGGGATAAATTTTGGTATAACCGCTCTGCTTACACTAAAGTCTATCCCTAGAGTCGGCAACGCCCTAAAATATGACGGGTCTGGTACCAATTTAAATTGATGAGGTGGCAGATAATTTTCGAGAGCCGCGCTCCGCGCGGCTCTCGAAAATTATCTGCCCTGTTTGGGTCTTAAATTGGCATAAAGTAGCGCTTCAGGCAGCTTTTGCGAGAAGATCTAGATTCGCCTTTGATCAAGTCTTGATCAGAGCAGACCAGTTAGCCTTCCAATAACTCTCTGATGCAAATTACTGTCTTAGCTTCTACTGCCCTACTAACTGCCCTCATGGCGATCGGGATGATGTTCTTTATCCGCGCTTCCACCAAAGACCGGATTCAGGTGGCAAAGCTAGTGGCGACCCAGCAGGGTGAACCTTTGTTAGAAGAGATCCAAAACTATTTTGTTCAGCGTGCCTACCGAATTGTAGGTGTAGACCCTGACAAAAATCAGGTGACCTACGAGGGAATGGTTCGCCCTAGCGTTTTCCTAGCGATCTTTTTGACGCTGATGGCGGCGATCGGTCTGCTCTGCATTGCGCTGATGCTGTCGTTCCGTTTTCCAGGGGCGGCTCAGTTCTTGCCGGGTCTAGCCATTTTTTCACCGCTTGCCGGAATTTTTTACTGGAAAAAATCGGCTCGACCTGAGCAGGTTTTACTCAAGGTTGAACCACTGCCTAGAGGCTCTGAGCAGACTGCTCAGAGCTTGTTGACTCTCACGGCTCATCGAGATGAGCTGGCTGAATTTGAGCGATCGCTTAAGTTCAAACCCCTAGAGACAGAGTAATTCATTGACACAGACCCCTTAGAGAAACTCAGGTCTAGCTTGCTGGGTTTGAGTCAGGCAGTTTTCTAGAGCTGCCCAGTCTTGCTGTTCGACCCGCTGAATCATTTGCTCTATCTGCTGTTGGTAGGCGTGAAGCGATCGCAGCAGTTCCTCTCGGTTGTAGGTCGCCATCATTATCCCTAGTTCAGGATTGCCGCCTCCTACGCGGCTAGTATCTCGAAACCCTGAGCTGGCAAACTTTTGAGCCAAATCCAGCACCGTTGGATCTGTTTCGGTAAGGCAGGCGGCAATCAGGCTGGCGCTGACCATTACAGGCAGATGCGAAATCCAGGCAACCGCTCGATCATGTGCCGCAGGATGGCATTGATAGACCTGACACTGAAGCGATCGCGCCAAATTCGCCACCGTTTCTAGGGCTAGAGGCGGCGTAGCTTCAATTGGCGTTAGCACATAGGCTTTGTCGGTGAACAGCCCTGAAAAGGCGGCAGCCAGACCGCTCTCAGCCGTGCCCGCCATCGGATGTCCGCCCACGAAGTTTTGCCAGAGGGGCGCGATCGTTTCCACGACCGAAACCTTGACCGAGCCAACATCCGTCAGGATTGTGTGGGGCGACAAATGGGGAATGAGCTGCTCAGTCGTGGCGGCGATCGCTCCCAGCGGCGTACAGAGAAACACCACATCAGCGTCTGACATCAGCGCCAGATCCAGACTGGCATCATCGACAATGTTTTGAGCGATCGCTGCCTCGCAGGTTTCTGCCTTACGGCTTACCCCCAAAAGAGTGTGCCCTAACTGCCGCAGATCGATCGCCAAAGAACCTCCAATTAAGCCCAAGCCAACAATGCCAATTTTCATGGTTTTACTCTGGTAATGTTCTGCAACTACGTTGATTTCTTGAGCGTTATAGCAACCGCCAAGGCGGTTAGGACGGGAACATTGGCGGGGCGTGAAGTGTCCCGCCAATGTCCTAAGGATCATGGATTGAACAACCTGTACAAACCTATACAACCGATCTGCTGTAGGGGCTTAGCTAAGCCCCTACCCCAAAAATTACATCTTGTTCAATCCATGTCCTTAAGCAAATTGGTCATGAATCCGAATTAGTCCCATAACGTCTCATTCACCCCATCTAAACCCGATAAATCTCTAGATTTGGTAGTCTAGCTTTAATATCTCTAAAGGAAGGGCGGTAAGCGTGGACATTCAAATTGGCAGGGGCAAAACAGCCCGCAGAGCGTATGGCATTGACGAAATTGCGCTTGTTCCTGGACAGCGAACCCTAGACCCCTCGTTGGCAGATACCCGCTGGACGATCGGCGGCATTGAGCGTCAGATTCCCATCATTGCTAGCGCCATGGATGGCGTAGTGGATGTGAAGATGGCGGTCGCGCTCTCGCAGCTGGGCGCACTCGGCGTACTCAATTTGGAGGGCATTCAGACCCGCTACGCTGACCCAGAACCTATTCTCGATCGCATTGCTGCCGTTGACAAAACTGAATTTGTGCCGCTGATGCAGGAGCTTTATGCCGAGCCTGTCAAGCCAGAGCTGATTGAGCAGCGTATTCGAGAAATCAAGCAGCAGGGCGGTATTGCTGCCGTCAGCGCCACTCCGGTGGGAGCCTCCCGATATGGGGCTGCTGTTGCCAAAGCTGGAGCCGATCTATTTTTCATTCAGGCGACTGTCGTTTCTACGGCTCACCTCTCGCCTGAATCCATCACGCCTCTCGATCTAGCTCAATTCTGTCAGCAGATGCCGATGCCTGTGGTGCTAGGAAACTGCGTCACCTATGAAGTCACCCTCAATCTGATGAAAGCTGGAGCGGCGGCTGTGCTGGTGGGTATTGGCCCCGGTGCTGCCTGCACTTCTCGTGGAGTTTTAGGCGTGGGGCTACCGCAAGCCACGGCCGTGGCAGACTGTGCGGCAGCTCGTGACGACTTTTATCGCGAGACAGGCAAATATGTCCCTGTGATTGCAGATGGCGGCCTAATCACGGGTGGCGATATCTGCAAGTGCATTGCTTGCGGTGCCGATGGAGTCATGATCGGTTCGCCGTTTGCTAGGGCGCAGGAGGCTCCCGGTCGCGGATTTCACTGGGGTATGGCAACGCCTAGCCCTGTCCTTCCTCGCGGCACCCGGATTCGAGTGGGCACCACGGGCACCCTTCAGCAGATTTTGCGGGGACCAGCTCAGCTTGATGATGGCACTCATAATTTGCTGGGCGCACTCCAAACCAGTATGGGCACTCTGGGAGCCAAAGATATCCGAGAGATGCAGCAGGTGGAAGTCGTGATTGCCCCTTCGCTGTTGACGGAAGGCAAAGTCTATCAAAAGGCGCAACAGTTGGGCATGGGTAAGTAGCAATTCCTAAGAGAATCTGTAGTCTGAGGCAAATTGGCAAACAAACTGACTCCTGTCAAGAGACTTTACATAAGTTTGCTTTCAAGCCTGACGGATCTCGCCCGAAACTCTATAACTGTCGCTTAGAATAAAGTAAGCGGAGACGCAAGTTTCCGTTCACTCCTCACACCACACTCCGCCTGGACTATTGTTCGGGCGGTTCCTACTTTCTGGGGGTCGTAGTCTGGGGGTCGTAGTCTTGACCCAGCGGCTTGATCAGATTATGTCCATTTGTATAGACCCAGTATCCTCAGCCTGTCCTTTTCGCTATGGTAAGATTTCAACAGAAAACGTAGGCAAGGACTTTCTAGGCATGTCAGCAGCCGCACAAGTTACAGATTCCAGTTTCAAGCAAGAAGTACTTGATAGCGACGTTCCGGTCTTAGTAGATTTTTGGGCACCTTGGTGCGGCCCCTGCCGGATGGTTGCTCCTGTAGTTGAAGAGATCGCAGAACAGTTCGTTGGGCAAATCAAGGTTGTTAAAGTTAATACAGACGAGAATCCTAGCGTTGCCAGCCAGTACGGCATTCGCAGCATTCCGACGCTGATGATTTTTAAGGATGGGCAAAAAGTTGACATGGTTGTGGGTGCAGTGCCCAAGACCACGTTGGCGACCACGCTTGAAAAGCATCTTTAAGCGATCGCATCCCTTGCGTAAACCTCTTGCGAAAACGTTTCTGAAGGTTCCCATGCCTTCAGAGATATTTGGCAAGAGGCTTTATTATCTTGAGGCTTGCTCTACCAGAGTTTCTTTAAGGTTGCCAGGGCATTCTCTAAGAAACCCCGATAGAATAGAATGCTGCCAATTCCAAAGAATTCATGAACTTTTTGACCCCTTCTCATCCCCTGGAGCCGCTTCAGGCAGAAATTAGTGAATTGCTAGAACAGCTGCCTCACATGAAGCATGGGGCGCTGATTCAGCAAGCATTGACGACGCTGGTTCGCATGGCGGAGGTAGAAGCCGATCGCCTCGATTGGAAAATTCTCAACGCCTCATTAGAGGATATGGAACGCGCCTTCCGGGTGTTTTATCCCTATCGGCACGTGCGGAAGATCGCCATTTTCGGCTCGGCGCGTACCAAACCCGATCGCCCTGCCTATAAGATGGCGCAAGACTTTTCGCGCGCGGTTGCCGAGCAGGGATTCATGGTGATGACGGGCGGCGGTCCCGGCATTATGCAGGCGGCAAACGAGGGCGCAAGCGTCGAGAAGTCTTTTGGGCTAAATATTCAACTCCCCTTTGAGCAGGGATCAAACTCGGTGATTGA
Source organism: Drouetiella sp. (assembly GCF_059504425.1). Lineage (NCBI taxonomy): Bacteria > Bacillati > Cyanobacteriota > Cyanophyceae > Oculatellales > Oculatellaceae > Drouetiella > Drouetiella sp. The sequence continues at coordinate 86,357 of NZ_JCACIN010000126.1, forward strand.
GGGCGACCCCAAGCTGATTAACTTCAAGTATTTCTTTACGCGCAAGCTGTTTTTCCTGCGAGAAAGCGATGCGGTAGCGGCATTTCCAGGCGGATTTGGCACACAGGATGAGGCATTTGAATGCCTGACGCTGATGCAGACCGGGAAATCTGGCTTTTTGCCCGTGGTGCTGATTGACTCTCCAGGCGGAGATTACTGGAAAAGCTGGGATACCTATCTACGGGATCACTTCCTGTCGGCAGGTCTGATTAGTGAGCCAGATTTACATCTGTATACGATTACCGATCGCATTGACGTTGCCTGTAAGGCGATCGCAAGTTTTTACCGCGTTTTTCACTCTAGCCGCTATGTGGGCGAGCAGCTAGTGCTGCGCCTCAACTTGGAGCTGTCAGACGAGGATGTTGAGCATCTGAACCAAAACTTTAGCGATTTGCTGGTTACAGGCAGAATTAGCAAGAGCGCGGCTTTACCTAAAGAAAGCAGCAATGACACCGCCAATCTGCCTCGCCTGATCCTGCATTTTAACCAGCGCGACTTGGGTCGTCTGTACCAGATGATTGGCGTGATTAATCAGCTCGGCATGAACGCCCCAGAAGCCACTCACCCAGAGCAAAAATGAGATGGATTCTATACCCATTATTACCGTTGAGAACCTCAGTAAGGTTTACCCGGTTGCCATTAAGCAGCCCGGTCTGAAGGGTACCTTGACACACTTTTTTCGCCGTACCTATCGATCGGTTCCGGCAGTGCAGTCGATCTCCTGCCAAATTGATGCTGGGGAAATGGTGGGCTTTTTGGGGGCAAACGGCGCAGGGAAAACCACGACGCTGAAAATGCTGACGGGCTTAATTCATCCTTCGAGCGGTCGGGTGACGGTGGCAGGGCATGACCCATTCCGGCGCGAACCCGCTTTTCTGGAGAAAATTACCCTCGTGATGGGGCAAAAGCAGCAGCTGATCTGGGATTTGCCGACTTTAGATTCGTTGCGAATCAATGCGGCGGTCTATGGCATTGGCGATCGCGAGTTTCGGCAGCGCGTGGGGGAACTCAGCGAAATGCTTTTGCTAGGAGACAAGCTAAATCAGCCTGTACGTAAGCTGTCTCTGGGTGAGCGCATGAAAGCTGAGTTTCTGGCGGCTTTGATTCATCGTCCCAAGGTGCTGTTTCTGGACGAGCCGACGCTGGGGCTAGACGTGAATGCGCAGGTCAGCGTCCGGGAGTTTTTGCGGGAATACAATCAGCGCTATCAGGCAACAATTTTGCTGACGAGCCACTACATGGCAGACATTACCGCCTTGTGTAAACGCGTCCTGGTGATTCGGGAAGGGCAGTTGATTTATGATGGCGGTCTGGATAGCTTGTTAGAAAGGTTCTCTCCCAGCCGCGAGGTCACGGTGGAATTGGGAGAGGGGCGATCGTCTCAACAACTCCAAACCTATGGCGAATTGGTCTCGGTCGAAGGCTGCGTGGCGCGATTTATCGTCCCGCAAGAAAAACTCACCCAAACTCTTTCTCGCATTCTGGCTGATCTAGCCATTGTGGATCTCAAAGTTTCGGAGCCGCCGATCGAAGAGGTGATTGGTCAAGTCTTTCGGGCTGGTGCGACTTAGAGCTGTTTAATTTGACCACAGTGGAGGGTGGATGGGTAGATGGGTGGATGAGTGGAGTGAGAAATGATCCATAATACTTACCCACCCCTCACCCTCTCACCCCCTCACCCTCTCACTCATCCACCCTCTCACTCATCCACCCCCTCACCCCCTCACCCATCCACCCCCTCACCCCCCACCCATCCACCCCCTCACCTTCCCCTCATGAACCGCGTCCTCCATATCGCTAAAACGCTGCTCCTGACCTACTACGCCTACATGCTGGAATACCGGGCAGAGCTGTTTTTTTGGGTACTATCCGGCAGTTTGCCGATCATTCTCATGGGGGTTTGGACTGAGGCGGCAAAAGGTGGAGGATTTGGGCTGTCGCCGCTAGACTTTACCCGCTACTTCATTGCCGTGTTTTTTGTGCGGCAATTTACGATCGTCTGGGTAATTTGGGAGTTTGAGCGGGAAATTGTGGAGGGCAAGCTCTCCTTTAGGCTATTGCAGCCGCTCGATCCGGGTTGGCATCACTTTGCTTCCCATGTGGCTGAGCGGTTTGCCCGTCTGCCCTTTGCGGCAATTTTGATGGCGCTGTTCTTTTTGCTCTATCCCCAGGCGGTTTGGATTCCGAGTTTATCCAACAGTTTGCTCTGCCTTGTGGCGGTGACTTTAGCTTTTACGTTGCGGTTTGTATCGCAATACACGTTTGCCATGATGGCGTTTTGGATTGAACGCGCCAATGCGATCGAGTCTTTTTGGTTCTTGTTTTACTTATTCCTATCGGGTCTAATTGCTCCTCTGGAGGTCTTTCCGCCGATCGTCCGCCAAGTGGTTCTCTGGACACCTTTCCCTTACTTGATCAATTTCCCAGCCAGTATTCTAGTCGGATTGCCCGTGAATCTTTCGCAGGGGTTTTTAGTGACGCTGAGCTGGATTGGATTGTTTTTTGTTGCCAATCGGTGGCTATGGCGCAAGGGGTTGAGGCAGTATTCGGGGATGGGAGCTTAGTGGGGGTAGCGAACTATCCAGGATAGGGGATATTGGCGATCGCTCACTCCAGCCGCCCTAACGTAAACCTGATCTGCCTCTACTTTAATCACTTCCCAAATGCTGTTCATTTCGGTGGCTGTGAGTTGGGGCTTGGCTAGAAGGATGACGCGATCGCCCGTCTGGATGGCAGAAGTTGGGCGGGTTTCCTGAAGATAATTGGGCAGCTCAGGAGTTTCTAAAGAGGTTTCTGAAGCTAAATTGCCTGAAGCTAAACTGCCTGAAGCTGAATTGCCTGAAGCTAGACTGCCTGAAGCTTTGGGGCTGGAACTTGCAGCCAATCGAATTTGCTTGAGGTTTAGTTTAATTTCCTCTGGCGTGGCATCCCAAACTTGACGCTTTTGGGGCGGAGTTAAGTACTCAAGCAGCGCCAAGTCTTCAGCACAGTCTATGACTGCCAGCATATCTAGCACGGTGCTGAGGCTAGAAGCATCGAGTAGTTGCTCGTCAGGCTGATGATCGAATGGCTGACCTTCAGCGTCAGAAGGAGGAGGGTCTGGCAAATCGGGCTGGACATCCGGTGGATGTGGCATAGTCCAGGTGGGTGGAGACATGGGAGGCGATCGGCTGTTGAAGTATGCATTCCTGCCTTTCTATTGTCGATCGTCTATCTCAGATTGCCCACTTGCAGACCGCCTGTAAATCAGCACTTGCCCACAATGTCAAGCTATGCGATGCGCCAAGACAAAGCGATCGATGCCAGCCAGATCTTTGTAGACCTGAATGTTTTGATATCTGCCGTTTGATTTCAGCAAATTAACAACGGGCTGCGCTTGACCTGCCATCATTTCAATCAGCCAAATGCCGCCCGATCGTAGATAGCGTGGGGCAATCGCCACCAGCAAACGAATGGCATCTAGCCCATCTTCGCCGCCATCTAACGCAAGGTGAGGTTCGTGGCGTGCTACTTCGGGCTGTAGGTCGGTAATGAGAGCGCTGGGAATGTAGGGCGGATTGGACACCATGCCGCAAAGTTCCCCTCTGAGATGACCCAAGGGTTCAAACCAGGAGCCTTGATAGAACTGAATCCGATCGCTCCAGCCCAAAAATTCAGCATTTTGTTGAGCGATCGCTAAGGCATCCGCGCTGACATCCACCGCATGAATCACTGCATAGGGCAATGCGTTTGCCAAACCCAGGGCGATCGCCCCGCTTCCTGTCCCCAAGTCTGCCCAATGTCCCTGCTGTAGATCTGGATGGTTTTCGATGGCGGCGATCGCCAAATCAATCAGCAATTCAGTCTCAGGGCGAGGAATGAGAACAGCCGGAGACACCTGTAGGAGAAGATTTCGCCAAGGGGTTCTGCCCACCAGGTATTGAATGGGGCGGCGATCGCGAATCCGCTGTTCCCAAAGGCAAGCCAACTCGACAAAGGGAATCTGAAGCGAAATGAAGTCGCGATCTTTGAAGGATTCGAGGCGCAGACTAAGGCGATCGATATCGCTGATTTCTTGCAGCAGCCAATCGATTTCGACGATCGGCACTTGGGAGGCGATCGCCTGTTGCTGAGCCTGCTCTCGCCACTGCCAAAGGGCAAGACCGGAAACGAGATTGGGTTCTATATTCTGAATTTTAGAGTTTGGATTTTCAGGCATTTAAAACCTTGGGACAAAACCTTTTAATGCCACTAGGCAGCGGATTTTATAATAGACCTCTTGCGAATTGGATTTAGTGGGGGCGCAGTCCCCACTAAATCTAGTGCCACAAAACTTTAATCTGCAAGAGATTTAATGGCTAGAGCGGCTAGTTAGGGACTCGTGAGCTGTTGCAATAAGATTGTGATTCACAACAATGGCAATGTAAGGCGATGCAATAGCAATGTAAGGTGATGCAATAGCAATGTAAGGTGATGCAATGGCAATGTAAGGCGATGCAATAGCAATGTAAGACGATGCAATAGCAATGTGAGACGATGCAATCGAATTGCGATCGGTTGTAATGCCATTGTGATGCATGACAGAAGCAATGTGATGCATGACAGAAGCAATGTGAATCAAGAATTAGTAAGTTTAGAGAAGCGGGAGCGATCGCCAGCTTTTTTAGTTACGAGAGTGGGAGGGTATGTAAAATAGTTTGTGTCAAAGGTCAAAACAAGATCTAATGAACTAATCACCTGAGACACAACCCCATGACCTTTCGACCTAAATTGTACGCCTTTGGCGGGGCGAAGCCCTATGACGATCGCCACCTTTGCTTTGAACTCAGCGCTATACTGTTTACGTTTATTTGCCATGATTTTTACTCCAAGTTTAGGAGTATTCAAAGCTTAGCTACTTGTCTATTTTTCGGGATCCACTTCAAAACTCCGACCTCCGATCGCGAAACTCCAACCTTATTTACTCCAAAAACTAAGCTTAGAACTCAGAACATCGAGCAAATTGCTCCGACATCTCAGCTCCGAGCTTGATCGCTCGCCCTCCAAGGTCAAACCGTCAGGCTTTTAACTCCACCGTTGCTCCTTGACTCTTCACCGTCCTAGCCAGTGCCTTTGGCGCGTCCTGGAGAGATACCCAAAGGTTTGGGTGGGGCAGCCATTGATGCCATAGCGCTTCGCGCTCGATCGCCCCAACTTATTGGCAAACTAGAGTGGCAAACTAGAGTAAGACCCTGCCGATCGCCCCCGTGTCTGATTCCTCCCCTTCCTACGGTACCCCTGCTTCACCTCCTACCGAATCGCTGCAAGGCGTGATTGAGCGGCTGACCTTTCACTCTGAGGAGACGGGCTACACGGTGGCGCGGGTGAAGGCTCCTCGCACGAGTGAATTAATCACGATCGTCGGTAATTTTGCCAACATTCAGGCGGGGCAAACGCTTCAGCTTGAGGGCATCTGGCGCGATCATCCCAAATACGGACAGCAGTTTCAGGTGACGCAGTACCGGGAAACCAAGCCCGCAACGCTGACCGGACTAGAAAAATATTTGGGCAGCGGATTAATTAAAGGCGTAGGTGGCGTTACGGCGAAGCGGATTGTGGCGCACTTCGGGCTAGAGACGCTGGACATTATTGAAAACCAGATTGAGCGACTGAGCGAGGTTCCCGGCATTGCCCAGAAGCGGGTGAAGATGATCCAGGAAGCCTGGGCAGCGCAGAAAGCCATCAAAGAGGTGATGCTATTTCTGCAAGGGCACGGCGTGTCTACCACCTATGCCGTCAAGATTTACAAACAGTATGGGGATGATTCGATCGCCATCGTCACAAAGAATCCTTACCAGTTAGCCACCGATATCTACGGTATTGGCTTTGTGATTGCCGACGCGATCGCCCGTAAGGTAGGCATTGATCCTAGCTCCGAGTTTCGCTACCGCTGCGGCATTCTGCATGTGCTCAGCGAAGCCGCCGAAGAAGGGCACTGCTTTTTGCCCCAGGCTGAACTGAGCGATCGCACCGTCAACCGCCTCACCGTTGCTGACCATCAGCCTGACTTAGCGCAAATCTCAGCCCTGATTTTGACCATGGCAAAGGATGGTGAGCTGGTGGTGCAGATGGGCGTAGGTGAACTGGAAGAGCAGGTCATTTGCTACAGTCCACCTTTCTATGGCGCAGAATTCAAGCTGGCGGAACGGCTGCTCTACCTGCTGAGTGAACCTGTGACCATCGATTTGGAGCGAGTGCAGCGCTGGATCGATCGCTTCACCGAGAAAACCGGACTTCAGCTTTCTGCTCAGCAGCGACAGGCGGTAGAAATGGCGGCTCAGCATCGGGTGATGGTGCTGACGGGTGGCCCCGGCACGGGCAAGACTTTCTGTACGAGAACGATCGTCGCGCTTTGGAAGGCAATGGGCAAGGCGATCGCTCTGGCTTCCCCCACCGGACGCGCCGCCCAGCGCCTCAGCGAAATGACTGGGCAGGAGGCAAAAACCATCCATCGGCTGCTGGAGTTTGACCCCAGCAATTTCAAATTCAAGCGCGATGGCGAGAATGTTCTGCCCGTGGAGGCGATCGTCGTCGATGAAGCCTCCATGCTGGATTTGTTTCTGGCAAATTCTTTGATCAAGGCAGTGCCGCTGGATGCTCAGCTTTTGCTAGTGGGCGACATTGACCAATTGCCCAGCGTTGGAGCCGGAAATGTGCTGGCTGATCTGATTCACTCCAACCGGATTCCGGTAGTACGACTCACGGAGGTCTTTCGACAGGCACAGACCAGCCAGATTGTCAGCAATGCCCACCGGATTAATCATGGGCAGTTTCCGGCGTTAGAACCCGTCTCAAATCAGCCGCAGTCAGATTGTCTCTGGCTAGCTGCTCCCGAACCGGAGCAGGGCGTACAGGCAATTCGAGATTTGATCACCGATCTGATTCCGAGTCTCGGCTTTGAGCCGTCCCGTGACGTACAGGTGCTGTGCCCCATGACGCGCGGCGTAGTCGGCACCCGCAACCTCAACAAAGTCATGCAGGAATTAATCAATCCTGCCAGCTACGCTAAATCAGAGCTGACGCGCGGCGGCATGACGCTGCGGATGGGCGATCGCATCATTCAGCAAGTCAACGACTATAACCGCGAAGTATTTAACGGTGACATGGGCGTGATTGAAGCGATCGATCCAGAAGAACAGTCGATTCAGGTGCAGTTTAGCGATCGCCTTGTCACCTACGACTCTGCCGACATTAATGAAATTACCCTGGCTTGGTCAGTCAGCATCCACAAATCCCAGGGCAGCGAGTATCCGGTGGTGATCTTGCCGCTCTACATGCAGCACTACCTGATGCTCAGCCGCAATTTGCTTTACACCGGGCTGACTCGCGCCCGCAAGCTAGCCATTTTGGTTGCGCCCCAGAAAGCGATCGCCCTTGCCATTCGTCAAATCAGAGATCAGCAGCGCTATACGCTTTTAGCACAGCGACTTCAGCAGGATTAGAGAGGAATGTGCCACCCCAAATGTCCTCAGTAGGTCGCAAAGTCCTCCTAATTTTTCTAAAAGCTGGATTTCAAAGGCGCAGAGCGCCTTTGAAATCCAGCTTTTAGGGTTTTGTGGCGCGCGCCACAAAACCCTAATTTGCGATCTAGTGATGCCAATTTGAATTGGAACCACGACAGATCCCGGTACGGGCTTGGCAATGCTAAGCCCCTTCTGAGGTTCGATGTGCCCACAAATATCGTTTAAATCGGTACGAGATGGATAACCTAACCACAAGAAAAGCGATCGTTCATCACCTCTCAAGTGAACGATCGCCCGTGCTTCCATTAGGAAAATTTGGTTAAATTTGGCTTTGAGCAGACTGCTGGCGTTTTAGCAGCTTGAAACACCCTATGGCAACAATTGCCAGTGCCGTTGCTGTTCCAGGCTCAGGAACTCTAGTCGGCTCTGGCGATTCAGGAGTAGGAGGCACAATCGCAACAGGGGGCAAGTTTAGGACGGGTGGTGCAACGACTACGGGCGCAGGATCAGGCGCAGGAGGCGTGACGATGGGAGTAGGATTGGTAGGAGAAAGTATTGGGGAAGTACCTGCAAGCTTGCTGCTGTCACGGCGATCGGCACCTACGCTCATTAAACGCACGCCAAAGTCTTGATTTGAGAAATAGCTCAACTGTAGCCCATCTTGAAACTTAGCCCCCGCTTCAGTTTTTAAGAAGGAATCTGATAGCGAGAGAGTAAACCAAGCAGAGCGGAAGTCATCTCCTTTGCCAATTCCCTCCTTGCCAATTTCCACGCCAGCATCAAAAACATGAGAATTTCCATCTCCTCGCATGGTGTTGCTCTTGCTGCCCACACTGGTAATACTACTAGCCCCAAAAGAATAAGCAATATTCTGGTCGGCGACACTGATAGTCTTACCGGAGGCATCAAGATATTGCAGACTACTGACTTGCAATCCTGCTAAAAGTGAATCATCACTGACATTAAAAAACAGACCTCGTAGATCAGCAATACCTGATACATCTGCTTTAAAGAGGATCTTACCTAAACCAGCCGACTGATCATCTAGCGTGATTTTAGTGCTGGCAGGAATCTCTGTAAAAGCCTGCGTATCAAACGTCAAAGATGCGGCTTGTGCCGATGCAAAAATAGCTGAAAATGTCGCTAATCCTGCGATCGTTAAAGTAGCAGAAAGCACCTGAGCAGCCCAGCCGTGCTTATAGAGAGAGTTACGCATAGATTTTCAGATAATATCCTATTACTCTGCAATAAAATATACATAGAATTAGAGAGTTACCCCATCCGTAATTCAACGGTTTTCTTCACTTCAGAGTTCTTATAGATCAGGCATAAGTTGCTAGGTTGGAAAGCTCAACTTCCTACAGTGAAGTCAGCCTAAAAGCATATTTTTATACCAAAAATCCTTGCACCCTGATAAATACTTCTTTTTGCAGTTTTTAGCTGTTGCCTAAAGCTGTGGAGATTGCCATAAAGCTAAGGATGGAAGCACTTAGAGCCGTACTTCCAGGAGTTCCAAGTCGGCGCTCTACCTTAATTTATTAAGGCTTGCTGTTTAGAAGTCGACCATGGCTTGTCAGATTTTTGACGGCGACTTCGTCACCTTAAATATGAAATATCCTCCGTAAAATCTAGTAAATTTTGTGTGAGTAATATCCAGGCTGCTACAATTATCCGTAATTACCCTTAGCGAAAATCGGAGAGAAATTCTCATGACGACGCAACCGCCATGGACACCCTCATCTGCCGATCGCTCTCAGGTTCATCGCTCCCAAACTCAAGGTTTTCATCCGGCTTCATCCTCTCGACCTTCATTCTCTCGACAGTCTGGCAATCTGCTGAGTTCATTTGATACATTATCTCTCCATAAATCTGCTCATCCGTCCAGTCTGCAATCGAAATCCTCCTCGACTGGGCAAACTGTTCAGACAAAAAGCGATCGCGCACGCACCAGTCCCGCTAAAAAACAGCGGCGAAAGCGATCGACTCCTTTCCGAAACGCAGGGCAAAACGCGACTGCCGAATGGACGGTGATGGTTTATATGGCAGGCAACAATCTTGAGAAGTACGCCATTCAAGATTTCTTGGAGCTGGCGGCAGCTGGCTCAGACGGCAAAGTCAATATTGTGGTGCAGCTCGATCGCACCGCTGGCTATGACTCTTCCTATGGCAACTGGACAGACACCCGCCGTGGATTGGTGCAAAAAGGGGGTAAGCCAAGTGCCAACTGGGGCACTAGCGTCGGTGAAGTCAATATGGGCAGTGCCAACACCTTAAAAAACTTTGTCAACTGGGGCACCAGCACCTACAAAGCCAATCGCTACGCGCTAGTCATGTGGGGACATGGCAGCGGATACAACGTGTCCTATGACGATGCCACAGGTGACGGCATGAGCGGCGGCGAACTCAACAGCGTCTTAGGCGGACTTCCCGCCAAGGTTGACATGGTGGGCGCCGATGCTTGCCTCATGAGCACAACGGAATTTGCCACTCAAATTGCTGATCATGCCTCCGTTTTCGTCGGTTCTCAGGAGTTGGAACCCGGCTCAGGCTGGAACTATACGCCCGTGCTGCAAGACTTGAAGGCTAACCCAGCCATGACGGCAGCACAGCTCGGTTCTTCCGTGGTGACTCGCTATGGTCAAACTTATTCCAGAGGCAACGAAACGCTCTCGGCAATTGACCTAACGGCTTTGAGAAACAGTAATTCCTCTAGCTTCACCCATGCGATCGGCAGCTTTGCCACAGCGCTGACCACCAGCGCCACCCGCAGCGATCTGGACACGCTGGACTTCTGGCGCGATAGTTTAGCCAACGTTTTTGACACAGACCACGACTCGAATAACTTCTGTGATGTGGGCAGATTGTTTAGCGGTTTCGTCAGCAGCCCAGGAGTTTCTGCCGCACTGCAATCGGCGGCTCAGGTTGTCCTGAATGCCCATAGCAGCACCGTGATTCAAAACTACACGGCGATCGCCAATCGCAGCACAGGGCTATCGCTCTATCTCCCCGATCGCGGAGCCTCCCAAAAAGCCAATTACACCATCAACTACAGCGCTGCAATCAACACGCTCTGGGGCGAATTCGTCAATGGGGCATTTTGGTAAACCCTTAGCTTTGATAGACTCTAAGCAAGCAACGCTATAGAACTTGGGCAATGCGTCTCACCGCCTCTTCTAGCACGGTTGGTGGATGCACCAAGGCAAACCGCACATAGCCCTCGCCAAACTTACCAAACCCAGCTCCCGGAGATGCGGCCACGCCCGTTTTTTCCACCAGCGCCTGACAAAAGCCGATCGAATTCTCTGACCAGCGCTCCGGCAGCTTTGCCCACACATACAGAGCAATATTGGGTAGAGCCACCTGCCAGCCGATCTGGTGCAGCGCCGCCACAAATACGTCCCGGCGCTGACGAAAGGTGTCTACAGAGACTCTGATACTGTCCTGTGCGCCCGATAAAGCGACGATCGCTCCATTCAAAATGCCCAAATACTGATTGAAATCGATCGCCGCCTTCACTCGCCGCAGGGCGCTGATAATCTCCGCGTTGCCGATGGCATAGCCGACCCGAAAGCCGCCCATGTTGTAAGACTTAGACATCGTGAAAAATTCGATCGACACCGTTTTATCCGGATCAGCTTGCAGCACCGAGGGCGGTATATCTGTGGCATCAAACACCATATCCGGGTAGGGAAAATCATGCGCCAGTACCAGCTGATGCTGCTGACAGAAAGCAACCGCTTCCTGAAAAAACGCCAGAGATGCCGTTGCCGTTGTGGGGTTGTGAGGATAGCTCAGCACCATGAGCCGAGCCTGCGCCAGCACCGCAGCAGGAATTTCGGCAAACACAGGCAGGAAATGATTATCTGCCCGTAGAGGCATGGTGTACACTTGCCCACCTGCTAGATAAACGCCACCTGCATGGGAAGGATAGCCCGGATCTTGCAGCAGGGCAAAATCCCCTGGATTGAGTACCGCCAGCGGCAGATGACCCGTGCCTTCTTGAGAGCCAATCAGCTGCAAAACCTCAGTTTCCGGATTAACCGCTATGCCAAACTTGCGCTCATACCACTGTGCCGCCGCCTGCCGAAACGCCTGGGTGCCATGAAACAGCAGATAGCCGTGGGTGCTGGAGTCTGATAGGGATTGACCGATCGCCTCCAGCACCGCATCAGGCGCAGGCAAATCAGAAGAACCCAACGATAAATCAATAATTTCCAACCCGGCAGCTCTAGCTCTAGCCTTTGCCCTGTCCATGTCGGCAAAAACATTCGATCGGAGTGGCTCCAGGCGATCGGCAAGTTGAAATCTAGCAGACATGGCAGGCAAAAAATCTCAGGTGACAACCCTACGATTTTAGTGTGTGACGCGGGGAAGAGGGCTTGAATCTAAACTCTCCTGTAGAGTTGACACAGCTCGATCGCCTTGGTTTGCAGCAATGCCAGAGGTTCTGCGCCTGTCTTTAGCCCAAACTCCAGCTCTAGCAGCAAGGGCAGGGTTTGCTGAAGGCTGAGCAACGATAGCGGCTTTACCTCTTGTTGAAGAAAATATATCCGCTTAGGGTTGCTAATTTCGGCGGCTTGGGCAATTTCTCGCTCGTCCCGTTCGCCTGCCTCCAGCATCAGCTTTACCCATAGCCAGGTGCGAAACTGTCCCACCAGCACGGCAACAATTCTCAGCGGCGATTCGTTCTGGCGAATTAGATCGGTGATGAGAGTCAGCGATCGCCCCGTGTCGCCCTGACGAATAGCAGCCGCAAGCTGAAGGCTGTTTTGAGTCGAGGTCGTCACTAGCGTCGTCACGGCAGCTTCACCCAAAGGCTGAGCATTGTCGCCGCCGTACAGCCTCAACTTCTCTAGCTCCATAAAAAGCTGCCGTGAGTTGTTGCCCACGGACTCCGCCAAAAGCTGCACAGCTCCGCTCGTTAGCTTCACGCCCATGTCTTGAGCAGCTCGCCGGACTTGCTGGGCTAGTAAATCCATTTTCCAGGGCGGAATGTTGGTAAACTCGCGGATTTCGGCGTGTTTTTGTAGCAGCTTGGTGGATTTTATCCGACCATCGGGCTTGCTGGATGTGGTTAGCAGCAGTACGGTGGTATCAGGCAGAGTGGGGAGCGATCGCTCTAGCTCGCTGAGCAATTCTTCAGAGCAGCGCTGGCAGAGGGTCGTATCGGCTAGCCACACCAGCCGCTGCCCCGCACCAAAGGGAGGAGTCAGAGCCAGGTTAATGCCCTGCACAACTGCATCAGATGCGTCAGGCGGCAGCTTATCGTAGTTGAAGCTTGCCCAGTCAGGATCAAGGGTGCGATCGCGCAGGTCTTTCACGGCTCGATCGAGCGCAAAATCATCATCTCCCCAAAATAGATACACTGACATAGCAGAACAATAGGGTAAATTACCGTTAAATTAAATTGGGAACTTGCATTTTGATCTCCCAAGTGATCCCGCAAGATTTCACGCTCAGTTAGATCTTCCTACAGTTGGAACAGAAGGCAGGCAAGATTGGACGACAACTATCAAGTCTATGTAAACCGAGTGGTGCGGGCAACGCTGCCTGAAACCTTTCAGTCCCAGGTACAGTACATCCAGCCCTCTCCCAAGTTTGAGCAGCAGCCAGACGGCACCATTCAACCCGCTGCCTTTCCAGGCTACACCGTCATTACTCCCCCTTGGGCAGATGATAGTCAAAACGGGGCAGTCTACACCCATCTTCATCAATATCAACAGCAGATCTTGGACAAGCTAGAGCCAAACTTGCTGATTCCTGTTCCGGCAGAAAGCTTTCACTTCACGTTAGCCGATCTGATCTGGGCAAGTGCCTTCGATCATGCTCAGGAAGATCCCGCTTTTGAAGAACGGCTCAACGACTGTGTTGCAGAGAGCTTCCTCAAGAGCGAGGCTTCTGTCCAAGGTGAGAAGCCTATCTACTGGCAGATTATTGGGCTATTCCTCCGAACGCGCGCGCTGGGCGTTTGCCTGGTTCCTAGAGAACAAGACTCCTACGATCGCGTCATTCAGCTCCGGCGCACCCTTTACCAAAATTCTGATCTGATTGCCCTCGGCGTAGAGCAGCAATACAACTTTACGGCTCACATTACTCTGGGCTATTTCAGCGAGGCAACCAACGGTGCAGATGGCGATCGCCTCAGCAAAGCTCTGATCGAGCTAAACAACCAGTGGCTAGAGTCTGACGAGATGCATGATGTAGGGCTGTATCGCGCCGAGCTACGCAAATTCGACGACATGACCCGCTACTACCGAGAGCCAGACTGGGCAACTTTGGAGTTTTGAGTTAGGAGAGTTTTGAGTTTTACCGATCGCCCATTGCGCTCACCAACCCTTGCCACTCTGCCGATCGCGCCAGTTTTACCGGATCAAATTCGCTGCCCCAGTTCCTCGAAAATGCCGTAAAGCTGTCTGCCCAGTGCACGATCGCCTCTATCAGCGAGTGATTGGAATGGGCGCGCGATCGGCGCAGATACTCTGCCATTTCGGTACGGTGTCCCGTGTAGTGCAAGTACCAGGCGATCCAGATCAGCGTGTTGTAGCGCACCTGTGGCTCCAGCCAGCGAATGCTTTCGGGCAGATCGGGCTGGGCAAAAAAATGGTCGATGACAGCAGACAGCGATCGCGCCTGGGGCAAACCTTTGTGCATGACGCTGTCTTGATGCTGACGATAGCTGACGGTCATTTGCTTCAGCCACACTGCCTCACAGCCCATCTGCGATAGCCGCAGCACTAGCTCAGTATCTTCTGCCGGGGGAAACCGAGGATCGAAACCGCCCGATCGCACCAGCCAATCGTGCCGAAACAGCATGGCACTGGGCAAGACAGGCTTCCAGCGCAGCCAGCTTTCCAAATTGAGCTGAGGGACTTGCTGCCAGGGTTCTACTGCCATCAGAGCTTCTCCCTCAGCATTCACCCGCTGCCAGCCGCTATGAACAATGCCCAGATTGGGGTGAGATTTCAAGCTAGACTCCGCGATCGCCCCCCTTGCCATCAGCGCATCGGGGAACAGAAAATCATCCGCATCCAGAAATGCCACCCACTTGCCCTGAGCTAGATTAATGCCGTGATTGCGGGCGATCGCCACTCCCTGATTCACTTGGCGCACTGACCGGATTTGAGGCTTGTAATGTCGCAAAACCTCTGAGGTGGCATCCGTTGAGCCGTCGTCAATCACAATCACTTCGCAAGCGGAAAGACTCTGACTCAGCGCACTCTCGATCGCCTGAGCAAGATAGCGATCGCAGTTGTAAGTCGGAATAACCACGCTAATCTGCGGCATTTCCTGCTTTGCCTCCTGACTCCTGACACCTGACTCCTGACACCTGGCTTCTCACCCTGCCCTGGCTTCTACCCTGGCAGACTCATAAAGCTCCCAGACACGGTAGGCGCTGCTGCCTTAAGATATTCCAAGAAAGTGCTTGCCACCACCGAAAGCTGCTTACCTGCTAAATAAACGACATACCACTGTCGCTGAATCGGGAAGCCCTCAACGTCCAGGATAGTGAGTTCATTGGTAGAGCCATCCAGCATCAGCGTGTGGCGCGATAGGACAGATAGCCCTAGACCTCCAGCGATCGCCTGTTTAATCGCCTCATTGCTGCCCAGTTCTAGCCGCACTTTCACCGTCAGATGATGGGCATCTAGCAAACTTTGAAATGCGCCCCTTGTGCCCGATCCTGGCTCTCGCATGATAAATATTTCTTCGGTCAGCCGCTTCAAGGGAATCTGCTTTTCGCTGGCTAGAGGATGGGTGCTGGGCGCAACGACAACCAGTGAATTATCTAAAAACGGATGCGCTTTAATATCCCAACTGTCTGGAAGCTGGCTCATGACATAGAGATCGTCTTGATTGTTGGCGAGGCGATCGATGACCCGCTCATGATTGGTGACGGCCAGCGACACATCAATACCAGGATACTGCTGACAAAAAGGCCCCAAGAGGCGCGGCATAAAATACTTGGTGGTGGTGATAACTGCCAACTTCAGCTTGCCTTGCTTCATGCCCTTGAGATCCGCCACCGTCATCTCTAGCTGATCGAGCCGCTGAGCAATGTCTTGACAGGTGGAAAAAAGCTCTCGCCCTGCATCGGTGAGGTAGAGCTTCTTGCCAACCTGCTCAAAAAGCGGCAGACCGATCGCCTTAGTCAGCTGCTTCACCTGCATTGAAACTGTGGGCTGGGTTAGAAATAGCTCTTCGGCGGCTCTAGTAAAGCTGCCATGTCTCGCAGTTGCCTCAAATACTTTGAGCTGGTGCAAGGTAGCATGTATCACCGAAGGTTCTCCTAAACGGGTGGTCTTACATCCAGATTATATAGATATCAGGCTATTGTAGATGTAGAATCCAGTGATTTTAATCTATATTGCTTGCTTTTAGACCCTTTTCTGAAGGGAATGTGAGCTTGAAGAAAGTTCAGCTTTTTCCGCTTAACTGCCTTTCCACTTCAGTATTATCTCCGAAGGAAAAAGCATTCATTCAAATTAGTTTTATAGGAAATGAACTTTTTAGAGCCGGATTTCAAATAAAGATTCGATATCGCAGGTTTGACACCTTAGTTTGTAGATATAGCTGTCGCCAGTTTGTTTAGGACATTTGGGGTGGGGCGCAGCGCCCCACCCCAAATGTCCCGTCCTAACCGCCTCGGCGATTGCTATAAATTGTAGGTAAGTTCAATAGAATTAGCCTGTGGGGCGCTGTTTGAAATGTATTATTGGTAGTTCTTGAAATGCAATGATTTTTATGGGGTGGGCGAAGCTCACCCCATAAAAATCATTGCATGAATACCAGTACCGTACTCTTTAATCGAAAAGTAGCCGCCTCTATAGACTTGACCGATGTTCCTGCACCCTCCCGGTGTAAAGCCATCCGAACTGCCTTTTCCTAAGGAAGAAGGACTGCGAATGAAGGAATTTTATCCCGCTTCCAGCAATGCCGCCCTTAGCTTCAAAAGCTTTGTAGATCATGAAAACCATCCTGGTGATTGAAGATGAGCAGATGATTCGAGAATCCATCTCTGACTTGCTGCAAATTGAAGGGTTTGGCGTCATGAACGCTGACCTAGGCACTAAAGGTATCCAGATGGCTCAAGAGTATCTACCCGACCTCATTCTCTGTGATGTGAATATGCCTGATGTCGATGGCTATCATGTCTTATCAACTTTGCAGCAAAACCCGATCGTCAAAACCATTCCATTCATTTTCTTGACCGCTAGGGGAACAAAGACGGATCTGCGACATGGCATGAACTTAGGTGCAGATGATTATTTGGTCAAACCCTGCACCGCAGAAGAGCTGTTGGAAGCGATCGCCAGTCGATTTGCACGGCACGATCTATTCCGTACCCAATCTCAGCAGCAGTTAGAAGCGCTCCGGAACAACATTGCTCTGTTTCTGCCCCACGAACTCCATACGCCTCTTAACGGCATTCTGCTATTTTCAGAAATCTTGATGGGCGAGTATGAGTCGATCAGCCGTAGCGAAATTCTAGAAATTGCTGAAGGAATTCATAGCTCAGCCGATCGCCTCTATCGGTTAATCCAAAATTTTCTTTGCTATGCCCAGCTTGAGATTGCCGCTCATGATCCCGATCGACGGGCGGTTTTGTGTGCAGGAGAAACTTTTGGGGGAGAGGCTCAAATTGCCGAAATCGCGGCTCGGCTTGCCCTTCAGGCAGATCGATCCGCAGACCTATCCTTGAAACTGCAAAAAGCCAATTTGCGTATGTCAGGCACTAGGCTGCAAAAAACCATGGAAGAGCTGATTGGTAATGCTTTCAAGTTTTCCCAGCCCGGAACTGTCGTTGAGATCAGCAGCTACCTCACAGAGCAAAATTTTGTGGTGCAGATTGCCGACTCTGGGCGCGGCATGACTTCAGAGCAAATTGCTAGTTTGGGAGCCTACATGCAGTTCGATCGCCGTTTTTATGAACAGCAAGGTTCTGGGTTGGGGTTGATTATCGCCAAGCGAATGCTGGAGTTGCACGGAGGGGGGCTGGCGATCGAGAGTGCTGTGGGTCAGCAGACGACTGTTCAGGCAACCATTCCTTTAGCAGTCAATGATGAGCGATGAGCAGTAGTCTGTTATGGCTGTTGCCCGTTTGCTTGGGACTGTTTTGCTTGGGACTGTTTTGCTTGGGACTGGTTGCTTAGAACATTCAGGGTAGGGAGCGAAGCGCCCCCACCCTGAATGTCCCCGTCCTAACCGCCTTGGCGGTTGCCATACTTGAAGGGCTACGATCGTGCTTCAAATCCTGGCTGATCTCTATAGTGAGACTGAAGAAATCGAATGACTTTCCTGACAATGCGATCGGCTTCAGAACCTAGACTGTAAGTCAGTAGAATTTATAGCAATTTTTAGAGCTATGGCAGACATTGTAGATATTGCAGTGAGCGCGGGTGCATTCTCAACGCTAGTGACGGCTGTTCAGGCAGCAGGTTTGGTAGAAACGCTGAAGAGTCCAGGCCCTTTCACCGTCTTCGCTCCCAATGATGAAGCCTTTGCTAAGCTTCCGCCTGGAACTATTCAGACTTTGGTGCAAAATATTCCTCAGCTTGCTCGAATTCTTAAATTTCATGTGGTTTCCGGGCGATTGACCCAGGCAGATCTGGCAAAGCTGGGAACGGTCACCTCAGTAGAAGGTTCACCCATTCCCATTAATTGCTCAAACGGCTTTGAGGTCAAGAACGCAACCGTTGTAACTGCCGATATTGCCGCAGATAACGGCATTATTCATGTGATCGATACGGTGATTTTGATGGGATGAGCGTCATGGAAGGACATCAAGCACTGCTGATAAGGATAGGCTCTGTAGCTGTTTCGGTCGTCCTTAAGAGGTAAGGATTTTTAGCGGTATGGGCAAAGCCCATACCGCTAAAAATCCTTATCTAAAATACTGTTACCACTGTTTCAAGGAGATGTTGAGACGCTTGCTAGTCGAACCTTTTGGCTCCAGAGGTCAGAAGACGCTAGGATCGACGTAGGGAGAAATACTGGTTGAGATAGTTAGTTTAGGCGAAACTGTTTCACTCTCACTATCTGATGATGCAGTGCCGCAGTTTCCTCTAGACCAGCCCCACTCCTCTACGCCTACAGAAATTTGTGAGCCTACTTGAACATCTCCACGCGAGAGATCGACCAGTGTCACGGTAACAGCTGCAAATAGACCTCCTTTATAGATAGGTTGCCCTTGTGCATTATTGGACTTGAAAGTAAGACGAGATACCTGAGGCGGTTGCCCAGATCGCTGCCAGCGAATTTGGGTAAAGCGCCCATCTAAATACTCGGCGGAGTAAGTCCATCCATTACTCATTTGTCCGTTGCAAGAAAACTGCTGAGCTGCGTGAGCTGAAGAAAAATTAGCTTCCGCAAAGAAGAGGCTCGTACCTAACAGTCCGGTTGTAATTGCGCGTTTCGCGGTCTTCATGTTCATCACTATTTTTACCTTGATCTGAGATTAAAGCGATGTGAAAATGTAGCTACTCTGTTCATCAAGTTCCGTCCATGATCAAAGCACGGTGGAGATGGTAAAAAGCATTAGATTAAATGCTGATTTCGTTCGCAGAATAGCTAGCTTGGGCATTGCCAGATTAGGCAGTTATCGTGGTAGCGATCGCAATATTTATTGGGAAGACAGTGCTGAATAGCAAAGCTAAATCGACTAGCTTACAGGCTTTCCGCACTGCCTTGCTGCGAACTTCTAAATCTTTGATCAGCGACTTTTGCCTCCCTTGTACTTTTCTAAGACAAAACTTACGACAAACGTATCCTAGTGGTTTCCCTGTAGAATTTCTGTCTCTAGCAAAACAAGATTAGATAGTGGTATTCAGGTAAGGATTTTTAGTGGCGCGGACTTTGCCCACGCCACTAAAAATCCTTACCTCCTAAGGACTACCCAGAATTATTTTGATTAAGAACGCCCTGTGCGATATGGAGATAGAATGAGAGAGTATTGATACAATTCTTCATGATGCAGCAGCTACGCACTGACTTAGAGTTAGCCGACCGCGAGGCGATCGCCACCTATCTGCAATCTGAGTTTCCTTTTGTAGAAGATTCGGGAGAGCTTTCACCCCATGTGGGAGGCAGAACAGCAGGGCTGGTTCGGCTGCAAAGCTTTCGGCTAGAGAAATACGGCAAGCAGCGAAACTTTCTGGATGGCGAAGTCAGCCAGCTGTCGCCCTATGTCAGCCGGGGATGTTTGGAGCTAGAGGAACTGCGGCAATGGGCATTGAAACAGTCACGCTCCAAGTCGGTCGAGGCGTTTGTTTCAGAATTGGCATGGCGGGCGTTCTTCCATCTGGTGTATGAAGAAGAGGGCGATCGCATTCTCAAGGATATGGAGAAACCCAAAGTGCCGATGAATCAGCATCAGCGATCGCTGCCTGAAGACATTGCCGCTGGCACGACGGGCATTCCCTCAATGGATACCCTGATTCATATGCTGAAAGAGACAGGGTATCTGCATAACCACGCCCGTATGTACTTAGCCAGCTATGTCGTTCACTTCCGCAAGGTGTCCTGGAGAGCCGGAGCCGACTGGATGTATAGTCTGCTGATTGATGGCGATTTTGCGAGCAATCATCTGTCCTGGCAGTGGGTAGCCTCGACTTTTTCTACCAAGCCATACATTTTTAATCGAGAGAATTTAGAACGCTATGCTGGTTCCCTCCTGCCGGGTGATCCAAAACAGGGCGATCCCTTTAATTACTCTTATGAAGAGTTGGCAGAACGATTGTTTGAGGGGGCTTACATGCCGGAACCGAGCGGGCGATCGCCTGGACAGTATCAGTAGTCTGCATTAGCACATCTAGCCTTAAGTCTCTCCTATGCCTTCTCTAATCTGGTTTAACGAAGATAGTCTAAATCCCGAACATCAGATGGTCAAAGACTATGCTGATGCTCCCAAAGTTTATGTGTTTGATGCGCCTTATTTGCAGGCGCAGAATATTGCGAAACATCGCATTCAGTTTATTTATGAAGCGTTATTAGAAATTCCATCCATTCAAATTTATAAGGGTGAAACGGTTGCAGTTCTGTTGCAGCTCATAAAAGACCTGGCAATCAGTGAAGTGGTGACGACTGAAACTCCCAATCACATGATTAAAGGCTGGCAAAATGAACTTCAAAAATCGATCGATTTAGTAACCTATCCAGAAATCTTTCCTGTCACGGATCATTCTTCGCCGCGCCGTTTCTCTCGCTACTGGAGAAAGCATGAGCGATCGTGGTTGACGGTCTAGGATTAGTCAGGTAACGGTTGACGGGTTGGGGTGGATGAGTGGATGGGAAACTCTCATCCACTCATCCACCCCAACCCGTCAGTAACAATCGGCAGACCACTAGAGCCATAGCTCATTAGGTCATAACCGCCAAATGTTTCCGAAAAGTCTTGACCCATTCAGGCATCATCCCCTATGATGGTGCTGAACTACGGTACTCGTATGAATTTCGCAAAGCAGTCTCTACAACTATTTTTGCTGCTGTCGGGTGCTTCCCGACTGCGCTTTGTGCGCAAATAATTTTTTACCCCAACCCCAATTTTTCTACCCCAATCTTTCCTCTTCTACTCTTCATGCTTGCATGACCCGTTGGTCGTGGTATTTAGGTAAGGATTTTTCGCTGCGTGAGCTTTGTTTACGCAACAAAAAATCCTTACTCCTCAAGGACTACCGACCAGTTGACCTGTTCTTGGCGGATTCTTAGCGGAAATGACAAAGGAAAAGTCGGTGTTCTGCCGTCCACTTTGTCATGGTTTTTAGCGTTGCAGATCTATCCTTTACCTATTCTCTCAGAGGTTCTTATGGAACTCAATTTTCTGTTTCTAGCAGCATCACTACGACTGTCTATGGGTTATCACGATTTAAGTTTACGGCAGTCTGATAGCCCAGTCCCTACAGCAATTTTTCCAAAAAATTCGATCGCCGTTACTTTTCAAAATTTGATTCACAATCCTAAACGACATCGGAGAAAACAATTGTGTTGAATAATCCTGCAACTAAATATCGTCCATTTGCGCCTGTTGATTTACCCGATCGCACCTGGATGTCCCACGTTATTACCCAGCCGCCTATTTGGTTGAGTACCGACCTCAGAGATGGCAACCAGGCGTTGATTGAACCGATGAATATTACCCGTAAGCTTCATCTGTTTCGCATACTGGTGCAGATTGGGTTCAAAGAAATTGAAGTCGCGTTTCCTTCCGCCTCACAAACTGACTTCGACTTTGTTCGCCACTTGATTGAACAAGATTTAATCCCTGATGATGTCACTATTCAGGTTTTGACTCCTGCGCGTGAAACTTTGATTCGTCGTACGTTTGATTCTTTGGTGGGTGTAAAGCGGGCGATCGTTCACTTATAGAACCCATTTGACATCTTCCGGCTTCTGCTTTAAGGTGCTTGAAGCCGTC
>NZ_JCACIN010000127.1:0-11182 GCF_059504425.1 Drouetiella sp.
TAGGTCTTGCTTGATACCACGCTATTCTTCTAACCTTCCCTTCAGGGCACTACCACTCTCTCTTGAGATTTAAGCGATTTTCTTTTGGGTTACTGGGGCGATCGAATCCGCACTTTTGGGCAGATTAGGCGCCCGCCAAAAATTAACTGCTTGCTCTGGAGCTTTTGGGATGGGAAACATCTGTGCCCAGGCTTGGAGTCTCTCTTCGGGGCGATCGTACAGTTGAAGTCTCATTCGGCTACCTTTATTTCCTGATCTAATGGAACAATACATTTTCTATGTCAGCAACATTCATTTCAAATCGTTTACTGGCAATAGTTAGAGGTGCTTTACAGAACTTAATTACCGTTTCTTCTTTCCTGAGATTTTGAAGCCCTTACCTCCAACAATGAGTTTCCCTTCGCTGACTATCCCGACCTGGAAGTCCTTCCCGATCATTCCAGCGGTTTCTGCTGATACCGCATCCAGCCAGCGCTGGTAAACTCCACGCCTAAACTCAGTGTTGATCTTGGCGATGCGATCGGCTTCTTTAACAACGTTCTCGTACAGCAAGCAGTTTGACGGGTATCTCCTATCTTCAACCTTAACGACAGTTTTCTTGGGTCGCCCAGGTTTAGGCTTAGGCTCGGGCTTGCTCCGATTGCCGGCCTCCACTCCAATCGATCGCAGTGCAGCCACCCTCTCTTTACGAAGGTCAGTTTTCCCGACAGCCCAAGCCCCCGGATAGCCAGGTATCCCCAACTCTTTAGCCACGCCACAATCAGCGACATAGCAAAGAAATCGGGAAGACTCTGCCCGCAGGGTTAGTTCCATCCAGCCATTAGAACTGGGAAAATCGCGCAGCCCATAGGGTGAAAGCTTGTGCAGCGCCCGACAAAGATCCATGAAGGCAAAGAGGGAAGTCGCGCCATAGGAACAGAGTGCGGCAAAGTCACCTTGCGGTGCATCCATCCCGAACGCCCATTTTGCAATCCAGTCCCCCATTGTCCCGTGTCGGGCTTCCGCCTCTTCAAACCATTCCTTTAAATGCTCCGACTGCATAGCTTCGTTGATATTTAGGCTTGGATAGGAAAGCTCTAAGTGTCTAAAGCAGTCTCTGGGCATCCACTTGAGAGCGCAGATGAGCCGCTCCATTGGTGTGCTTTCTGGTTTTTGCCGAATCTCAGATAAAAACATGGAGACCCCTACTCAGCCTAAACTTTTGGTTTGCGCTCAAATACCTGGATAGCAGCCTTTTCCAGGACGAATTCATCTTTCTCGACATAGCCCCTTTTCCCCGCGATGGCCACCCACAGCGAAAAGGTAGCCTGAGTATCTTCCAGTTTCTTAAACATTTTCGGCTTAACCGAGATTGAAACAATTCTGTTGTCACAGTCAACCTCGAAAGACTTCCATCCATTCTCAGCAGTTTGAACGTCTGCTGGCAATTCACTGATCTTAACGGTGAGTTCAAGTTTTCCTACTGTTGTCATGGCAATCGCCCCTTACAGACTTTTGCGAAATGCTCGAATGGCTTCCAGTTGAGAAGTTTCAGCCATCAATACACATCGGCTCAACAGCTCAAGATTTAGTGTTGCCAGTTCAGGAATTTCGCTGCGATCGATCCGTTCGTAGCTACTGTCACGCAAGCGGTGCAAGCTAAATACCCCATCTTGCCAGAACCAGACTTCTGGCACACCGATCGCCTGATATCGTGCCAACTTGTTCGTTCCACCGCTGGTAAACACCACCTCAATTGAGAGATCAGGGATGGGCTTCGATCGCCCGATGCAGTAGGATTCATCCGCTTGAGTTGATGCAACTTCCTCAGCTTCCTGAGTCATTGAACCAGTCGCCTCAAACTCAATGCCCTGCTCTGATAGAAACGTCACAATCAAGTAGCCAATGATTGACTTAAAGATTTCATGTTCGCGTCCAGGCATGAGAATTTCGATCGTTCCATCAAAGTAGGCTAGTCGGATGCCGGGAGAATCGGCGGATGCTTGCTGAATCAGCTTGAATTTCTCCCATGTCCCCTGTAGGACAATGCGCTGATCAGCAGTCTTTTGAAGTGTGCTAGTCATTGGTGCGATCCATCCTTACTTTTCTTCTTAGGTACAAACTCCTGTTTGTCCATAGCAGCTCTCAGACCTGCCTCTACCAGGTAGGCAGCCAAATTTGCTGTAGGTCTTCCCTGCTTCTCAGCCCACTCTTCCATCAAAGTAAACACTTCGTCTGGAACCGTTATAGAAAACTTTTTGCTCACAATCATCTCTGAACTCCTCACTTAATACTACAAAAGGATGTCATACATATTCCATAAGCTTCTAATTAGAAGCTTGACAGAATCTAATTAGAATCCTAGCATAGAAATTGTAGGTAGCAAGCGAACGATTCTAGACAGTGTCAGAACGCCATCCGCACCGAGAGCGGAGGGGTTGGGCGTTCAGATTCGTTCGCCTTTAGTTCTGCCAGTGTTTAACCTCGTTCAGGAGTAAAGAATCATGGAAACTCAAGATCGCGTTAGTTTGCATGGCTTTTGCCGAGACAATAATCTTCCCAAATCAACTGTTTATGAGCGTTGCAAGACGATGGGAATCATCACCTCCGATGGTCTATGTGCTGATGACTGCGATCGTCTTCTAAAGGAATTCAACGTGAAACCCGCGCAGGTTCACCTAACCGCTGAGTCTGTATCCCTCACTCGTCCTCATGTTGAATCTGGCAATCATCAAATTGTTCTCACAGCCCCAGCCCTACCATTGACCCTGACCCTTGAGAACCTGCGTACTGGAACCGTTGCATCGATCGCCGATCCTCTAAGTGTTGCAGCCGCGTTCCTGGAAAATGCCGATGCACTAATCGCCGCAATGAATGGAGATTTGCACCGCCGTCAGCAAGAACTACAGCAGACAGCCAGTGCTAAAGAGGCTGTCGCTCAAAAAGCGCAAGAGCTGAAGCTTGAGAGTCGCCTGTATCAACAAAACGCAGGTGCGATCGACCAGGCTCAAAACCAGGCTACTGCTCAACTATCGACTGCATTGGAAGCGCTGCAATCCTTCACAAAAAAGCCGGATGGGGAATCGGAGCCATCCTCCTAATCACGGCATTTACTGGCGGCTTCTACTGCTGCCAGCAGCTATCCTCACTATCCACGCAATCAGAGCAATCCCAATGTCCACAACTCGCACCCCACTGACCCCCAACGAAATCCAAACAATCTTCGGCGACCAGCTCGATCGAGAAGCGCCCGTCTCCGGCACCGAAGTCAAGCCAGCCACAGCGCCAGCCAGATAATCCACAAAGACTCAACGACTCTGGACTGAAAGTCCAGAGGTTGAAAAGGGACTAAAAGTCCCAAACTCTGGCTTTGTTGCTATCACTACTGATTGTTGGAGGTATGGATCTTGAACTGTAAACCCATAAAGTCCCTAACTCAGAGGTGTGTAGCAGCTAAAGCCTCCCACTAAAGTGGGTAGTTTTGGACTAGCGTACTGGGACAATAAACCCAACCCAACCCAGGAAAATCATGGCAACCCGCGCCGAAGTTCTAGCCCAAATTCAAGAAGTCCGCGAAGCACAGCAAGAAGCTCAAGCTGCTTCAGATGCTCGATTCGAGGCAGCTACCGCTGAGATGCTTGCTGACATCAAGGCAGTGCGCGCTGATGTCGAAGCGAATCCCGCTCAATAGCTCCACAAATCAAAAGAGCGATCGCCTCTTCACAGCGATCGCCCTCTATCTCCACTTCACCCCAACACAGCGAGGTTCATTCAAATGGTATACGCCACAGCTCAAACCGTAGACATCAATTTTTCAGAATTTGCGATCGAACTCAGCGAATTTCAGAGAAGCATCACCCGATTCTTGGATGCGGTTGACTTGGGCACAGACCCCCAGCCGAGCTTCGACCTGCTGATCTGGCAAATCAATAATCTGGCAAATCTGTACAGCTAAAACTGCCTTAAACAGCCTGTTTTGTGTGGTGTGGCAGTAGCTCCACAAAAGTGTGGGATTGGCTCTCCGTAAGGCGTGGCACCTCCCACACGCCCCTAGCGTGGCTACCTCCCACATGACCCCAGTGTGGCTACCTTCTACACTTGCCCAAGCACAAAGGCTAAGACCCGCTCTCCGTCAGGCGTGGCATCTCCCACACAGCCGTCAAATAGGGGCGATCGCATTCCACCGCAGTCCGCCCCTATCATCCACCAGCGTTCAACAGAAGTCAGAGGATTTTTCAATGCTAAACGACGCAGAAAATACAGTCCACGAAATTACCGCCGAGTCACATCCCAACACTTGGGCACTGCTTCAGGCGACGACAGAGGAAATCATTAGCGATGACCTACCCAGCCGGATAATGTGCCCTTGCTGCACCCACGAATTTGACTTGAACGCAAACCTAGATGCAACGTTCTATGACGCAAAAGACCAGGCGATCGCTGACCTGCATTTTGACGTGAAATCTTTAGAAGCCAGTACAGATACCCGCCTAGCGGCTCTAGTCAGTCAAGCTGATGACACCGAATATTCTGTAGCCGCTCTCCAGTTCAATGTTGAGCGCTTAGAAGGCACGGTCAACACGCTCAACGACATCCTAGACAACGACTCCACACAGATAATCCGCATCACTACCCGCCGCTTTAGAGTTGCTGAGTTCCTGCGCTATATGGCGATGACTGCGATCGGCTTTACTGCTGTTCTCACCATCGGCGCGGCTATCTCTGGCAGTCAAGCCCAGAAGGATGAGTTTGCCCAACTTGCTGTGTTCACTGGCTTTGGTGCAGTTCTAGGCATAGCGATCGGTTACTCCACTTCAGAGGACTAAAACAATGGATTACGGCAATACGATCATCAGAAACACAGCAGCGGCTCACTCCCCCGCGATCGACACTAAAGCCCAGGAATGGGGCAGCGTTGACGCTGATATTCTTACCTACCTCAGC
This sequence comes from Drouetiella sp., assembly GCF_059504425.1. Classification (NCBI taxonomy): domain Bacteria; kingdom Bacillati; phylum Cyanobacteriota; class Cyanophyceae; order Oculatellales; family Oculatellaceae; genus Drouetiella; species Drouetiella sp. The sequence continues at coordinate 4,924 of NZ_JCACIN010000127.1, forward strand.
GACGTGCAGCGCCTAGAAGAATTTGCCAACGCCGCCCAGGACGCTGAGCAGATTTCTGGATACCTTGAACCGTTTCTAGAGAATGCACGAACCTACTTTGAGTCCATGCAGAAGGTATCTGAAGGGCAAGTGGAATGGACAGAACTCCGTAAAAAGTTCGGCTCTACCGTAGCCAAGTCGATCGCCAAGATTCGCAAACTTAACGCTGAGTTTGGTTCTGAGATGGAAACGATCGACGCTCAAGATAGAGCCACCATGCTCAAGATTGACCAGAAACGGCAACACGCTATAGCCGAAGTTGCCGCCGATTTGAATCAAGCCCTTCAGTTAGAAGTGTTTCGCCATCAGAACAAAATCAGTTCTATCGAACTGCGCGATCGGGCAAATCAACAGCGGCAGGTTCTACAGCAAACCTTACGGGAGAAACGGCAAGCCCTGATGGATCGGGCTAAGAATGGCAGCCGCTTGAACTCTGCCCCAGCCGATCGCATTCCAGTCGAGGTGCATCAATCAGGTGGGGCACAGCGAAGCGGCATCAGTGCCAGCGGTCAACCGGGATTCTGGGGACGGCTGTGGAATAGCTTCGGCAAACGGTAAATAAGAGGGCTAGGCGATGTTGAGCAGAGATACACAGCAACAGCAACTCCCTAGCCCCTTCACTGTGGAGGGACTAGGGCAATCAAGACAGGTGCAACCGCAAGAGCAGCAACCGCCGCAGCCACCAGAGAGTAATCGGGGTAGAGGCTTCAGGCGATCGGGTAATGCAATGGAAGTCGCAGCCGGAGCCAGCTTTAACAGCGCCATTATTTTCCTGTTTCACCTGTTGCAAGTCCATCCACTAGGGTTCGTCGTCGCCCTGGCGGGGAGTCACTTCTACTTTGTGGCAACCGCATTCGGGGAGGGCAGAGATAGAGCGATCGGCAATGTCATGACGGGCGCATCTGCCGGAGTCGCTGGAATTGCCGCCCTGTCTGATCCAATTGGTGAACTGTGGGAAGCACGGCAGTCCCAGGATTCAGGCACTCAACAGGTGCAAGCGCTTTACTCACCTCAGTCCGCTACAGGTTGGAGTAGTGATTATATGCTGATTCTGATTGGGGTCATCGGCGTAGCTTTATTGGCGGTTGGCAGTCGGGAAAACAACAGAGGAAGACGACGGTGAAATATTTAACGGGCACTCATCAGGCATTAGCAGAATCGCAGCAGTCTGATCTGATGGGCAGGTTTAGTGGCTTACGTTTTGACCAGCGAATGATCGCGATCGCCGCATCCACAGCATTAGGTCTAACCTGTGCCGCTCTCGCCTGGACGGGAACCAGTAGCGATCGGGTTTACTTCTGTGTGGTGCATCCCAGTCAGGAGCTGCAATGCTTTGACCACCAGCGTCACCCGTGGCGCATGACGAAATACTACTGGGAGCAGTGGCAGGACAAGGGAATGCCAGAGCATATCATTCTCAATCCCAAGATCGGCAACGGTTCAGGCGTGGAGTCTGCCACCAATCCTTACAAGGCGGCATGGGCGTTTGGGGCATTCATCGGCTTTGCCGCAGCCGGATGGATGTTACGCCATCTCCAGCATGAGGATAGCAAGCTCGCACCATTAGAAGCGATCGCCCAGCAGCAGGAAGAAGCTGTAGCTGATATGGCAGCTCGCACCGCAGTCGTAGAGGCTTATCGTGCGGTTGCTATCTCGCAAGCCGAGATAGAGGCAGATGTAGAGCTGGTGCGGCATGAACATCTAATCCGGCTAGGACACGCTGAACTATTGGGCGAAACCGAGATTGAGATTGCCCGACTAGAAGCCGACGAAATCAAGCTAGATGCTCAGACAGCAGGGATGACCGATGAGATGAAGGGGCAATATGTTGAATTCTTGAGGAAGGTAGAAACGCCTTACCTGACGGGCACTCAGACGTTGGACAGCATCAACAGCCCAGCCGACAAGGTAACTGGAGGGAAGCAGGAAGCTTTAGACCAGGAGCCAGACGGCAGCATTATCCCTGTAGAAGACTTGGCACAGTCGATCGCCGATGCGGACATCGATGAGGGCAATATCCTTTTCGCTGCTCGGAGCCGCGCTGGGAAGACTACGCTGATCGGCAATGCCATATACCGGAAGCACCAACGGCACAACGGGAATATCGACTTTAGGATCTTTGATGGAAAAGGAGGCAAAGACGTGAAGTTTGCCGGGTTAGAGCGATCGCCTAAAGATTACACGCTAGTCAATACCGAGGCGGCAGCCGCACAAATGATGGGTGAGTTTAGCGGCGTTTTAGGCGCACTGGCAGCCTATCAGACGGAACCAGAACATCACTTTCCAATGGTCTGCATCCATGAGGAATTGAATCATCAACGGGTTCTACTGCCCAAGAAGAGGCGTGAGCAGCTAAACGAAAATGTGGCTCGGTACGCCACTCAGGGCATGGGTGAAGAGTTCTATCACTGGCTGTCCAGTCATTCTCACTATGTTGAAGAAGTCGGCTTAAACCGGATGATCCAGCAGTGCTACCGGATCGTGGCATTGGGCAGAAACGGCAAATACGAAAGCTTGCAATTCGTGCTTGAAGACGAGAAGGTGATTCGAGACAAAGGCACCCGCGATCGCCTGAAAGCTCAGCTTCAGGAATACATCGCCAGTGGGGGCAAAGGAACGATCGCCTTCACTAATTTAGAGGGCAACCCGCGTCTAGTGACTCTGCCCTTCTACTCAAAGAACGTGCTGATTTCTAACACTAATGAAGCACTGAATGATGAGCCGTTGGCTAGCCCGAGCGAAGCTCGTATCGCGCCCGATATTCTTGAAGTGATTGATGATGCTGTAGCGGAATCAGAGGCGGATCGCCTAGAGCGAATGTGGGAGCTAGAGTTCAAGGTTCGCCCAGAAGAGACACCTGTTGATGATGAGTTCACTGCACTAGAAATCAGGGTTCACAATGCCGCTCTGGGTATTGACAAGGGTATCACTGCTAGGGCGATCGCTCGGTCGGGGATTGCTGAGATTAAAGGCATGGGATATAACGAATCCGTTAAGGCGATTCAAGCCGTTTTTCTAACGCTTCAATCAAAAGGTGTCGGGTACATCGTGGAGGACAAGACAACTTCCAGGTACTTGCCCAAAGTAGGCAAATTGGGCGAATAGGGCGCTTACCTTTTAGCTGTCAGGTGCCGTCAGGTAAACGCTGAAAGCTAAGCACAGAGCTTATGACACCCGCCTGACAGGCTACCCGACACCTGACAGCTTTTTACCTGACACCTGACACTCTACCCGACAGGCTGCCTGACACCTTACCTGACGGGTAGCTGAGGCGAATAGCGATCGCTACAAACCACAAACCAAACTATTAGGAGAAGCCCAATGAACTACGAAGAATCAGACGCGATCGAACCCATCGCAAGAAAACTGCGATCGATATTCCCCGACGATTCAGACGATGCGCTTCTGAGCGAAGCGACTGAGATTTATATCGAAACAGTTAAACCTGTGGGGAGCAACTACTCTGAAATAAAAGCAATTTCGATCAGCTAATCCAGATCATGCTTAACATACGTTATAGCAAGCCTTATTCAAAGGATTGAGTTGAACGATGACGGCAAGAAAGCAGATGGCGCTAGAGGGAACGGAGATTGGAGAGCGGATTCGAGAATTGCGGCAGGCTCTGGGATTGACGCAAGAGCAGTTAGCAGCTCGTTTAGGGGTGTCCTTTCCTACTGTGAACCGCTGGGAAAATAAACATGCTAAACCCTCGCCGCTGGCCATGGAAAAGATTGAAGCTTTAGCAAAGCGGCTGCATAAGGCGGAGCAGGCGTAAAGGAGAATAACCGTCACAAACCTTGGAGCATCCGGTGGTTCTGCTCAATTTTGGTCATTCATCCTCTATAAAGGGTGTTATAACGAGAGCAATTGCGCGAACCTGCTGAGGTGAACTCAGGTCATCCTGCTGAGTGGGACTTGGAAGCGGCTCCGCAGCGTTGGGTTTGAGCTATGGCGCTGATCTGCTATGACGACTGACGACAAGCCACAGGATGACGGTGGGATGCAGCAAACCAACCGAGAGAATGCCAAAGGCTGGCAAACCAAAGTGGAAGGCGGCACCGCTTACATTGGCGAGATTCATCAGTATGGTCAAGACAAACCCTTGCGTCCCTAGTTGAGTAAATGGCTATGCCAGATGCGATCGCTCAACTGTGCCAACTGATTGCCGAAAAACTGCGGGAGGCACCGGAGGCAACTCCTGCTGAGGTGATGGCTCATGTGACAGGGGCGATCGCCGCCAATCCCCAGTTGCAAGCTGAGTTGCAAGCCGATCCAGAGATGCTGCAAATCAATCGGGATGGAGCAACGGGATATCAAACCGTTGTGAATGATGGCACCGTTTATATCGGTAGCACTCACTACAGCCTCTCCGATCCAGAAAAGTTCCTGGCTGTGTTCAAGGGAATGTTTCAGGAACTGCAAAAGCTTGATCAGCCGGTTGGTATTCCTAAGAACTTGCCTGATTACGTCAAGCAGTTCGCGTTCGTGGGGCGGGAAGCGGATCTGAAGACCCTGCAAGAGCTGTTGCAGCAAGCCCAGCGAGTTTACATTCAGGGCATGGGCGGGATTGGCAAGACGGAACTGGCTTTGCAGTATGCCTGGCAACATTATGAGCAAAACACTTATTCAGCGGGTATTTGTTGGTTGCGATCGCGTGAGCAGGACTTGGGTACTCAGATTGTCAACTTTGCCAGTGTTCATTTGAGGCTGACGATTCGAGACGACTTAGAGCTGCCGGGGCAGATCGCCGACTGCTGGCAACGCTGGCCAGCCGGTCAGGTGCTGGTGATTTTTGATGATGTTACTGACTACCAGGACATCAAGCCGTTTCTGCCGCCGCAAGAATCCCGCTTTCAGGTATTGCTGACGACGCGATCGTATTTAGGGCAGTCACTCAAACAGTTTGAGATTCGGGTACTGAGTGAAACAGCGGCGCTTGATTTGTGGCGATCGATGACCGATACGGAACGGATTGACGCGCAGTTGGAGGCAGCTCAGTCTCTAGCGCAGTGGTTGGGGTATTTGCCATTGGGATTGGAACTGGTGGGGCGCTATCTGGCGGCAAAACCGGATTTGTCTCTGGCCGAATTGCAACAGCGGCTGGAGCGGCAGCGGTTAGGCGCAAAAGCCTTAGTCCAGCGAGAAGCGGGCATGACGGCAGTGCATGAGAGTGTAGCTGCCGCCTTTGAGTTGAGCTGGCAGGAGTTGGCAGAACCGGCTCGTCAGCTCAGCTATTTGCTCAGTTTGTTTGCCTTAGCGCCGATTCCCTGGAACTTAGTGGAACAGAGCTTGCCCGACTGGGACAGCGAGGAACTGGAAGAGACGCGGGATTTGGGTTTAGTGGATCGCAGTCTGCTGCAACGAGTCGGGGCAGGCACTTACCAACTTCACCAACTCATCCGTGAGTTTTTCATCGCTCAGCGAGAGGCAGCACCCGCCGCTCCAGCCAATCCAGTTACAGCACTGAAGCATACCTTCTGTCAGGTCATGGTGGCTGTCGCAAAGCAGCTTCCCGCTTCACCCACCCAGCAAGAGATTGTCTCCATCACCCCAGCGATACCGCATCTGGCAGAGGCAGCCACGACACTACAAGCCTGGGTGAAAGATGAAGATCTCATGTGGCCCTATGCGGGGATAGGTGGGTTTTATGCAGGACAGGGAGCCTATAGTCAGGCAGAACCCTGGTATGAGCAGTGTCTCTCCTCAGTTCAGACTCGATTGGGCGCGGAGCATCCCGATGTCGCCAGCAGTCTCAATAACCTGGCATTACTCTACAAATCCCAGGGGCGCTACGAGGATGCCGAGCCTTTGTATGTGCAAGCGCTGGAGATGTATCAGCGGCTGCTGGGACAGGAGCATCCCGCTGTCGCCCTCAGTCTCAATAACCTGGCATTACTCTACTATGCCCAGGGGCGCTACGAGGACGCAGAGCCGTTGTTGGTGCAAGCGCTGGAGATGAGGCAGCGGCTCCTGGGACAGGAGCATCCCAATGTCGCCCAAAGTCTCAATAACCTGGCATTACTCTACTATGCCCAGGGGCGCTACGAGGACGCAGAGCCGTTGTTGGTGCAAGCGCTGGAGATGAGGCAGCGGCTCCTGGGACAGGAGCATCCCAATGTCGCCCAAAGTCTCAATAACCTAGCATTACTCTACTATTCCCAGGGGCGCTACAAGGAGGCAGAGCCGTTGTATGTGCAAGCGCTGGAGATGTGGCAGCGGC
>NZ_JCACIN010000128.1:0-11003 GCF_059504425.1 Drouetiella sp.
TAAGAGAAGAAAGTGCCTTTAAATTCACACGCCTATGTAATTGACATTTCACACTCCTTAATAGCCCTCAGGTGCAGCGTGTTTATTTAGATGAAATTGAGTTTCCCGATGCACAGCCCTTGGGGATTCAGCTCATGCTGCTGACGATCGCTCCAGATGATCAAGCCATTGAACAAGCGCGACGGCTGATTGCGAGAGAAGAATCTGCAGAGTCTCTCTCTAGAGAAGCGATAATTGAAATAGCGACGACGATCGTAGTTTACAAATTTACCAATCTGTCCCGGAATGAGGTTGAAACGATGCTAGGAGTTGGTCTTGAGCAAACTCGATTCTTTCAAGAAGTGAAGGAAGAAGGGCGCGAAGAAGGACGCGAAGAAGGGCGCGAAGAAGGACGCGAAGAAGGGCGCGAAGAAGGACGCGAAGAAGGGCGCGAAGAAGGACGGCTAGTTGCCAAATTAGAACTGGTGCCCCGAATGTTGGAACGAGGAATGAGTTGTGAAGAGATTGCTGAATTACTTGGCTTAACGCTGGAGCAAGTGACGCAGACAGCTCAACCTCCTGTTTAAACTTTTCCAAGCGATAGCTTTTCTAATCAGTAACCTTGTTGAGCGGCAGCGTAAACCAGAAGGTCGTGCCCTCGCCAAGCTGGCTTTCTACACCAATCTCGCCATCATGCGCCTGAATAATTTGCTGACAGAGGTATAACCCTAGCCCCAGCCCCACAGATTTAGGTTTTTGCTCACCTCGAAAGTATGGGTCAAACAACTTGTCACACTGATTGGGATGAATCCCTACACCATTGTCAGTTACGGTGCAGCGAAGCCGATCGCCTTCTAGGTGAGCTGCCAGCGTCAGAGACAATCCTGATGGATTGTGCTTGAGGGCATTGGCAATCAGATTTTGGTAAACGCGAGAAATCTGGAGGGCATCGGCATCAATCAGCGGCAGATCGGCAGAGATGCGATCGTCTAAATTTGCCTGCTCTTTGTCCAGAATAGGTTGAAGATCGGCGATCGCACCCCTCACCACCTCACTTAACCTCACAGGCTGAATTTGAAGCGAAATGCCCCAGATCTCAGCGGCATGGGTATCAATTAGGGAGTTAATCAAGTCAAGCTGATGCTGATTGCTCTCTGCCATTCGGTCTAAAACTCTGCGGGGCAGCTTCAAATCATCCCCCGGCTGATTTTTAAGATTGCTTAGCACCAGCGAGGTGCCAATCACGGGGTTGCGTAAATCATGAGACACGGCATGGAGAAACAGATTGAGCTGCCGCCGCAGTTCCGCCTCCAGAGTTTCTAGCTGCTCGTTTTTCTGCTCTAGCCCCTGAGAATACTGCTCTAGCTGCTGATGCGATTGCCTGAGCTGGTGCCGCATGTGGTTAAAAGCATCGCTGAGAGTACCCAACTCCTTGGGGGTATGAATCAATACCTGCCGATCCCAGTCGCCTTGAGCTAAAGCTTTCGCAGCGTGGCTGAGTTGACGAATCGATCGCGTAATCCAGCGATTAATAGAAGTGCCAATCGCGATCGCCACCCCCAATGCCAGCAGACACAACAAAGCCGTATTTTGGGTATTTTCGTTGATCTGCGCCATAAAATCTTCTTGGGGCACCACCACAACGACCAGCCAATTAAGTCCCTGAAACTCAGAGCGGAGTTCGCCAGGGAAGGGAAAGGTTCTGACAAATCGGCGATTGCTCCCCATCCACAGATCGGGAATTTGGCGACTGTTGGTGCTGTTAATACTGCTGAAGCTGCCAAAGATTTTTTGCAGATGCAGGGCAGTAGCACGAGTTAAAGGATCTTTGCTCTGCAAAACGTCGAGATCTTGGCTGGCTGGCTGGCAAAGGCTTTCGTTTTTGGAGGAGCCAATCAGTTGAGCGATCGGGTTACCTTTGGCATCTTTTGCGATCGATCCGTCAGGCTTTTTCCCGTTGGGCTGCAAAATAAACACCTGTCCTGTGTTGCCGACCTTCAGGTGACGCAAAAACTCGCTCACGCCTGACAGGCTGAGGGTGGCATCGGCAACACCAATTAGGTCGCCCTGCTGACTATAAATGGGGCGATCGACGGAGATAATCCAGTCGTTGTAGGGCAATAGTAAGTAAGGATCAACCCAAACCATCGCACCTGTTTGGGCAGCACGCTGATACCAGGGTCGGTTGCGCGGGTTGTAGTCTGGGACAGTATCCAAAAAGTTTGTCCTTCTGCCCCAAGGGTTGACTTGCCAAATGCGCGTAATGTTGTCTCTGCGACGATCTAAAATCGTAGTCTCAAGATTGCCGCTGGGATTGTATCCCAGATCGATATAATTACCTGTCTCGCTTGCTAGAGCAATATAGGTCAGTTTGCTAGGAGGAGGGCTAGGGCATGTGGATGGTTCAGCCTGACGCTCTTCTCCATAGCGCAAACTATTCTGAAGATCGTTAAATTGCCAGAATTGACTTTGAAAATGGCGCTCTAGAGTCGGAATATCCTCCAAATCTAGGAAGCCCAAACGGACGGCATCGGCGTTAATTTGAGTTACAAGCTGCGGCGCTTTGAGGTAGTCTCCCAGCTTTTGCACAACTCGATCGCCCACCTGCTGCTCCAACTGCCCGACTAAATCTCGCACAGCATCTTGCCCATTAAGATGGGACAAGTAGCCCGTTAGCCCTACCACAAAAATAATTTGCAGCACAAACGGGACGATCAGAACCGCCCGCAAAGGAACTTTTCTAAAAAGCTTAGCTAACCCACGAGTCGGTGAGAACTGGAACATGCGATCGCCCTAACGCAGTCTCTCCTACTTGTTTATATCTGATGGTTAGGATAAGAGATAGCCCAAATCTTGGATAACTTGTAGTAGAGCTATATCCATTGCATCATGCTTTGTGCTATCAGGGGCAAGCACAGAGCCAACTTCAGCCACATCGACCCATTGCCAAGCGCTATATTCTTCAGCGTCAAGGACGATTGCTGATTGCTCAACCTCCGTCAATTCAATGTGATAAGTGAGATTAAGAGTATGGACACCGTTTTGTCGGGGCAGTTGGTAGCGCTCGGCAAAGCAGGTCGAGTAGACGCCAATATACCGCAGACGATCGCCCGTCAAAATCAAGTGCGCCTCTTCTTTCGCCTTACGCAGAGCCGCTTCTATCGGAGTTTCTCCCGCTGCCATTCTGCCACCAATAATCCACCAAGAGGAGCGAGGCGGACGATGGCGCTGGGCTAATAGCACCTGGCTTTTATGGGTAAAAACGAGATCGGTACAGGCAACCACCAGATAATCCAGAGCAGCACTGTAGACTGGCAGGGGGAGACGATCGCTGGGTGATACCGGGTTAACCCGACCTTGCTCTTGAAAGTGCAAAACATCCCTGTCGTTTCTTAACGTCATAGATTGCACCGCCTCTTAAAATCGGAACGGTGGGATTTGAACCCACGACCCCTACTACCCCAAAGTAGTGCGCTACCAAGCTGCGCTACGTCCCGCTGCACTTTTCAGCGCTTTACAAGCATAGCATTCTCAATGCAGTAATTTGTTGCATTTCCAGCCAATATTTCGGTGTTGCTGCCTCTGGAAACAGATCGTTAAAAGACTCTTAGCATCTGCGCCGCCTGAGTCAATTCTGCAACGGCTGCTTCAGACCATGCCCCTTCGACCCGTCGCCCGGTAAGCAGCAACAGCCGTAGACTGTAGGACTGAGGAAACCCCTCTGCCTCTAGCCAAAGGCGATCGCTCTCCACTTCACAGCTAATGCGCTCCTCATCCATTAGCTCTTTGCCTATCTGCCGCAGCGTTTCAGCAAGCTGCACAATCAGGCGGCAAAAGTCTTCTAACTCCGCTTCTGTTAACTCAATTGCCCAGTCTGCACCGCCCACTAGCCCTCGAAAAACTTCGGCATCCGCATCCCATCCTAACTGCCAACCTTCTCCCTGTTTAACTTGACGAGCCATTGCCTTCAAAGAGGGTCAGAGGTATAGCAACCGCCAAGGCGGTTAGGACGGGGACATTTATGGTGGGGCGCTTCGCGCCCCACCATAAATGTCCTAAGCAAGCTGCGACAGCTATAAAAAGCTTAGGGAGTGAGCAGCAGATTCGCGTCTCCAGGACGTGGCTCTCGACGAGGAGAACTCGGTGAGACAGAAGGGCTAGGGGAGACAGAAGGTTGACTTACAGGTGAGCCGCCAGATGAATCGGCAGGGACAGCAGGGGAAAACGTAGTGACGAGCGCCTGAACGAGGGCATCGCGCTGAACTCGATTAAGCTTCTGAATCGCCGCCCGATCGCCCTCTAAAGGGTTGGTTCTCAGCACATCAGCACCGGGGTAGATGGAGGAGGATATGCGCTCATTAACGCCTAGGTAATCTGCCAGGGTCAACTTCCAGTCCAGTCGATAAAGGGGCGATCGCCCCTTGGTTGTTGTGTGGTATCGAATCAGGCGGCTAATTAGGGTGCTGGTGGAAACTTCTCGCGTTTCTTTGTTGACGTATTGGTCTTCGAGCGGCAAATCGGGCATAAGCTGGTAGACCTGCCGCCACAATTCTCCGGTTCTCATGACGGGCTGGGCAAAACCACCAGACTGTAAGACTGCCGAAATCGCAAACAAGCTCAGTGCAGCTAGCAGAAAGCTTGTGACTCGAAGGCGATACCTGACTGGTGGCTTGCGCATAAGTGATATCGCTTTTGGGGCTACTCGCCGATGATTTCGGGCTGGGTTAGCTCGTCCGACATTTCGATGATGGCGCGGATGACGGGCTTCATTTTTGGATCATCTAGGCTGTCGAATTCTTCAAAGCGGCGGCGCTGTGCCCGATTTGCGACCTGTACCGTAATTCTGTAGCGGTTTGAGGCTGCACCAATCAAGTCTTCTGCACGACGCATGAGCTGGCTGGTATCCAGTGCCGATCGCTTAAGGGCGGAGTGTTGTTTCACAGGAAGTTACGACTATGGGTTAATTGTTCCTAGTTTAGCAGGAGCCAACTAAACAGTTGGACAATCAGATTTAATTGGCTTCCTCATTGGCTTTCTCAAGCGTGGCTTACTTTTTAGCCCGTGTCTTTTTAGCTTTGGGAGTCTCGGTTTCGCTGTCTGCCCCGTTGAGGGAAAGAGTCTCTGCCGAAGTTTGCAGGTGGGCTTCCAAGAACCAGAGGCGCTTGTCGATGGCGCGAGAAATCTCAGTGTATAGATCAGCCGTATCTGCATCGCCTAGTTCATCGGTGGTGTCGATCGCCTCACGTACTTCCTTAGCGTACAGAGCATAGCGATCGGCAAGCGCCATTACATGGTCTTGACCGTTTAGGATATCGAACGGAAATTCTGGCAGAGTCGAGCGACTTGCGGCGGTTCGCGCAGTTCCCATTGCCATACCGCCCAGAGCCGTTACCCGCTCTGCAACCATATCAATATATTCTTCTAGCTCTTCTGCCATTTCATCAAACAAGCTGTGGAGCTGAAAGAAATCCATGCCTTTGACGTTCCAATGGGCTTGCTTGACCTGAGTTTTTAGATCTAGCGTAGAAGCCAAAGATTGATTGAGAACTGCAATGACCTGAATTCGCAGGTCTTGAGGAAGGTCAATGCGGGTCTGATGCATTTGTTGACTGCGACCGTTACTACCCATATGGCGATATCCTGATGTATGAGGTTAAACAATCATTAAGCCATAACCATTGTTGAAAATGTGTACAGCGTATAGATTTTCAATTAATCTCAAGATTTAATTGGGTTTAGACTTGGCTGAAGTCAAAGCTGACCCGTCGAGGCTTGACTAATCTCAGGGTAGAGTCCACCAGGCTTGCGCCACAATATCGCTCAGTACCCGACGAGCGTCTCGATCGAGAATGCTATCGTCTGCCAGAACTTCAGCCGTCAAGTCTTCTAAAGACTGACCCTTTAGACGAGCGATTTGCACCACACCCGCGATCGCCGTGGCAATTAATTCTTCGTTCACTCGCCTCTGGCCAAGCGCTACTATTTCTTGAGGGCTAGCTGGAATGGGATAATTCATTGCTGATGCCTTAAGGAGAGCATTCCCCGATAATTATGAGAGCGATGTAAAGTTTATTAAGAACAGCGAATGTACCCGGAAGTTTAACGCATTTCCCATATATGTCAACCTGTTTCTACAGGAAATTTACTATCTTTTTTGAGAAAATTAATCGGAGTTTTAGAATTTAGCGATGCAAGAAATTCTTTATATAGAGGTTCCAACGTCAGATACGGCAGCAGTGCGAGATTGGCTGCATCAATTTTTGCCAGGTGGAGCGATCGCCAAACAAGTTACGCCAGATGGCATCCGCCTCACCTATTCAGAACCTCTATCCAGCGAATCTCTACCTCACGCTGTGACTCCATCAACGTTTGGTCAGTCGGCAACGTCCACCGCGATTCTACTGAAAGATCAGTTGCCCTCAGAATTGTCCCCAGAATTGCCTTCAGAGCTATCGATTTTTGTGTGGTCGCTACAGCGCACAACCTATCTGAAGGCATTTCGTTGGGCAAAGCAGCCTTTGCCCCAAGAGCGCAAGATTTTGCAGCAGATGACGCGGGGGCTACGCGATCGCTTTCCTAACCGCTATCCTGAACCTCCGGCGATCGACCTGACGCAGCAGACTATTTTTGAAGCGTTGGGCGAACGCTATCCCAAAACGGTGCATTATTTCCAAGAGATCCCGAACGGCGAGTATGACCTGACTCGCGTCTATTGGTGGGAGCAGCGCTGGCGTGAAGGGGTAAAAAATCCCCAGCAGCCAAAGCAGGTGATCTTTCGTCAAAAAGGCGGCGCACCAGATTTTTCAGCGCTCGACTATGACCTGATCTACATTGGCGGCGCTCTGGGCGTGGTTCATAGCGCCATGATGGCGCAGTTGGGCTATCGGGTGCTGCTGATTGAGCGGATGCCCTTCGGCAACATCAACCGCGAGTGGAATATTTCACGGGGCGAGTTTCAAACCTTGATCGATCTGGGATTGTTTACATCCGCCGAGTTTGAAAGCGTGATTGCACGAGAATATGTGGATGGCTTCAACAAGTTTTTTGATGCCAACAATCCGCCCCAGTCCAAAGCGGCGGTTTTGCACACGCCGACGGTACTGAATATTGCGATCGATGCTGAGAAATTCCTGAAGCTCTGCGGTGAGAAACTGCGATCGTATGGCGGCGAGATCTGGGACGAAACTGAGTTCTTTCGTGCCGATGTCGGGGAGAAAAGCGTCACCATTCAGGCAAAGCATTTGCCGACTCAAAAGGCGCGGCAGGCATCCGGTCGGCTGCTGGTTGACGCTATGGGCACCGCTTCGCCGATCGCTTGGCAAATCAACGGTGGGCACGCCTTCGACAGCGTTTGTCCGACCGTGGGTGCCGTAATTGACGGTGGCTTTGAGCCGGGAGTTTGGGATGCCCTTTACGGCGACGTGCTAAACAGCCACGGCGACATTTCGCGGGGACGGCAGCTCATCTGGGAATTGTTTCCGGGCAGAGGCAACGAGCTGACCTTCTATCTGTTTCATTACCATCAGGTGCATCCCGAAAATCCGGGTTCGCTGTTGGAAATGTACGAAGATTTCTTCACCATTCTGCCAGAGTATCGCCGCTGCGACATGGGCAAGCTGAAGTGGCGCAAGGCGACCTTTGGCTATATTCCGGGGCATTTCAGCATTCGGGGCAACGATCGCACCGTCGCCTTCGATCGATTAATGGCGATCGGCGATGCGGCTTCTCTTCAGTCGCCCTTGGTATTCACCGGATTCGGCTCTCTCATCCGCAACCTGCCTCGCCTGACGGATCTGCTGGATACTGCCCTGCGCCATGACCTGCTGAAGGCAAAGCATCTTAATCAAATTCGTGCCTTCCAGAGCAATATTGCCGTCACTTGGCTATTTTCTAAGGGCATGATGGTGCCCACCGGAAAGTTCCTCGCACCTCAGAAGGTGAACTCCATGCTGAACACGTTCTTCGGCATTTTGTCAGATGAGTCGCCAGAGGTTGCCGATCGCTTCATCAAAGATCGGGCGGGCTGGGTGCCATTTAACCGCATGGCGATCAAGGCTGCTTGGCAAAATCCGGCTTTGCTGCTGTGGATCTGGGAACTCGCCGGAGCCAAAGACCTGATTCGCTGGGTCGGCAGCTACCTCAACTTCAGTTTCAGCGCCCTCATGAGCTGGCTATTTTCCTGGGTTCCCCGCTTGAGCCGCAACCTTCAGCCTTGGCTAGAGCCGCGTTATCCGGCGCTGTGGTTTTGGCTGCTGACCCGTAGCTATGCCCTAACTTACGGTATGGGCAAACCCCAAGACAGCTTTGTGCAGGTACGCGGCAAGGCGCGATCGCCCCAGCCTCAACCTCCCGTACTAGCAAAACCTTTGGGCGATCGATAAGGTTGAAAACTGGGTAATCCTGAAACAGGGTTCGCCGTACAGTAGCAATGCGCGCAGAATCTTTGTGAAGTTGGAAGAGAGGGGAGGGATCGCTCCTCACACTCTTTTAGCGCACCAGCACCATCATACATAGCGCTACGCGCTCAGATCCAATGAGTTATTTTTTGAGAGCCGCCTCACCAACTTAAAGTAGTATCAGATCGATTGTAGTAGTGCATACTTCAAAATCAGACACATTACTCTTTAAAAAATAAGAAGAGATTGGAAAGTACCTCTGTGGGGAATATCAATCTGAGATTGCACTTAATAAAATAATTGTATCTAGAGAAAACCTCTTGGTTTACAGCATTTTCAATTGCATAAACCACAGTTATTTTGTAGAAGCCTCGCTCCGCGAGGCTTCTACAAAATAATCCATACTGAACCAAGCGCAGAGCGCTGTAGGTGCTACCGAAGCAGGTAGTTTCAACATTTATACAGGAATAGAAAATGGGTAGTCAGCAGTTTTCGTGGGCAGTCATTCTTTGTAGTTTCAAAGGAGGGCAAGGCGACGCTAGCATCGAGAAATTTGTACGTCAGGCTTTTACTCCTGGAGCGGGTGGTTTAGTTGAGTATTGGCGTGATATTTCTCTAGGATCAGTTGATATCAGCAGTAGTAAGGTGTTTGGCTGGGTTGAGCTTGGGATTACTCGACTAGAAGCAGGTGGAAAAGGCAGAACTGCTCTTGTGAATGAAGCTAGAAAAGCAGCAAAGAACGCCGGGATTGATGTGGAGACAGGGTTTTTTAGCCAGATTGCGATTTTTACTCATGATTGGTCTCGTGATGATATCGATCGTAATGGTCCTAATCGTTACGACTACTGGTTAGATGGTAGCTCGGATGGAAAAACAGTTTCAGCACCACCTCATGGACACAGTGGCAGTTTTCTCGCTCACGAAATGGCTCATGTTCATGGCTTAAGCCATGATTATGCTGCTGATTTAAAGACTGCATATGGCGATCCGTTTTGCATTATGAGTGCTATGAACGTCAAATCTTTCAGTCATTCTACTATCAGTAAGCCTTTCGGGCCATCGTTATGTTTACCGCATTTAATTCAAAAAGGATGGATAGATATCAGCCGAGTTTACCGTGATGATGGCAATTGGATGACCCAATCTAGCGGAATAACTTTGCCTTTAGCAACAGTGAATGATCTAAGCGCTCGTGCCAATTTGGGAATCAAACTTGCTTATAGTTCTAATCGAGGCATCTGGGATTACTATCTGGAATTTGTGAGACCTATTAGTTGGAACCAAGGATTTAATGACTCTTATCTTCTGGTTCGACGTATGTTTGCCAGTGGTGAAGGAGAAACATCTGCCCTCTTAGGAAGTATAAAGATTCCTTCTGAAATAAAGGTTTCGGTTGATTTTGTGGAGCCTTTGGGAAATGTTTTATTTCAAGTTGAACAGTTTGATACTGATGGCAGGATTGTAAAAGTAACAGCACAGAAACTCAAGCTACGCCCTGCCGTTAGTGCAATTAGCACCGTACCAGGAGGCACAAGTCTATTTGTAATCGGACTAGATGCTCAAGTGTGGAGTCAATACTTTGACCCACGTCAAGAAAATCCTGTTTGGTCAGGCTGGTTTCCATTGAGTGGACGAGCATCCAGTTTGAGTGCAATCAGCACCGTACCAGGAGGCACAAGTCTATTTGTAATCGGACTAGATGGTCGAGTGTGGAGCCAATACTTTGACCCACGTCAAGAAAATCCTGTCTGGTCAGGCTGGTTCCCGTTAGGTGATAACGTTTTCCCACAAACATCCACTGTGAGTGCAATCAGCACCGTACCAGGAGGCACAAGTCTGTTTGTAATTGGACTAGATGGTCAAGTGTGGAGCCAATACTTTGACCCGCGTCAAGAAAATCCTGTTTGGTCAGGCTGGTTTCCATTGGGTGGACAAGCATCCAGTTTGAGTGCAATCAGCACCGTACCAGGAGGTACAAGTCTATTTGTAATCGGACTAGATGGTCGAGTGTGGAGCCAATACTTTGACCCACGCCAAGAAAGTCCTGTCTGGTCAGGCTGGTTCCCGTTAGGTGATAACGTTTTCCCGCAAGCATCCACTGTGAGTGCAATCAGCACCGTACCAGGAGGCATAAGTCTATTTGTAATTGGACTAGATGGTCAAGTGTGGAGTCAATACTTTGACCCACGTCAAGAAAATCCTGTCTGGTCAGGCTGGTTCCCATTGGGTGGACAAGCATCCAGTTTGAGTGCAATCAGCACCGTACCAGGAGGCACAAGTCTATTTGTAATCGGACTAGATGGTCGAGTGTGGAGCCAATACTTTGACCCACGTCAAGAAAATCCTGTCTGGTCAGGCTGGTTCCCGTTAGGTGATAACGTTTTCCCACAAACATCCACTGTGAGTGCAATCAGCACCGTACCAGGAGGCACAAGTCTGTTTGTAATTGGACTAGATGGTCGAGTGTGGAGCCAATACTTTGACCCGCGTCAAGAAAATCCTGTCTGGTCAGGCTGGTTTCCATTGGGTGATAATGTTTTCCCTTATGATGCAGTGGTTTAACATAGACGTTAGCTAACAATATGCCCTGAGTCCGACGAAGTCAAGGGAATCGATTCTGAACTTGTG
>NZ_JCACIN010000129.1:0-10545 GCF_059504425.1 Drouetiella sp.
CACCCAATGCATGGTCGTCTCCTTTCCCTTTTCTAGTGCTCGTCTCCCCATAAATCGCATTGCAGCAGACAGTTGAAGATTTCTTCGTCTATCGTTTTGGTCAATTTGCTGCCGCTGAATGCAATCGTTAGGTTGCTGTGTCTTGATGAGAAGACCCTAAACCCACAGCCCCCACCCACCGCTACCGCAAAGCTTGTCCTCAACCTAACAAAGCATCCACAGTCGAAGAGGCTATAGAAAGTAATCCTCGCTCAGCAAAGCCCCGTCAAGTCAGCAACGCTCAAAGCCCTGATGAGAGAGGCGATTGAGCTTAATCGCAATTCAGAATATGCACAGGTAATGATGCTATGAGATAGGGTGATCCTCTGTTAGCAAAGCCCTGATAAGAGAAGCGAAGCTCTGCCATCCAAGTCAATGAAGCCTCGATCGCCATCAAACGCTCATTTAGGGTACGCTCAAAGCCTTGAAAAGCTTGATATCAAAGGGTTTATTGCTAGAAAAAGTACCCTAAATAAGCAATTGCAGTGAAATCAGGCTCAAGTAGTCCAGGATGCAGTCCTTGATGGGTCAATATAGTACAATTGAACTGCTACAAGATCCACCCTCCTGCCTGCCGGAAACGGTGGGCTTTTTGGCAAGGAAGGTGGATCTTGCGTGATACTCATCACGGGCAGCGTTAAACCACTGCCCTATGATCGCAGCAGCATTCTACACATCATGCTCCCTGCCCATCCATTAGCGATGGGCTTTTGCTTGGGCATCCTACCTAGCCTTGAGCAATCCAGCAGGCTTCATGTTAGGTTGACAGTCGCTGTGCCATGTCTTTGTTGTTGCTCCATAGACTTGCTCCATCGCACAAGCCAGGTCTGGAAACAGTTGGGGCAAGACAAGGTGATTCCAAGCCGTGAGGGAGCAGCTCAGCACTACAGCAGAAGAGAGCAAGATCTTGAGGCGCAGGATCATATTAGGGGGAAAGGCGATCTAATCAATTTACGAGGTGGCATCTATGGCGATCGCCTGCTATTAGGGTGCCCACAAAAGCGTTGAGCTATCCCTACCTGGCACGGGCATTGAAAACTCTTATCTCTCGATGGTTTAGCTAGAATAACCACCGCTACTTAATGTGCATCTTGACCTTAATTCTGGGAGAAATAATGATGATCATTTAGAGCTAAAGCTGAGGATGAATCCTTGAGCAATGTTTTGCAATGACTTGTCGCATAACCTCTTTGACCTCCCGATGAAGGGCTCTGGCTTGATTCCTTCCAGTAGTGGTTATGTGATCGCCTAGATGAAATAAAGCGCGCTTGACCTCGATTGCTAATTTATGAATTTGGTGAATCTATTGTAAAACCAAGACGATCGCCAGTTGGCAGTGCCAAGATGATGGGTACCCTGAATATGGCACCTGCCATATTGACATTTGGTTTGGTCATGTCAGTTATCAAGCAACCTGAATTTAGTCAGTTAGTCCAAGAGATGCGTCATCGCAGTGGGCTAACTCAAGCCGAACTTGCTGCCAAGATTGGGGTGTCGTATTACTCTGTTAACCGCTGGGAGAACCAGAAAACAATGCCTGTTTCTTTGGCTTTAAAGCGTGTTGAAGAGATTTTGCGTGAGATGGGCGATCGCGGTGCAGACCTGCTGGAACAGTATTTTCCTGTTGAAGGGCAGTAGCTATGGCGTCAGTAAATCAAAACCCGGAACAGCAAGCCCGCGATCGCATTGACGAGCTTTTGAAGCAAGCAGGTTGGGATGTTCAGCCCAAGAGAAACATTAATCTGAGTGCGCGTTTGGGTGTCGCTGTACGGGAATATCAGACTGATGCTGGCCCCGCTGACTATGTGCTGTTTGTCGATCGTCAGCCCATCGGCGTGATTGAAGCCAAACGAGAAGAGGAAGGTCATCGTTTGACGGTAGTAGAAGAGCAGTCGAGCGAGTATGCCGATAGCAAGCTCAAATACCTTAACAACCAGCCTTTGCCGTTTATCTATGAGAGCACTGGCATTCTCACACGCTTCACCGATCGCCGTGACCCCAAGCCGCGCTCTCGCCCAGTCTTTTCATTCCATCGTCCTGAAACATTTCAAGCCTGGTTAGCCCAGGATCAATCGCTCAGAACACGGTTGCTGGATTTGCCTGAACTGCCGATTGAGGGGCTAAGGGAGTGTCAGATTCGCGCCATCAATAATCTGGATATCTCGTTCAAAGCGACTCGACCTCGCGCTCTGATTCAAATGGCGACGGGGAGTGGTAAGACATTTACCTCGATCAACTTTATCTACCGCCTGTTGAAGTTTGCAAAAGCTCAGCGGGTCTTGTTTTTGGTGGATACTAAGAACCTGGGCGAACAGGCAGAGCAAGAGTTTATGGCTTACACGCCCAATGACGATAACCGCAAGTTCACTGAGCTTTATGCGGTGCAACGGTTGAAGTCGAGCTATGTGGCGACCGATAGCCAGGTCTGCATTTCCACGATTCAGCGGCTCTACTCCATTCTCAAAGGAGAGGAGCTAGAGGATAAGGCAGAGGAGGCAAACCCAAATGAATGGGTGCAGCCTAAAGCCCCATTGCCTGTGGTGTATAGCGATCGCCTGCCAATCGAGTTCTTTGACTTCATTGTGATTGATGAGTGCCACCGCTCGATCTACAACATCTGGAAGCAGGTGTTGGACTACTTTGATGCGTTCTTGATTGGGCTGACGGCGACGCCTGATAAACGCACCTTTGGCTTCTTTAATGAAAATGTGGTGAGCGAATACACCCACGAGCAGGCTGTGATCGATGGGGTAAATGTGGGCTATTTGCCCTACATCATTGAAACCGAAATTACAAAGGATGGTAGCCGACTGGTTGCTAAAGAGTATGTAGAAAAGCGAGAAAAGTTGAGCCGTAACCAGCGCTGGGCACAGCTAGACGAAGAGATTACCTACTCTGGCAAACAGCTAGACAAGAATGTGGTTAACCCCAGCCAGATTCGTAACGTGATTCGCGCCTTTCGAGACAAGCTACCGGAGATCTTTCCCAATCGGCAGGAGGTGCCGAAGACGCTGATTTTTGCTAAGGATGATAGTCATGCCGACGACATCATCAAAATCGTGCGGGAAGAGTTTGGCGAGGGCAATGCCTTTTGCAAGAAGGTGACGTATAAAGCAGAGGAAGACCCCAAATCGGTGTTGGCGCAGCTGCGAAATGATTACTATCCTCGGATTGCGGTCACGGTGGACATGATTGCCACGGGCACGGATGTGAAACCGCTAGAATGCCTGCTGTTTATGCGGGATGTGCGATCGAAAAATTACTTTGACCAGATGAAAGGTCGGGGAACGCGCACCCTCGATATGGATGCTTTGAAGAAGGTGACGCCATCTGCTCAAACGGCTAAGACCCATTTTGTGATTGTTGATGCGGTCGGTGTTACAAAGACATTAAAAACAGACACCCGTGCGTTAGAGCGCAAGTCCTCTGCTGCCATCAAAGATTTGATGATGGGCATTCACATGGGGGCAGAGGATGAGGATGCGTTTTTGTCGTTGGCAAGTCGGCTAACGCGGCTGGAACGACAGATAACCCCGAAGGAGCAAAGCAGGCTTCAGGAATTGTCCAGCGGCAAGAACATCAAGGCGATTGCTGAGGCGCTGCTGAATGCCTATGACCCAGATGTGATTTTTGACAAAGCGATCGCCGACAACAATCTATCTGCAACCGAAACACCCACGGATGGTCAGCTAGAAACCGCTCAAAAGTCCCTAATTCGGCAAGCGGCAGCCATCTTTACGGGTGATCTAATTGATTATGTAGACAATGTGCGCAAGGTTCACGAGCAGATTATCGACACAGTGAATCTCGATCGGGTGACGTTTGCCGGATGGGATCAGCAGGCTAAGGATCAGGCACAGTCGGTGATTCAAGATTTTGCCCAGTTCATTGAAGCCAATAAGGATGAAATTACGGCGCTGCGAATCTTCTACAATCAGCCCTACCAGAGGCGATCGCTCACCTATCAAATGGTGCAGGAGGTGTTGGATATCCTGAAATTGCAAAAGCCGAACCTGGCTCCGCTGCGGGTTTGGCAAGCCTACGAGCAGGTCGAGCAGGTAAACGGCAAAAGCCCGATTAGCGAACTGGTAGCGCTGGTCTCGCTGATTCGGCGAGTGGTGGGGACGGATGCCAACTTGACCAACTACGAAGCCACGGTGAACCGTAATTTTCAGGATTGGGTGTTTCGCAAGCAGGCAGGGGCGTTGAAGTTCTCTGAGGAGCAGGTAGAGTGGCTACGGATAATGAAGGACTATATCGCTACCTCGTTTCACCTAGAGACGGACAATTTGGAGTATGAGCCGTTTGGCATGGGGGGACAATCAAGATGTATGACCTGTTTGGCGATGAAATGGAGTCGCTGATTGAGGAATTGAATGAAGCGCTGGCGGCATAATGAGAAAGAGGTGAATATCCGTCGGAGCGATCGATCTGCATTGGATCTCAACCGTGAAGCTGTTTGTCCCATCCACCTGTAAAGTAAGGCAATGACTCAACTACTTGAAAACCCAATTGAGCAACGGATTGTTCACGGCGGGCATACGTGGGAACAGTTTAAGCTGATTCAGCAGGGATTTGAAGGTTTTCCTGGGGTCAGGCTATTTTACTACAACGGGACGGTTGAAATTCTGATGCCGGGACGTGATCATGAGGTATTTGCTAGCTTCATCGGCTATTTGGTGATGACGTTTCTGCTAACCAAGGGTATTCGCTTTAAACCTACCCGCTCAATGACTCAAGAAAAAGCGGGGGTGGTGTCTGTTCAAGCTGATGAGTCGTATTGCATTGGCGAGGCAAGTATTAATGACTCTAGAGCAATTCCCGATCTTTCCATTGAGGTTGTTTTTAGCAGCGGGGGGGAAGGGAAGCTGGCTCGATATCAGGCTTTGGAGGTCAAGGAGGTTTGGTTTTGGGAAGATGGAGTCTTCAGCCTCTACCATCTGCGGGAGGGGGGCTATCAGCGAGTCGATCGCAGTCAACTACCAGGATTGCAAGAGTTGAATATTGATTTGCTGAATCGCTGCGTGATGCTAGCTGAAACTGATGAAGGGAAGGCTGTGGCAGAATTTCGACGGGCAATCGAGGAGAGGTAGAATGGATAGCGCGGAAAAACTCTATGAGCTAGTAAAAGCTTTACCAGAGGATCAAGCGGCAGAGGTTTTAGACTTTGCAGAGTTTCTGCTGCACAGGTCTAAGCTCCGGGCAGAGCAGAATGAAACCCAGAAGGAAGCACCACAAGCTGGCAGGCTTCTATCAGAATATGCCGGAATTTTGAAAGACTCACCAAACTTTAACGAAGATCCCGTCGAACTCCAGAGAAAAATGCGTGATGAATGGAGTTAGGTTTCTTCTAGACACAAACTATGTGATTGGCTTGGTCAAGCAACAGGAAGCCGTGGTCAAAGTTGTGACCGATCGCACTATTGAAACCAAAGCCTGTGTCTATAGTTTCGTCACGCGGATCGAGTTGCTAGGGTTTCCAGGCATCACATCGCAAGAAATAGATGGCATTGAGCGCACATTAGCCCAAATGCAATACACTGCCTTGACCAAAGAAATTGAAGATTGCACGATCGCCCTTCGACGAAACTACCGCTTAAAAACACCCGATGCCATCATTGCGGCTACTGCCAAATGCTTAACGCTGGAACTATTGACTCTAGATCAGCAGTTGGTAAACCGGATGCAAGAGATTGAAGCGAATGCAGAGTGATAGGTAACGAATGACGAAAGGGAACAGAGAAGTTAGAGAATTGCCGAAAGGGTGGTTACTCACAAAGCTTGGGCAAGTTTGCGAAGTAGTTAGAGGTGGTTCTCCAAGACCAATGGGAGATCCCAAATATTTTTCAGGCAGTATTCCTTTTATCAAAATTGCTGATATCACAAAAATTAAAGGAAAAACTATTTTTGATGCTGAAACTAAAGTGAATGAAGAGGGTTCTAAGAAAAGTCGTTTGTTACCAAGAGGATCTTTAATACTGTCTAATAGCGGTACAGTTTGTATACCAAAATTTCTTGGTGCTGAAGCCTGTATACATGATGGTTTCGTATCTTTTTTAGGTTTGCCAAACGAGATAAGTAAAGAATTCCTCTTTTACTATTTTCAATACCTTAGACCCTATGTAGTCCAAAAACATAAGCAGGGGATTACTCAGGTAAACCTAAACATAGAAATTGTTAGTGATTTTGACTTAGAGCTGCCACCGACCAATGAGCAAAATCGAATTGTTGAAAAAATTGAGGAGTTATTTTCTGATGTAGATCAGGGTGTTGAAAGCCTGAAAACAGCGCAGAAGCAGCTAAAGGTTTATCGTCAGGCGGTGTTGAAGTGGGCGTTTGAGGGGAAGCTGACCGAGGAATGGAGAAAGCGGCAATCAACCCTCAAAACTGGAGAAGCGTTGTTGGCTCAAATCAAGGCAGAGCGCGAAAACCGCTATCAGCAACAGTTGGCAGACTGGGAGAGGGCTGTTAAGGAATGGGAGGCGATCGGGAAGGTAGGGAAGAAGCCTACTAAACCATCAAAGCCCAAAGAACTAATGCCTTTAACTCAACTTGAACTAGCTGAATTACCAGAACTTCCTATTGGTTGGTGTTGGGCAAGCGTTGAACAGTTGGGCTATGTACAACTAGGACGACAGAGATCACCACAAAATCGATCAAAAGATTTTCCAACTAAGTATATCAGGGCTGCCAATATTACTGAGAATGGTTTTGATTTGACCGATGTTTTAGATATGGAATTCAAGCCCCATGAATTTCAGCAATACCAACTGAAGAGCGGGGATATTCTTCTTTCAGAAGCATCTGGTAGCCCTGAACAAGTGGGCAAACCTGCTGTATGGCGTAATCAAATTCCAAATTGTTGTTTTCAAAATACAGTTATTCGATTTAGACCAACATATTTGTCAAGTGAATACTTCTTGCTTATCTTCAAAAATTTATACTCCAATGGAATTTTCTCAAATATCGCGAGTGGAGTTGGGATCAACCATCTGAGTGCTAATAAATTTTCAGCAATTCCTATTCCGTTAGCACCTCTAGAAGAACAAGAACAAATTGTTCAAGAAATTGAATCACGCTTGTCTATTTGCGATCAACTTGAAGCAACCCTTATTGAAAACCTGCAAAAAGCTGAGGCACTGCGGCAGAGCATTCTTAAGCAAGCCTTTGAAGGCAAACTGGTGCCTCAAGACCCCAACGACGAGCCAGCCGAGACGCTGTTAGAGCAGATTCGAGCGGAGAAGTCTGTCAATAAGAACCCCTCTCGAAAACCACGTAAAACACAGGATGCACAGATTCAACTTGACTTAGCAACAGATAATTGATTCAAAATTCCACAGCTTATTTGCTTAAAAGCTCATGACTACACTAGAAATCATTGATGTTGTTACGAAACTACTTGGGCTTATCTCAATTATTTTTGCTGGTATTGCGCTTTGGCAAAGCAGCCGTTATGCCCGTAGGCAGTGGAACCTCGATGCATTCACTTATTACACTGAAAAATATGAACGAATCATGAGTTCATTCCCTAAAAATGCTTATATGTATAGGTTTGAGATTGACAAACAAATTCAATCTAATGAAGAAATACGTCTCGCTGCTCTTAGATACTTGAATTTGACTTCAGAAGAGTACTATCTCTGGAAAGATCACTATATCAGTAACGATGTCTGGAAGATATGGAAACCAGAAATCATCAGAACCCTTCAAACTCCGCTGTTCGTCCGAGAGTGGCAAACTCTCAGGCACGAGTTCAAGTCTTACCCTGCATTTTCACAATTTGTCGACCGAATTCAAGCAGAAACAACTTTAATCTTCAATAGATAGTCTTGATATTGATGCTTTCGCAGGGCATATCTGTGAAGGTTTTAGGTTGGGGGGGCATATTAGAGAGCGGAAGTTCCTCGAAGTTAACCACTACACAAGGCGATCGCTACTATGGTCGATATCGCTCCAGACAAACAGAATATCGATGGTGTTTTTTCTAACACGGTCTATTACATCGACTTCTACCAACGCGATTACAAATGGACAGAGGAGCCAGTCACCCGGTTGCTGGACGATGTTTTCTATAAGTTTAGCCAGGAATACGCACTCCGCAAAGATCTTGCGCCTTCCAAAGAAACCATTACCGCCCGATATCCCTGGTACTACCTGAATACCTACGTCACCAACACGATCGACGGCAAAGTGTATATCGTAGACGGGCAGCAGCGCCTCACCACCCTGACACTCATTCTCATCAAGCTCTATCACCTAGCACAGCAGTTTGACTCAAGAGCTGAGAACTGGCTAGAAAGCAAGCTGGTTGGCTTCTCAGGGATGGAGCATCAGTTCTGGATGAACCACGAACGCCATAAACAGACATTGGAAGCCCTCAAAGCTGGTGACGACCTAGGATTGATCGACACCGCCTCCGGCATTACCGCCGTCAATTTGGTAAAAAACTATAAAATCATCACCACCTATTTAGACAAAGAGTTAACCGACCAGCACAAGCTAGAGTCCTTTGTTTTCTACTTCCTCTATAGGCTAGTGCTGATCAACCTGGCGGTCGAGCAAACCGATGTGCCGATGGTGTTTGAGGTAATCAACGATCGCGGTGTGCGTCTGCGTCCCTACGAAATCATCAAAGGCAAACTGCTGGGTCAAATTGACAAGCTAGAGCTAGACCAGCGCGACTACAACGGATTTTGGGAACACCAAGTTCGATCTATCAACGATTCCTACGAAGACGAAATCGACACCTTCTTCCGGTATTACCTAAAGGCAAAATTTTCAGACGCCCGTAGAGATGGCACTCGCTTTGATGGAGATTACCATCGAGAAATGTTTAGCCACAACATGAATGGTGTACTACATCTTACCCATAACCCATCGGGGGTTAAAAACTTTCTAGACGGCGACTTCAAATATTTCACAACTCTTTATCTACAACTATTGAAAGCTCAAGAAGTCGAACATTCTGACTATCCTCATGTTTTTCTAAATCGACTTAACGACATGGACGGACAGTACCTGTTAATTCTGTCCAGTTGTTGTCTCAAAGATCCAGAGGAAAAAGCAAAAATTCGCACCGTTGCCGCTGAGATCGATCGGCTTTTCTCCTTACTCCAATTGCAAAACGCTTACGACAGCAACGCCTTTGGCGAACGGCTCTACCGCATTTCAGCCGAGATCCGCAACAAACCCGTCCAAGACATCCGCTCTGCATTCGATCGCCATTTGATGGAGGAGCTATCACGCCAGCGATCGGCTACCGTAACCGAACCCTTCCAATACACCTTTTTTCGCAACACTGGCATCAACCTCAATACCCGCTTTAAGCGCTACTTCTTTGCCCGTATCGAACGCTTCTTAGCTGAACACACCAACATGCAGATGAAGCAGCCAATTGAGGATCTGGTTCTTAAGACGGGATATGTGAATGGTTTCCACATCGAGCACATACTTTCCCACAACGACCAGAACAAGGCACTGTTTGACAGCAACGAAGAACTATTCGAGCAGGAACGGAATCGCCTGGGTGGATTGCTACTGCTCAAAGGGAGAGACAATATCTCTAGCAGCAATGAGCTTTACGCCAATAAACTCAAGAGCTACGCCAACACACTCTACTGGAACGAAACTCTTCGTGACGACTCATATAGGTCAAAACTAGATATGAATGCGCTGATCACCAGGTTCAACCTGGATCTGCGCCCCTTCGACAGCTTTGGCCCCAACGAGCTGGAGTCTCGCCAAAAGCTGCTGTTTGACATTAGTTCTCTGATTTGGAAATAGTAATGAGCACACAGGCGATCGTCTCTAAAGTTTGGAGCTTCTGTAACACCCTACGCGACGATGGGGTGGGCTATGGCGACTATCTGGAGCAGTTGACCTACCTGCTGTTTCTCAAGATGGCAGACGAGTACAGCCGCCCACCCTACAAGCGCAACACTGGCATTCCAACAGAATATAACTGGAGCAGCCTCACCACCAAACGTGGCGCAGAACTCGAACTCCACTACCTCAAAGTGCTGCAAGAACTCAGCAAAGAGAAAGGCATCCTGGGACAGATTTTCACCAAAGCTCAAAATAAGATTCAAGACCCGGCAAAGCTGTTCAAGATCATCGACCTGATCGACAAAGAAAGCTGGGTGCGCATGGGAGCCGATGTCAAAGGCGAAATCTACGAAGGGCTGCTAGAGAAGAATGCTGAAGACACCAAAAGTGGAGCAGGGCAATACTTCACCCCCCGTACCTTAATCTGGGCAATGGTCGAGTGCATTCGCCCGGAGCCGTTGAAGACGATCGCTGACCCTGCCTGCGGCACTGGAGGCTTTTTCCTAGCAGCCTATGATTTCTTAGTCAAAAACTACCAGCTCGATAAAGAGCAATCCCAGTTCCTCAAAGACAAGACTTTCCGAGGCAACGAGATTGTGCAAAGCACTCGTCGCCTTGCCCTAATGAATAGACCTGTCCGAAATATAAATAGTGGTAAAGAAAGATGGTAGAACGGAGTTT